>CAZWUX010000138.1:0-11068 GCA_964637665.1 uncultured Anaerolineae bacterium
GGGGTGGGGGATATGCTCGACGCCGTCGTCGAGGCGATGCCCCACACGGTGCTCGAATCGTTCGACGAGGAGGACGAATCGCTCAAGATCGCCATCGTCGGGCGTCCGAACGTGGGCAAATCCTCCCTGCTCAACAAACTGCTGGGCGAGGATCGGGTGATCGTCAGCCCGGTGGCAGGGACAACCCGCGACTCGATTGACACCCAGGTGACGTGGGAGGGGGAGCCGATCACGCTGATCGACACGGCGGGCATCCGCCGTCGTGGCAAGATCGAGCGCACGGTTGAGCGGTGGAGTGTGCTGCGAGCGTTCAAAGCCATCCAGCGGGCAGACGTTGTGTTCATGCTGCTCGATGCGCAGGACGGAATCACCTCGCAGGACGCGCACATCGCGGGCTACGTGCTCGACGAGCTGAAAAGCGTCATCATCATCGTCAACAAGTGGGACCTCGTCGAGAAGGACACTTACACCGTGCAGGAGTTTGACGGGCATATCCGCGACCGGCTGAAGTTCCTGCCCTACGCGCCGATTGTGTACGTCTCCGCGCTCACCGGCCAGCGGGTGAGCCGCCTGCTGCCGCTCGCAAATGAGTTATGGGAGACCCGCTTCCAGCGCGTCCCGACCGCCGAGGTCAACCGTGTGCTGCGCGACGCCGTGATGCGCCAGCCGCCTCCCGCCAAAGCCGGACGGCAGCTTAAGATCCGCTACGGCAGTCAGGTCTCCGTCGACCCGCCGAAGTTCGTGATCCACATCAACGATCCGAAGCTGCTCCACTTTTCGTACGCCCGCTACATTGAGAACCGCCTGCGCGATCACCACCCGTTCCCCGGCACGCCCGTCCTGCTCGACTTCCGGGGCAGCCAGGATGAGACGCGCCGCAAGGGCCGGAAAAAGGGGCGCGGTTAAGTTCGCAGCGGCGGTTCTGCAATTACGGACATTTCCCCGCTTCCAACCGGATCGGGCTGTGGTATAATCGCGGCGAATAAGATAACTACTCCATTTCCAGTATGGAGTATCAAGCAAATCCGCGAAGCGGTTTGCCATCCACCCGATATGATTCCGACCCGTAGCTCTCGCAGGAGGAGCCGGTAGTGAATTTCGAACACATCGTCGTACCAGATGAGGGCGACCCCATCACCGTTGAGAACGGCAATCTGAACATCTCCGACACCCCCATCATTCCCTTCATCGAGGGCGACGGCATTGGCCCGGACATCATGCGCGCGTCCAAACGCATCTGGGATGCGGCGGTCGAGGCGGCCTACGGGGGCAAGCGCCGCATCGTGTGGATGGAGATCTACGCGGGCGAGAAGGCGGCCCGTGTCTACGGCGGCGACTATATGCCGGAGGAGACGTTCGACGCGATGCGGGCGTTTTACGTCGGTATCAAAGGCCCGCTGACGACGCCCGTCGGCGGTGGTTTCCGCAGCCTGAACGTCACCCTGCGGCAGGTGCTCGATCTGTACGCCTGCGTCCGCCCGGTGCGCTACTACGAGGGCATCCCCAGCCCGCTCAAGGAGCCGGAGAAGGTCGACGTGGTCGTCTTCCGCGAGAACACGGAGGACGTATACACCGGGATCGAGTACGAGGCCGGGACGCCGGAGAACGAAAAGGTGGCCCGCTTCCTCCGCGAGGAGATGGGCGCTGTGTTCCACGAGGGGGCCGGGATCGGCATCAAGCCGATCAGCGCGTTCGGCACGAAGCGGCTTGTCCGCAAGGCCATCCAGTACGCCATCGACCGGGGCCGCACCGCCGTGACGCTCGTCCATAAGGGGAACATTCAGAAGTTCACCGAGGGCGCGTTCCGAAAATGGGGTTATGAGGTTGCCGCCGAGGAATTTGGCGATTACACTATAACAGAAGACGAGTTGTGGGAGCGCTATGACGGCGAACGGCCCGCAGATAAGATCGTGATCAAAGACCGCATCGCCGACATTATCTTCCAGCACCTGCTGCTCCGGCCCACCGAGCACGAGGTGTTGGCGACCTCTAATCTGAACGGCGACTACATCTCCGATGCCGTCGCAGCGCAGGTTGGAGGGGTGGGCATCGCACCGGGAGCAAACATCGGCGACGCTGTCGCGCTGTTCGAGGCCACGCACGGCACTGCGCCGAAATACGCCGATATGGACAAGGTGAACCCCGGTTCACTGCTGTTTTCAGGCGTTATGATGTTAGAATACATGAAGTGGTGGGAGGCCGCTGACCTGATCCAGCGGGCGTATCAGGAGACGATCAAGCAGAAGATCGTCACCTACGACTTCGCCCGCCAGATGGAAGGCGCGACCGAGGTAAAAACGTCCGAGTTCGCTACCGCGATCATCGAGAATTTACTCCATATCCAGAAAGCCCCCACCTCTGGTGGGGGATGAATGGCGGAGCCGCAGGCTCCTCAGGGCGAAGCCCTGATGGAGTAACAAGCAAACCGCCCTGCGGTTTGCCATTTACGCTAGACCGTTTGCTGCCCACGCAAGCAGGTTGCAGTTCCCTTTAAGGGGATGAGGGCCATGTCCATACTGCCAGGTTCAGACGATCGCACGCAGGCCGAACTGCTGGATAACCTCCGCTATGGGTCGGAAGACGAACAGGAGCGGGCGCTCGAACGGCTGTCCGCCGTCGGCGAGGCCGAGGCGCTGGATGCCGTCGTCGAGTACCTGTGCGAGCATCCGGCCCATGCGACCAGAGCGGCGCTCGACGCGCTGCGCGTTCTGGCGAATAAGTACATGCCGGTGGATCGCTACAGCCTTGCCGAGGCCCTGATCCCCTATCTCGAATCGGGCGACTGGGAGAAGCGGCTCGGTGCGGCGCGGCTGCTCAACGCCCACCCGAACGAGCTGGCCGTCGAGCCGCTGCGCGACCTCGTCTACGATGCGCGCCAGCGCGTCTACGAGGAACGCGATCACCGCACTTCCGCCTCGCGGATGCTGGCCGAGCGCACGCTCGGCGAGGGCATCATGGCGCTGGCGAACTCCGGTCGGCTGCTCGCCCTTCCCGAAATTCTGGAGCTTCTCGAAGACCCGGCGCTCCAGATCGTCGCGACGCGCGCGCTGGGTGTGATCGGCTCGGAGACGGAGCGCATGACGCTCGACGAACTGTGCGAGCACCCCGATCCGCGCGTGCGCGATGCCGCCCAGTGGGGGCTGGGTCTGATGGACGAGCGGGCCGAGCAGTTCATGAACCCGCCCGCTACCCCGCCTGAGCCGCCGCCCGAGCGGCTCTCCCCGGTGTACTGGACCCACCGCCAGCTTGTGGCCGACGAGACCGACGACCTGCTGCAATTCCTGATCGTGCGGGTCGCCATCGAGCACCTGATGCTCGATCAATATCTCGGCGAGGGCCGCGTGCCGGAGCGCTGCACGATCATGGTCCGCCGCTACATGGGCGCTACGCCGCCGGAGCGGCAGCAGACCGCCGGCGAGCCGGTTGGCATCTGGGAGTACAGCTGGTACGGGCCGACCCTGCGCCGCCGGACCGCGCCCCCGCGCCCCGGCCAATCGACGCGCGGGCGCAGCGGCACGATCAGCATCATCTACCCTGAGGACCTGCCCTACGACGGCACCGGGCTGGTGAGCTTCGAGTGCCGTCTGGGGACGTTCAGCGGCGAGGGCTGGATCTACCGCGTCGACTGGCGCGACGGCGAGTGGATGTTCGCCCGCCAGCGCCGCTCGTGGTCCGGCTGAAAGCGCGCCCTTCTACCATCTCCATAAGGCCGCCCGACCCGCTGGTGGTTCGCCTCCCGGCGCTGCCCGGCTTGGCGTGTTTCTTCACAAATCGATATACTTGACAGTAATTATTGTCATTAATAAAACGTTGAGAGTTATCGGGCAGCCTGCGCAAATCCCTGTGGATTTGCGTCTGTGAGTCAATCACCCTTTTTGCTGTTATGGGGATTGACTCCCGCGCCGGGATCGGGCAGTGCGAAGAACCGCCTGATGCCTCCCACCGGCCTGTGCGATTTTTTTCTCCCGTCCATCGGGCAGGGATGCGCCTCACGACCGGCATGATGAACCCGCCGGGGACGCGGGCCGCGCCCACCCTGAGCCAGAAGGAATGGAGTCATGTCAGCCCTCGTCACAACCATCCGGGATGCGTTCCGCTACCGGGGTAAGGAAGGGCAGCTTGCCTGGATCGGCCACCGTCTGGCCGGGTTGGGCACGCTGCTTTTCTTTATGATCCACGTCGTCGACACCTCGTTCGTGTATTTCTGGCCGAACGGGTACGAGCACGCCATCGCGCTGTATAAGTCGGTGCCGTTCCTGATCGGCGAGCTTTTCCTGATGCTGGCCGTGATCTATCACGGCGTCAACGGGCTGCGTATCGCGCTGATGGACTGGCGGCCCCAGTTGTGGCGTCACCAGCGCGCGATGACGCTCGGCGCCTTCGCGCTCGTCACGGCGCTGTACATCCCCGTGTTCCTCATCATGGGCGGGCACATTCTGGACATCCTAGCAGGCTGACCGGATACAGGACGGAGCAGCAGATGGCAACCCAGGAACAGACTTACGAACGGGCGGGCGCGGCTCGCCCCATCGAGACGAACAAAAGCGAGGCGTTCTGGTGGCGCTACATGCGCCTGTCGGGCGTCCTGTTGATCCCGCTGGCCTTCGGGCACCTCGCCATCGTCCACCTGATCAACAGCGTGGCTGACATCAACCACGAATGGGTCGTCACCACGCGCTGGTCGTTCATCGGATGGCGCATTTACGACGCATTTTTGTTGTGGTTCGCCGGGATTCACGGCTACCGGGGCCTGCTCTACGTCGTCAACGACTACGTGCATAACGATGGCCTGAACCGCGTGTTCAAGGTCGGGGCCACCCTCCTGCTGCTGGGTATTCTGGCCCTCGGCACGATCGCCCTCGTCGGCACACCTTTTGGCGGCTCCTGAAAACGAGAAAGACGAACGCATGAAAACGCACCAGTACGACGCCTTGATCGTCGGCGCGGGCGGCGCGGGCCTGATGGCCGCGCTTTACGCCTCGCACGAGGTCAAAACGGCGGTGATCAGCAAGCTCTACCCGACGCGCTCCCACACGGGCGCGGCACAGGGCGGCATCGGCGCGGCGCTCGGTAATCTTGAGGAGGACCACTGGCAGTGGCACGCCTTCGACACGGTGAAAGGGTCGGACTATCTGGCCGATCAGGACGCCGTCGACGTGCTGTGCCAGGAGGCCATCGACGTGGTCTACGAGTTGGAGCACATGGGCCTGCCCTTCGACCGCACGGAGGAAGGGCGGATCGCGCAGCGGCGCTTCGGCGGCCACACGAACAACGAGACGGGCCAGCCGGTCCGACGCGCCTGCCACGCCGCCGACCGCACCGGGCACATGATCTTGCAGACGTTATACCAGCAGTGCATTAAAAACGACGTGACGTTCTTCGACGAGTTCCACGTCGTCGACCTGATCATAAACGACGGTCGCCCGGCGGGCGTCGTCGCCGTCGAGCTTGGCACGGGCGAGCTTCACATCTTCCACGCGAAGGCGATGCTGTTCGCGACGGGCGGCTGGGGCAAGGTCTGGCAGATCACGTCGAACGCCTACACGCTGACCGGCGACGGCAACGCGATCCTCTTCCGGCGCGGGGTTCCGATGGAGGACATGGAGTTCTTCCAGTTCCACCCGACGGGCATCTACCGGCTGGGCATCCTGATCACCGAGGGCGTGCGCGGCGAGGGCGGCGTGCTGATCAACAGCGAGGGCGAGCGGTTCATGGAGCGCTACGCCCCGCATATCAAGGACCTCGCCAGCCGCGATGTCGTCTCGCGCGCGATCTATCTGGAGATCGAGGCCGGGCGCGGCATCAACGGCAAGAGCTACGTCCACCTCGACCTGCGGCCCGAAACCGTGAACCACTACCTCGCCGAGGCGGGCGAGGACCGGCGCATCGACCGCGAGTACATCGAGACGAAGCTGCCCGACATCCTCGACTTCTGCCGGACCTATCTCGGCGTCGACCCGGTCGTGGAGCCGATGCCCGTCCAGCCGACCGCGCACTACGGCATGGGCGGCATCCCCACCAACGAGCACGCAGAGGTCGTGCTCGACGCGGAGCACACCGTCATGCCCGGCCTGTACGCGGCGGGCGAGTGCGCGTGCGTCTCCGTGCACGGCGCGAACCGGCTCGGCACGAACTCGCTGGTCGACCTCGTCGTGTTCGGTCGGCGCGGCGGCAGGGCGCTGGCCGAGTATGCGAAGGGGGCCGATCTGATCCCGCTGCCCGACGACCCCGCCGGACAGATCGCCGCCGAGCTTGAGCGCATCCGCACCGCGAACGGCGGATCGCGCACCGCCGACCTCCGCCACGCGATGCAGCAGACGATGTCGCGCCACGTCGGTGTGTTCCGCACCGAGGAGGGCATGGCGCAGGCCGTCGAGGACATCCGCGCCCTGAAAGAGCGCTACCGTACCGACCTGCACATCGACGACCGGGGGCAGGTGTTCAACCACGACATGCTGGAGGCGTGGGAGCTGGGCGCGCTGCTCGACGTGGCCGAGATCACGGCAGTGTCGGCGCTGGCCCGCCAGGAGAGTCGCGGCGCGCATTCCCGCGACGATCACCAGAAGCGCGACGACGAGAACTGGCTCAAGCACACGCTCGCCCACCGCGCGCCCGACGGATCGATCACGCTCACCTACAAGCCCGTCGTCATCACGAAGTACGAACCGAAGGAGCGCGTTTACTGATGGACGTTACCCTGCGCATCCGGCGCTACAACCCGGAACAGGACGAGAAGCCCTACTGGGCCGAGTACACGCTGCACGATGTCGAGCCTGTGGAGCGCGTGCTCGACCTGATGCACCGCGTCAAGTGGGAGATCGACGGCACGCTGTCGTTCCGGCGGTCATGCGCGCACGGCGTGTGCGGCTCCGACGCGATGCGCATCAACGGCGTGAACTCGCTGGCCTGCAAGTCACTCGTCAAGGACTTCGTGAAGGGCGAGAGCGGGCGCATCCAGATTGAGCCGATCCTCGGCCTGCGCGTCATCAAAGACCTGATCGTCGACATGGAGCCGTTCATGGAGCACTACCGTCAGGTGATGCCCTACTTCGTGAACGACGATCCGCCCCCCGAAAAAGAGCGTCTCCAGTCACAGGCCGAGCGCGAGCGCTACGACGAGGCGACGAAGTGCATCCTGTGCGCGGCCTGCACTACGTCCTGCCCGTCTTTCTGGGCCAACGGCACGTACGTCGGCCCGGCGGCCATCGTGCAGGCGCACCGCTTCATTTTCGACAGCCGCGACGAGGCCGCCGGTGAGCGCCTCGCCATCCTGAGCCAGGGCGACGGCGTGTGGCGCTGCCGCACGGTCTACAACTGCACCTCGGCCTGCCCGCGCGACATCCCCGTGACGCAGCTTATCGCCGAGGTGAAGGGTGAGATCGGGCGCTTATCGCTCCGCTGATCGTGCGCTTGCATCATCTAACTGAGAGAACAGCCCGGCACGGCGCTCCACGCGCCGTGTCTTCGTTTGCCGATAAAACGTCTGCAAGGCCGGTTCCGCGCAACCTTACCCGCCGCTTGCACGTAATACATAGTAGCGTGACTGACGGATAGTGAATCAACTAAGGAGATACAACGGTGGTTGACGAAGGAACCAACGGGCATTACGACATCCCTGAGAACGAACAGCCCGCCGAGGAGAAAACCGACCTCGTGGCCGAGCTGGCCGCGCTGGGCAAGCGGTTCGGCGAGGCGCTTGAGGCCGCGTGGCAAAGCGAGGAGCGTGTTCAGTTGCAGAATGACATCAAGGAAGGCATGGATCGCTTCGCGACCGAGGTCAACAAGTCGATCAAGGACATCCGCGCCTCGGATACCGGACAGCGCGTCGAGGAAGGCGTGCAGAAGGCCGCCTCCGACGTGAAGAGCGGCAAGGTCGCGGACGAGGTCCGCAAGGCGACCGTGACGGCGCTGCGCAGCCTGAGCGACGCGCTGGAGCGCATGGCGAGCAGCTTCACGCCGGTCGAGGAAGCGCCGGAGGGCGAGCCGGAAACCCCCGCCGAGTAATTGGGATAGCTTAACTGGCCGCAGTGGGCGGCCCCTGTTCTCAGGGGGCCGCCTTTTCGTCTGTCCGCACGAAGCGCGCCAGCCAGATCGCCCCGCTCTCCGGTCCGACCGCAAACCGCGCGTCGACCCGCCAGCCGCACACCCACGCCACCCGATCGCCCGCGACCAGCAGCGGCAGCCGGTCGCGCCACGCGGCTGGGATTTTCTGGTCGATCATGAACTCACTCACCTTCTTCGACCCGCCCAGCCCCATCAGGTGGATGCGGTCGCCGGGCCGTCGCGTCCGCAAGGTGAACGACCCCGCCGCTTCGGCGTCGATCAGCGCGGCCCATCGATCGTCTAACACGGCCCGCCAGTCCGGCCCGCTGCGCGCGCCGTCGTATGCGCTCAGCTCGAAGCGCCAGCCCCCGCTCGGCAGGGTTGCGATGCACGGTCCCGGCAGATCGATGCTCGTTCCCGGCGGCAGCATCGGCCAGTCCGGCGCAGGCGGATCGGCCCCCTCCGCCGCGACGGCGATCACATCGTATTCGACGCGCAGCGCCAGCCCGCCCGGCAGGGTCGCCTCCGCACCCGTCTCCCCCTCCCGCCCGATCTCCACCGCCCCCTCGACGTGCTCGAACGTCACGTCTCGCAGCGCCGGGCGCAGCGCGTAGGCCGCCCGCCTGATCACCGCCCGCTGGATCGCGAGCGGCAGCGCCCGCCACACCTCCGCGTCGAACGCGATCCGCTCCGCCGTTTCCTCGCGGATCACCGCGTTCCACGCCCGGTTGACCTCGGCCTCGACGATCTCATAATCCGCCCGCAGGACCTCCGCCGTGCGGACGAGCCGCTCCCGCAATCCGGGTACGATCTCGTCCAGATAGGGCAGCAGGTCGTGGCGCAGTTTGTTGCGGAAATACGTCCTGTCGAGGTTCGAGCGGTCGAAGCGCGGCTCGACGCCCTGTTCAGCGAGGTACGCCTCGATCTCGGCGCGCGTCACGCCCAGCAGCGGGCGGATCAGCCGCATATCTCCCCCAGCAGGTTCGAGCAGGTGATAATCCGACAGCGGCGTGATGGGGGTCATCCCCCTCAGCCCGGCCAGCCCCGCGCCCCGCAGCAGGTGCATCAGCACCGTTTCCGCCTGATCCCCAGCGTTATGCCCGACGGCGATCACCTCCGCCCCGAACGCGGCGGCGGCCTGCGCCAGCATCGTGTAGCGCGCCTGCCGCGCGGCCTCCTCCAGCGACAGCCCGCGCGATTCGGCCAGTTTGGGCACGTCCATCCGCTCGACGCGGTGCGGGACGCCCCATTCCTCCGCCACCCGCGCGACGTAGCGCGCGTCGGCCTCCGCTTCCTCCCCCCGAATCCGGTGATCGAGGTGCGCGGCCAGCACGTCGACGCCCAGCGGAGCGCGCGCCCGCCCGAACAGGTGCAGCAGCGCGAGCGAGTCCGGCCCGCCCGACACCCCCACCACGACCCGGCGCGGCCCATCGCGGAAGGCGTCGAGTCGCCGCATTACATCCAGAAATCCCGGCAGCAGGTCCATGCCGCGCATTATAGCACGCCGGGGGAGGCCCGCCCGCCCGACGACTGCGAACGAAGTGAGCACGCTCAAAAACTGAAAGACTGACCGGCTGATGGACAAAAAGGTTGCAGGCCCCGCCCGGCGGCGGTAGGATCGGCGCTTATGAGCGAACACACCACACGCCGCCGCAGAATCGGATGGATGGCCCTTATCGGTCTGGCTCTGGCGCTCGCCACACTGGCGATCACCGCCCGGGCTGCTGCCGCCTCTGACGCGGTTCCGCCCGAACAGGCCGAGACGCCGACCACGGGCGCCACGCAGCCGGGCCAGCTTCAGCTCCCGACCGCCACGCCGACCGCGCCGGGCGGCCCGACCGCGCCCGCTACCAGCACCCCCAGCATCGTCCCTGTGCAGGCCGAGATCATCGGCGATCCGACTAACCTGCGCACCGGGCCGGGCATCGACTTCGAGATCGTGGCCGAACTCGCGCCCGGCGAGATGCTGCCCATCACCGGGCGCTGGCTGGGCTACGACTGGCTGCTCGTCGCGTGGGACGACGCGCCGGACGGCGAGGCGTGGGTGTACCTGCCGCTCGTCATCGTGCGCGGCGATATCACGACCGTGCCCGCCGTCGATCCGCCCGCGCCGCCGACCGTGAATCCCACGCAAGCCGCCATCGACGCGACGGCGACCATCCTGATCCAGACACCCGGCGCGGCGGAAACCGCCACCGCGACGGCCTTCCTCGCCCCGACGGGCGTGTTTACCCGCACGCCTGAGCCGGGCGCGTCACTCGTCGCCGGGGAGCTGCCCACCTTCACCCCGCCGCCCGCCTACGTCCAGCCGGAGGAGCTTCCCGTGCCGGAGGCCGCCCGCCGCGCGGAAACGCCCCTGCCGCCCGCCGTGATCATCATCACGCTCGGCGCGATGGGCGCGTTCACGCTCGCGCTCGGTCTGCTGCGGCGTCTGTTCTAGGTTACTCTGTCAGGGGATTAATCCGACCCGGTCGCCGTCGGTGCAGCGGCCATCCTTAAATCGCGGTAGCCCATCGCCTCCATCCAGGGGCAGACGATTGGCCCGCCGTGCGGATCGGGCTGCGGCGGATCGACCGGAAGCCCGTCGTACCCCCGGAAGTACCCCTCCGGCCCGGCAAGCTGCCGCTCCGCCGCCTCGGATAGCTCCGCGTCGCCCACCGCCACCGCGTGGATGTGAATCGGCGAGCCTTCATACAGCGAATCCTGCTCCCTCACCCACGCCGCGAAGCCCGCCCGCCGCAGCGCGAGGATGATGGCGTCCATGTCCTCGTACAGAATGTGGTACCAGTCCTCAAGGTCGCGCACCGCGAGGTCGATCACGCCCCCGCCGTCGTGCGTCCCGAAGCTGGCGTCGACGCCGGGGTGATATGACCCCTGCGTGATGGCCTTGACGAGGTCGTGCGATCCGCCGTAAAGCGCCTGCGCGTGCTCCAGCATGGCGAGCGTGCGCTGGTTGACGATGTACTCACCGCGCTCGACGACCTGCGTGTAGTCGTCCGGCGGGCGCAGACATCCGTAGGGGGTG
>CAZWUX010000139.1:0-11046 GCA_964637665.1 uncultured Anaerolineae bacterium
CATCTCAGCGAGGAACTGCTTCGAATCGATGGCCAGTGGATCGGTATCCCCGCGCGAGACGGTTTCGAGGTCCTCCAACCCGCCTGTGTCGACGAGCGTAAAGACGACGCCCTGCCATTCCGCCTCGGCGTGCTGGCGGTCGCGCGTCGTGCCGGGGCGGTTGTGGACGACGGCAAGGCGCTGCCCCACGATGCGATTAAACAGGGTGGACTTCCCGACGTTGGGACGCCCGACGAGTGCGACGACCGGCTGAACGGCCATATGGCGTTACGACGCTCCTTCTGTATCGGCTTCCTGAATCTCGACCTCAAGCAGTGTCGGCAGCACCGATTCGACGGTCACATCCTGCAGGGACTCGGTGGGCACGTCCGGGTTGACGATCTGCACGGCAGGCTCGATCTGGTAGCTGCCCGGCTCCAGCCCCGACAGATCGACCGTCACGCGGATGTCGTTGGCCGGATCAAGCTGCTGGAGCACCGGCAGCGGCCCGGAGAGCGAGATGACGGCGCTCGACGGGACGACGTTCGCGTCGAGGCCACTGTCCAGCCCGGAGATGCGCACGGGCACCTCGACCACCTGAAAATCGGGCTGGGCGGCGACGTTGATCACGACCTCGACCGTCTCCACCTCTTCGAGCGTCACACCTTCGGGCGGGTCAAGCTGGGCGATCACGCTCGTGTCCTCCGTCACCCCCTGAAGGTTGATGGGCTCGGTTTCGATGGCCGTCAGCGAGCGGAGCACGTCCGGGTCGCCGCGCACGGGCACGAGCGGCGGGTTGGGTGTCAGGCGGCTGACGTAGTAACCGGGCGCGGTTAGCACGTTGGCATTGACGCGCACCGCCACCTCGCGGAAATCCGCCTCCTGAACGATGGGGATACGCACGTCGACGGTTTCGGGGTCGAGCATTACACCGGGGACCTGCGCGCCCTCGCTGTCCAGCGCGACGAGTTCCGCGGATTCGTCGACGGTATCGCGCTGCCCATCCACCGAGATCGTCGCCCGCACCTCACCGACCAGCTCGACCTCCGAGCGCGGGCCGGTCACGGTGGCGTTCTCCGGCGTAAGCACCGGGCTGGCCGACCGGTAGCCGGTGGGCAGGCTGCCTTGCACGACAAGCTGAATGGGGACGGAGCGGCTGCTTAGCTCCTCGATCTCGACGTGAACGGTCGGCGGGGTGGCGTCCATGAACGTCGCCTGCCCGTCGATCGTCACGTCGACCGGCACGTCATACGAGCCAGTCGACAGGCCGGAGAGATCGGCCACCGCGTGGAAATCGTCGAGTACGAGGGAGCGCCGCGTCGTCTGGGAAGCGCGGTACGTCACCCGGATCGATTCGGTTGTCTCGTTCGTGACGATCAGGTCCGACGGCAGCCCGGCGTATTCGATCGGCACCGGGCGGTCGAAATCGACCGTTTCGACCGGGTTGACCTCCTGCGTCGCGACGATCCAGACCGTCAGGGCCAGCAGGACGGCCAGCGCGATAGAGACGAGATTTGATTCGAGCCAGCCGAGAAAGGAGCCGCGTGTCGTATCCATAGGCTATGCCGCCCGCCGACGCTGCTGCCACCAGTTTGCCAGACGCCCGGCAGGGGTTTGCAGCCGGATGTACTCGTCGAGGATCATCGCCAGCCGCTCGGCATCGATGCCCCGGATGAACCGCCCGCTGACGACGACGGAAATCCGCCCGGTTTCCTCCGAGACGACGACGGCCACCGCGTCGCTCACCTCGGAGATGCCCAGCGAGGCGCGGTGACGCAGCCCCATCTGCTGCTCCGGCATATGGCGGACCGTCGAGATCGGCAGGGTAACGGCGGCGGCGACGATCCGACCCTCGCGGATGATCACCGCGCCGTCGTGCAGCGCCGTATTGGGGAAAAAAATGGTCTGGAGAAGCTCGCTCGTCACCTCGGCGTCGACCGGAATACCCGACTCGGCGTACTCCTGAAGCCCGGTTTCGCGCTCCAGCACGATCAGCGCACCGTGACGGCGGCGTGACATAAACCGCACCGCATCCGTGATCTGGCCGATCATGTCCTGGCGCTCGCCGGGCGACTCTTCCTCGCGCCGGACGAGCGGCACGAACCGCCCCAGCCGATCCAGCCAGCGGCGCAGCTCTTCCTGAAAGATGACGGGCAGCGCGATGGAGATGGCGGTCAGCGTCCGGCTGAGCAGCCACGAAAACGCACGCAGATTTAGCAGGAAGGAGAGGGACCACAGCAGCAGGAGCATGACGGCGATGCCGCGCAGCACGGTCGCAGCGCGGGTGCCGCGCACGAGCCACAGGATCAGGAAGAACACGGCGGCAACCAGCATCACGTCGAGGACGTTCTGCCAGCTCGCCAGGAGATTCTCAATTGACCAGAAGACTTCTTGTAAGCCCACGAGCGGCACTCGGACCAGATGTTACGTTGTGTTTACGGGTTAGAAAAGGGGCGCGCCGGCTCCAGCCTGTCGGGCGAGCGGCTAAGTCACGGCAGACTCAGTAACCGCCGCTCTGAAGCTGCTGGATCAGCTTACGATAGCTCTCCACGTCAGGCGGGTTGAGCTTGACGATCTTTCGGATCGTCGTCAGCGCCGCGCCGATGTCCCCGGCGTCGAGCTGGAGTTCGCCCAGCGCGTCGAGTTCGGCGATGGCCTCCTGCCGCCGCCCCTGCTGGCGGTAGACCTCCGCGAGCCGCTGGCGCAGCGGGATCTCCTCCGGGCGCTGGCGGACCTGCTCCTTCAGCACCGGGACGACACGGTGCATTTGGCCGCTCTGCACCAGATAGCCCAGATACTCATCCAGCGCCTCGATTGCGCCCTGCGAGTTGCTAAGCTGGAAACGGAGATCGATGACGGCCATCCGGACATCATCGTCGGAGGGATCGATGGCGGCGGCCTTCTCATAATAGTCGAGCGCCCGGCGCCAGTTCAACCGCTGGCGCTCAATGTCGGCCAGCGCCTTCAGCACCGGCAGCCGGGCTTCGGGCGGCGCGTTGGCTTCGCGCGCGTAGGCCATCGCCTCGTCGTAAACCTGCGTGGCCTGATCGGGATCGGCCATCAGCCGGTAGTACAGATTGCCAAGCTCGGCGTAGTGGCGCAGCGCTTCGGCGGCGCGCCCCTGCTCCTTGAGCATACCGATCACCCGGCGGCGGGCGCTGGTGTCGGCGGGCCACAGGTCGATGGCCTCCGCAAAAAGGTCCGCCGCCTTCTCCGTGTGCCCGCGCACCAGGTAGGTGTTCGCCACCAGATTCAGCTTCTGCGCCGCCTCCTGATTGCGCTTCTCCAGCACGAGGATATCCGCGAGGCCGCGATGGGCGGGCAGATAATCCGGAACCCTCGCGATCGCGTAATGGACCTCCTCGATGGCGAGATGCAGCCGCTCCTGCTGGAGGTACGTGTTGATGCGCTCCATCATCCGGTGGAGTTCGGGCCGCCCGCCCTCCATCAGCAGCTCGACGAGGTCAGGGACGTAGCTCCCCCGGTCGCGGGCGGTGTAGCTGGCGAGCACCTCGCGCAGCTTATCCTGCCAGTCCTCGTCGTCGAGATAGCGGGCCACCGCGCGGGCGATCTCCGGCAGATCGGCCTCCGGCTGGTTGACGAGGTTGGCGATCATGCGCTCGTAGCCCACCGCGTCGGCGCCTTCCTCGTTGACCTGCATATCCGCCGCCTGAAGCGCACGCAGCGAGTGCTGGGCCGCCCGCATCGCGTTGCCGCGCTCCAGAAAAATCTGACCCTGTAAAAGCTGCCCGGCGATGGCGTATTCCGGGTCACCCGCGATCTCGTTCAATTCGCGGAGCGAGTCGTCCGTATGGCCTGCGTAATGGAGCATCACCGACCGGTTGAACAGCAGCGCGGGGTGATCCAGCCCGGTCTCATAGACTTTGTTGTAGGCTTCGAGCGCGCCTTTGGCGTCCCCGACCTGGTGCAGGTCGATGGCCCGCAGGAGATCGCCCTGCGACTCCGCCGGAACCTCACCCGACCAGATCATGTCGGCAAGCTGGCTCATCGCGTAGCGGGCAACCGTGTCGATGGGGCTGAAAACGGGCGTTTTCTCGGCGAGCTTAAAGAGTTCGTCCTGCTCGGCGTCGGGAGTCGCGGACGTGTCCTCGTCTGCTTCCTGCTCGTCGGCGTCGGGACGATAGGGCGTGGGCATGGCAATGGGCCGCTGGTTGCGCAGATCGTCGACGGCGGCTCGCACCTCCGGGTTAAGAGGATCGAGGTTCGCGGCGCGCAGCAGCGCCTGCTCGGCGCGCGCGGTCTGGTTCATACCCTGCAAAAGCCGGGCGACGTGCAGATACTCGACGACAGCCCTGCGCTTGCTCCGGCCCTGCTCGTAAGCCGTCGCCAGCCGCATGTGCGCCTTCGCCAGATCGGGGTCGAGCGCGACGGCCTGCTCCCAGTTCGGGATGGCGCGTTCGATGTTGTGCCGGGCGAAGTAAATCTCCCCGGCTTTCATGGCGTGGCGGGCGACCTGCTCGACCGCGCCGCGCCGCTGGTAGATGCTCGCCATCTTCTCATGCGGCAGTGGATCGCTGGGCACGAGCGCGGCGACGCGTTTATACACCTCAAGTGCTTCGTCGTACTGGTTCGATTCGAGCAGAGAGAGCGCCAGCCCGGCGAGGGCCTGTGGATCGTCAGGGGCAATGTCGAGCGCCCGCCGGTAAGCGGCGGTTGCGCGCGTCCAATCATGGTCCCAGGCGGCATCCGCCGCCTCGCTCATCGCCTGCTGGTAGACCTGCTTCTGCTGAGCCATCGATCCTCGTTCCGCCTGCTTGACTCCCACCACTCTAAGGCCATGCGCGGGCAGCATGGCAAAGGGCAGTATACATTATCCATATCCCCATCGCAATGAAGGTAAGGCGCGGTGGCGGCGCGGTGGCGGCGCGATAGCGGCATGTAAAAAGGGGCAGGCAAGCCTGCCCCTCCGGTTGATGTATGAGAAACACGGGGTGTTTCTCAACTGGGAGAAAGCTGCGCTTTCTCCACTATCGGCCCGGCGTCGATCAGGCGCGAAGCTCCGCGCCGATCTCTTTTTCGAGCCGCCTGACGATGCGGGCGCGTACGCTGTCGGCGTCGCGGTCGCGCAGCGTCTTCTCGCCGGACTGGAACGCCAGACCGTAGGCCAGGCTCTTTTTCCCCGCGCCGATCTGATCGCCCCGGTACACGTCGAACAGCCGGACGCCGCGCAGCAGTGAGCCACCCGTCTCGCGGATCAGACGCTCGACCTCGGCGGCAGGAGTCGCCTCGTCGACGACGACGGCGATATCCTGGTAGATGGCCGGGTAGTTGCTCACCGGCTCGACGGTGTGGCGCTCCGGGACGTGCTCGAACAGGGCGTCGAGGTCGATGTTGGCGACCAGCACCGCCCCCTCCGGCAGATCGAAGGCATCCCGCACCATCGGGTGAAGCTCGCCGAGCGTGCCGACCGGCTCCCCGGCGATGACGAGCGCGGCGACCCGCCCCGGCCAGTACGTGTTGTGCTCCGCCGCCTCGAAACGCGCGTCCGGCAGGTGCAGGCTCTCGCACAGCGACTCGACGATACCCTTCAGGTCGTAGTAGTCGAACGGCTCAAGCTCCGTGCCGACCGGGTCCTGCCACGCGGGAAGCTCGCGGCGGCCCGTCATCACGATCCCCAGACGGCGCGGCTCGGCGGGCAGCGGCTCGCCCTCGACGGGGAGATAGACCTTGCCGATCTCGAACAGGGCGATGCGCTCCTTCCAGCGGGCGTTCGAGGCCGCCACGTCGAGCATCCCGGCCAGCAGCGTGTGGCGCATCACCGTCTTGTCCGTGCTGATGGGGTTGGCGAGCGTCACGTAGCCCACGTCGGGCCAGCTCGACTTCGCACCGGGTGGAGTCAGCAGCCCTTCGCGGGCGGGTGTCGTCAGGCGGTAGGTGACGATCTCCTGAAGCCCGGCCCGCGCCAGCAGATCGCGCAGATGCTCCTCGCGCTCAAGCGGCAGGTTGGAACGCTGCGGAGGAAGCGCGTCCTCGATCAGCGTGTTGGGCAGCCTGTCGTAGCCGTAGATGCGGGCGATCTCCTCGATCAGGTCGGCCTGCGCGATCACGTCCGCGATGTTCTGATGCTCCGCCGCGCCCACGTAGCCGATATCCATGCGGTAGTCGGGGGCCGTCACGCGCAGCGCGTCGTCGCCTACCTTCTCCACGCCGAACTCAAGCCCCTCTAAAATGTCCCCAACCTCAGACTGGGCGAGTGGCACACCCAAAATGCGCGTCACCTCGGAGAGCGGCAGGTCGACGACGATCTCAGGTGGCGGAGCGGGGTACGCATCGACGATGCCCTCCGCAACCTCGCCATCCGCCAGCTTACGCATCAGCTCCGTTGCGCGGCGCAGCCCGACCTCGGCCACCGAGGGATGCACGCCCCGGCTGAAGCGCGTCCCGGCCTCGCTGCTGATCTCCTTGCCGCGCTCGCGCTGGGCGAGCAACGTTTGCCTGACGTTGATGAAATTCCAGTTCGCCGCCTCAAGCACCACGTTTTTCGTCGCCGGGTTGATCTCCGATTCCTCGCCGCCCATGATCCCGGCAAGGCTGAGCGCCCCGGCGGTGTCCGTGACGAGTTCAGTGAAGGGGTCAAGCTCGCGGTCGACGCCGTCCAGCGTAGTGAGCGTCTCGCCCGGCTCGGCGGTGCGGGTGATGATGGTCGGCGGCTCGCCGCCCGCCCGCTCGACCAGTATGTCGTAGTCGAACGCGTGCAGCGGCTGGCCGACCTCCAGCATGACGTAGTTCGTCACGTCGACGATGTTGCTGATAGGCCGCATCCCGGCCAGACGCAGGCGGCGCTGCATCCACTCCGGCGAAGGGCCGATGGTAATGCCCTTGATCAGGGACACGGCGAAGCGCGGGTTGAGATGCGAGTCGCGGATGTCGATGCCAACCTGCCCCTCGATGGGCTTGCCGTCCATTTGCACGTCGAGCGGCGGCATTTTGACCGATTTGCCGGTCAGGGCCGCGACTTCGCGGGCGACCCCCACCATCGAGAAGGCGCGGGCCAGATTAGGGGTCAGGTCCAGATCCATGACGACATCCCCCAGCACGTCCTGCAAAGGCGTGCCCGGCGCAGCGTCCGAGCGGATCAGCATAATCCCCTCGTGCCGATCCGAAATCCCCAGTTCCTTCTCGGAGAGAACCATCGTGCGGTTCTCGATGCCGCGCAGCTTGCGGGGCGTGAGCGTCATGCGGGCGTTGGGTTCGTCCGAGTAGGCGTCGACCAGCACCGCGCCCTCGCGGGCGTAGGCGACGACGAGCGGCGGATCGAGCTTCCCCTTGCCGACATAGGGGAACAGGTTCGGCGCGCCCGTGACGGCCTGCTCCGGCTCGCCGTCGCCCGCGTCGACCATCGCCAGCACGAGGCGGTCCGCGTTGGGGTGCGGCTTGACCTCGACGACGTGCCCGACGACGATCTTCTCACGATCCCACACGAGGTGATCGGTCGACTGGGGGACCGCGCCGCCCTCGTAGACGTGGGCCGGAACGCCGATGTATTCCAGCGCGGCGACCTCCAGCCCGGCCAGCGTCAGGCGGTGGGCCAGCTCTTCGACCGCGATGTCGATTTCCACATAATCTTTCAGCCATGAAAGCGGTACGCGCATCAGTCAGTTCTCCCGGATTGATGGGCGTGTCTGGAATTCTGGCTAGAACCCCTCCTAATCTCGCTTCGCTCGATTCTTCCTCCCCCTTACAAAGGGGAGGCAGACGAAGCGTCGCATCGAAGGGAAAAGGCTTTTCTAGCTGCGGTCAGACACTCCCCGAGTTTTAATACAACGACAACTATAGTAGCAGTGCCGACTAGAACTGCTCAAGGAAGCGCAGGTCGTTGCGCCAGAAGGCGCGGATGTCGTCGATGCCGTTGAGCAGCATCGTCATCCGCTCTGGGCCGAAGCCGAAGGCGAACCCGGAGTACTCGCGCGGGTCGTAGCCGCCGTTTTTCAGCACGACGGGATGCACCATGCCCGACCCGGCGATCTCCAGCCAGCCGGTGTACTTGCACACCGGGCAGCCCTCGCCGTCGCACAGCACGCACTCCACGTCGACTTCCATGCTCGGCTCGGTGAAGGGGAAGTGCGAGCAGCGGAAGCGGACCCTGCGATCCGCGCCATACATACGACGCGCGAATTCGCGGATCGTGCCTTTCAGGTCCGTCATGCGGATCCCGCGACCGACGGCCAGACCTTCTACCTGGTTGAACTGGACCTCGCTGCGGGCGGTAATCTGCTCGTAGCGGTAGCACATCCCCGGCAGGATGACGCGGATCGGTTCCGGCGCGTAGTCGCGCATGGCGCGAATCTGGCCCGGCGAGGTGTGGGTCCGCAGGATGACGCCCTCTTTCGTCGTGTGGAAGGTATCCCACATCTCACGCGCCGGGTGATGGGGCGGCATGTTGAGCAGCGTGAAGTTCGTGTCGTCGTCCTCCACGTCGCGGCTGCGGTAAACCTGAAAGCCCATCTCGGCCCAGATGTCGTAGAAGCGGCGGAGCATCTGCGTGGAGGGATGCAGCCGCCCGGTGATGACGGGTCGGCCCGGCAGTGTCACGTCGATGCCGCCCTCCTCCAGATCGCGGGCCATCGTCTGCACGGCGATCAGGTCTTCGCGGGCGTCGAACGCGGTCTCAAGGTCCCCCCGGACTTCGTTGGCGAGCTTGCCGACCGCAGGGCGCTCGTCGGGCGGCAGATCGCCGATCGAGCGCAGGATGGTCGTGATCTCACCCTTCTTGCCGACCGTCTGGTTATGCAGCGCCTTGAGCGCGCCGGCGTCGGTGATCCGGTCGATCTCGGCCAGCGTCTCCTCGCGGATCGCCTTCAGTTTATCGAGCATACGTCCTCCTCCATGCCGGGGCGGTGCGCCCCTTCCCCGATCTATGATTCCAAAACAAAAAGCCCCCGCCCCTTCAGGGACGAGAGCCGCTGTGGGCGTGGCTCGCGCGGTACCACCCTGCTTAGGCGATCCGGTGGGATGCGCCTCGCTTATCCGGCCAACGGCGGTCATCGCCGCGATTGGCTGCCCGTGTAACGGCGGGCCACCCGGAGCGGACTACTGGGGCGACGCGCCCGTTGATCCGTCGGCTCCGGAGCGAACGTCTACGGCTGGCGGTCGAACGGGGCTTTCAGTCGGTGGCCCCGTCTCCCTGGCGACGCCGTGCGCCGCAGACCCTTCTCCATCGCTGCCTGTGCGGGTATGCAACTGGCGAAAATTATAGCCGGGGCGCGGCGGGGTTGTCAAGGCAAATGAGAGGCTATCATATACTAACGCTTATTTACAACAAACCTCGTTGCCCAGAGGCTCGTAGTGCCTTCCACGCACTCCAGTATCCAAGCAATTTCGTAAGAGTGTACCGAGCCAGTTCGTAACCACTACTTTGCTGTGTGTAATGCATTTCAATACATATATGTCTTCTTTGAGCCTCGTTTATAGCAGTAATGTCAGGTCTTACACTAGTCAAAAACGGGAGGCGTTTTTCAGCAACAAACTCCCAACCTGGTCGCTCTAATGGTAGTTTTGCCTCCGTGTGAGGTTCATTGTAGGCCTTGCTCAATGCTTTAGCTAAGGCTTTATTGAATGGCTGATCGGATCCACCCGAAGAAGCTATCCATTGAGAAAGTTCAGTGAAAGCCGGGCGCGCTCTCTCAATCGCATCTCTCACCTGACTATGAGTTGTATACTTGCCCGCAGGAGTCTCTTTTAGAGAAAGTTGGTGTATTAGAGGACTGCGTGGAAGAGTCAGCGCAATACGCGAATCTGTGTACCACACGGAATCTAGTTCCCAACTCTTCATATGCTGCTCAGTAAAAGGAAAGCCCTTAACTGAAGGACCAAACGCGGCCATTGACATTACAAAAGAATGGGTAGGAATGAAGAGGATTTTTGTATGGACAATACCTAAAGCAAGATCTAATTCACTGTTAGGCCATTTGTTAGCTAACTCTGTTCCGGGTCTTGTATATTCCGCTAATCGGCTTGGATCCACTCGATAGTTGTTCTCTATTGGGTCATAAGAGGGTCGAGTGAATTGATCAACAATGTCTTCAGCTTCTGGATAGCAAAGAACGATCCATAGTTCGATTTCGAAAGGAATATGCTCAAGATACTTTTTTTGTTGTTCGGTCCGCTCATTCCATATGTTCTTAATAAGCTGTAAGTAATTGCGAATGGTTTGTTGATCGTCTCGATATTCATCCAACACTATCAAGGCTTTTTCAAAATCTCTTTCGGACAAATGAAATTCATCATATTCTCGACCGTTGTTAAGCACTCGAATTGTGTTTCTAGCAATTTTAGAGAATAAGTTTTGCTCAGGGCCAGCAAAATACATTACCGGTCGTTGGCTGCTCACCAGTGTAGTGCCTATTTTTCTGGCTGAACGGAGCATGTTTTCCAGATCGTCTTCTTTAGTAACTGGCCAGAGTATAAGTAGGGGCACACGTCTAAGCAGACCATTGAGTTGTCTAAAGAATCTATCAACTGTGCCAGGCTCTTCTCCTTCTAAGGTTTCCATATTGTTCAAAACGACACAAACTGTTTTTGAGCTATCCGTGTATTTCCTTTCCTCATTCGCTATCGCATAGATTTTGACATATAGCTCAAGCAACGCACTCTTGCCTGGCTCTACAGCATATTCATAGGCATTAAGTTCTTCTATTCGTCTGATTGGAAGATTGCGCCATCGCAGCGAGCCTATAAATGAAGATTTGCCAGCACCCGACGTACCGAAAACGAATAGAACTCGACCGATACCATCTTGAGTTATTTCATGCAGCACCTCAAGCAACTGAGATTCATAAGTTGCCAAAGGCTCTATAAAGTTCGTGTAAGGAGCAATATCTTCACCTAAGCGGTGTACGATTTGCTCGTAAGTAATGGGAATGAAAAGATCCATGATTATTCCAAGTTTTTCGTATGATGGCTTATTTGTCTAATATTATACATTACAACTGGAGTGTTAAATCACTAACAAGGCTTATCGGCAGAATACCAGACTATCTCTCACTCCCGCGCCCGGTACTGGAGCGCCTCGGCGAGGTGGTGGGGCTGGATGTTCGCGCAGTCGTC
>CAZWUX010000140.1:0-11033 GCA_964637665.1 uncultured Anaerolineae bacterium
GTCCCGCTGAGAGCCGTCGCCATGTCGAGGTTGTTCTCGTGCTCGACGTGCACGACCTCGCCCAGCGCGCCCAGCACCGCCTCGGTTTGCTGCAACTGCTCATCGGTGACCTCGCCGGTGGCGGTCCACACTGTGATCCCTTCGCCGATCTGGGCCGGCGTATTGGGCATCGCCCGCACGACGGCTGCGTGGGCCAGACTGTCAGCGATCATTCGAATCGGGACCCCGGCAGCTATCGACAAAACGAGCGCCCGCGACCGGAGCGCGCCGCGAAGCTCGGAAAGCACCCCGGCCATCATCTGCGGTTTGATGGAAAGAACGACCACGTCCCGTTCACGGGCCGCCTCCCGGTTATCCACCGTCCACTTCACCCCGTACCGCTCGGCAAGCTCGCGCCCACGCTCCTCACGGGGGCCAGCCGCCATCAACCGGTCGGCGTCGATCAATTCCTGACGCAGCAGCCCTTTGATCATGGCCTCAGCCATCGTGCCGCTGCCGATAAATGCCAGATTCTTGTCAGTAAGCATAGTGATCCAGATATCCTTTCATCAGCTGGACGCGGCAGCCGCCGGAACGCAGATGGGCACGTTCACATCCCACGCTCAGCGTGGGCAGTATAGCATGGTGGGCTTGAAACCGGAAGCAACACTCTGCACATCACCAATGCGAGGTGAAGGCATAGCGGAGAAGGCGGCTTTCGGGGGATCGCTCACGAAGGTAGCGGTCGATCAGGCC
The DNA here is from genome assembly GCA_964637665.1 of uncultured Anaerolineae bacterium. Lineage (GTDB taxonomy): Bacteria > Chloroflexota > Anaerolineae > Aggregatilineales > UBA3940 > CAZWUX01. The sequence goes on from CAZWUX010000140.1 coordinate 736, forward strand.
GATGTCGAAGGCGGCGGGCCGGATGCCGAACAGGCGCTCCAGCGTGCCAAGCTCTGCCGTCTGGTTGGAGGCCAGCATCTCGACCCAGTGCTCGGTGAAGGGCCAGCGCGCGAACAGGCCGTCGAGGAACCACGCCCCGGCCTGATGAAGCTGGAGGGGCGAGTTAATGATGGGGCGCTGGGCATCGATGGCGTACATGATACGCATGACGATGCGGCGATAGGTGAGCAGCTCCGGGCCGCCGACGCCGACCGTCTGATCGATCAGATCGAGGTCCTGAAGGGCCATCGTCAGACCGGTGACGAGGTCCTCAACCCAGAGCGGCTGGAGAATCTGATCACCGTCGCCCGGTATGAGGAAAAAGGGGAAGGCGCGGATCAGCATGGCGAGATGCTCACTGAAGTGATCGCCCGCGCCGAACAGCGGCGTCGAGCGGAAGATGGTGTAGGCCAGCCCGCTGCTGCGAACACGCTCCTCGATCTCGCCTTTGGCGCGCAGCAGATCATAGGCCGAGGCGCGATCCGCGCCGACCCGGCTGATAGTGATGATCCGGCCCACGCGGGCCGCGAGCGCGGCCTCGATGATGGTTTCCGTGCCCCGGATATCGACCTCCTCAAGCCGGGCGTGCCGCCCGCGCGTGTCGGTGCTGATGAGATGGTAGAGCGTGTGAACGCCGTCCATCGCCGCCAGCAGCGAGTCGGGATCGGCGAGGCTGCCCATCATGGCGTGGACGGATACGCCTCGCGGAAGCTCGTGGGGCTGGCTGCCAGGACGAAGCAGCACGCGCACATCCAGCCCGGCGTCACCCGCCAGACGGCGGACAAGCCGCCGTCCAACGAAACCCGTCGCACCTGTGACAAGAATCACCGGCAGCCGCCCGCCCCAACTATGAGAATCGCGACCTTTTTCCTATGGGAGCGTATTGGCATACGTGCTACAAAACCTTGACGTGTGCGCCTGCCGGACAATCAACCCGCAGATTGATTCAGCGACAAGGTCAGGTGGACGGCAGGCACGCGACATTGTAACCTCAGGAAGGATACCACAACTTCGACGCCCTGGCGCAAAAATAACCCCTTTGCCCAGGGTTGTGTTACAATGTGGGCATGGAACTTCATGATGAGGGGATGCAGGGGGATGGGACACCCATGAAAAACAGACGAGTCGTCATCACCGGCCTGGGCACCATCAGCCCGGTCGGCAAGGACGTAGGTGAGACGTGGAACGCACTGGTCAGCGGCCAGTCGGGTGTTGCGCCGATTACGCTATTTGACGCAGCGGTCCTAAAAACCCGGTTCGCCGCCGAGGTGAAGGACTTCGATCCGGTGGCATTGTTCGGCGCACGGGAAGCGCGGCGGATGGACCGCATTACCCAATTTGGGATGGCCGCAGCACAGGAGGCCATCGAGGACAGCGGGTTGGCGATCACACCCAACAACGCGAGCCGCATCGGCGTCGTGATCGGGACCGGCATCGGGGGCGTGGGCACGCTCGTCGCGGGGGCAACAGAGGCGGTCGAGAAGGGGGAGGAATGGACCAGCCCGCACCTCGTGCCGATGATCCTGCCTGACACGACCCCGGCCAAGATCGCCATCGACTTCGGTGCGCGCGGCCCGAACATGAGCATCTCGACCGCCTGCGCGTCGAGCACGAACGCGCTGGGCGAGAGTATGACGATGATCAAACGCGGGGCGGCTGACGTGGTGATCAGCGGCGGCGCGGAAGCCGGGCTGGTGAAGCTCGTCATCGCGGGGTTCAGCAACATGGGCGCGCTCTCGCAGCGCAACGATAGCCCGCAGACGGCGTCGCGCCCGTTCGACCGCGACCGGGATGGGTTTGTCGCTGGTGAGGGAGCTACGGTCCTCATCCTCGAAGCGGAGGATTACGCCCTCGCGCGGGGCGCGCGGATCTACGGGGAGATATTGGGATACGGAGCGTCGGCAGATGCCTACCATATCACAGCGCCGCTCACGAATGGTAAGGGAGCCATCCTCGCGATGCAAGGAGCGCTGGAAGAGGCAGATCTATCACCCGGCGACGTGGATTATATCAACGCGCATGGAACGAGCACCGAACTGAACGACCGATCGGAGACACTGGCGATCAAAGAGGTGTTCGGCGAGGCTGCGTACGGCGTGCCGATTAGCTCGACGAAGAGCATGACGGGCCACCTGATGGGCGCGGCTGGCGCGCTCGAAGCGCTGGCCTGTGTGAAGGCGATCCAGACAGGCTGCATCCCGCCGACCATCAACTACGAAACGCCGGACCCCGAACTTGACCTGGACTACGTCCCCAATCAGGCCCGCGAGGCCGACATCCAGTATGTTATGTCGAACTCGTTCGGCTTCGGAGGGCACAACGCCAGCATCATTCTAGGAAAATATGATGGCTGAGGACAGGGAGAACGGGGCGCGGCAGCGGAAAAGGCGAACTAAGGCAGCAAAACCGGCCCAGCGCCCGGCCAATGGGCGCTACGCGCATGTGACGGGCTGGGGGGCTGAAGTCCCTGAGCGGGTGATGACCAACTACGACCTCGAAAAGATGGTCGAGACCTCAGACAAGTGGATCCGGGAGCGGACGGGCATCCGGGAACGGCGCATCGCGGACGACCGCGACACCACGACCACGCTGGGGCTGCGGGCCGCGCGGAAGGCGCTGAGCCGCGCCAACATCTCACCGCGCGACCTCGACCTGATCATCGTCGCCACATCGTCGCCCGCCAGCCTGTTCCCGGCGACGGCCAACCTCATTCAGGACAAGCTCGGCGCGCACAGAGCGGGCGCGTTCGACATACTGGCGGCGTGCTCCGGCTTCATCTACGGACTCAGCCTAGCGGCGGCCCAGATCGAGGCGGGGACCGCAGAGACGGCGCTCGTCATCGGGTCCGAGACGCTGAGCCGGATCATCGACTGGACGGACCGCTCGACGTGCGTGCTGTTCGGGGACGGGGCGGGCGCGTTCGTGCTGCAAAACCGGGATACGCCGGGGGGAATCCGCAACGTCGTGCTGCACTCGGATGGATCGGGGGGTGATCTGCTATTCGCGCACTCCAGCGTGCGCACAAGCTGGGACGGCGTACTGCCGAACCAGAACCTCGTCATGAACGGAACGGAGGTGTACCGGTTCGCATCGCGCGTCATGGCGCAGGCCACAGAGGAAGTGCTAGAAGAGGCCGGGCTGGACATCGACGACGTGGACGTGATCGTCCCGCACCAGGCCAACTTGCGCATTATCAAATCGGCGGCGCGCGGGCTGGGGTTGTCGATGGACCGCTTCTACGTAAACATCGAGAAGTACGGGAACACCTCGACGGCGTCCATCCCGCTCGCGCTGGCGGAAGCCGTCGAAGAAGGGCGGATCAACGCGAATGACCGCATCGTGCTGGTCGGCTTCGGCGCGGGGCTGACGTGGGGCGCCGCCCTGCTCGAATGGCAGGTCGAGCCGACCCCGTCGTCGCACTTCAGCGAGGCGGTGCGGGAGAGCTACTACATCTTCGCGCACGTGCGCTCGTTGATCAGGCGGCTGATGCGGCTGATCGAGTCGATTCTGTGGAAACCGCCGTACCTCTCCGAGCAGCGACAGCAGGAGAGGCTGGAAAAGCAGCACAGCGAAGAGCAAGAGGAATAGAGGGGCCGGGGATACGGTCAGGCCGCCAGTATGGCGGACGGAAAAAGAAAAGCCAGATAGACGGACACAACACGGGCCGCCCCAGAAGGTCGAAGGGGCGGCCCGGCAGGATCCACATGCCTCACTGACCCAGATAGAGCAAATCGAGCGATGGCGGCTGCAAGCTGTGGAGCAGCACGTCGAGCGCCTGCGAGATGTCCTGCTGGGACTGGAACCCGTAGAGCGCATCGATGAAGCTCACCTCAGGGCGGAGTTCGACGACGTTTGGATCGGGGCCGATACCGCCAAGCTCGCCCGCCTTCGCAACGGCGTCCTCCAGATAGCCGATTTCGTCGACGAGGCCGAGGTCGACGGCTTCCTCGCCAAGGACCACGCGGCCATCGGCGATGGCGCGCACATCCTCGATGGGCATGTCACGCCCCTCGGCCACGCGCTCGATGAAACCGCCGTGTATCTCGTCGATGAGGGCCTGCCAGTAGGCGCGCTCCTCGTCCGTCATCTGGCGGTGGAAGCTGCCGAAGTCCTTCACGTCGCCCGCGGTAATGACGACCACGTCCACGCCGATATCCTCAAGCAGGTCCTCCGCAACGAAAAACTGGCTGATCACGCCGATGCTGCCGGTCAGGGTGTAGGGGGTCGCGTAGATGTAGTCGGCAGGGGCGGCGATGTAGTAGCCGCCGGACGCCGCGAGCGACCCCATGCTGACGATGATGGGCTTATCGACCTGGGTCAGGGCGTGGTAAATCTCGTCAGAGGCGACGACCCCGCCACCGGGGCTGTCGATGCGCAGCACGATGGCCTTGATATTGGCGTCGGCGTTGGCCTGCTCGATGAGGTTGATGATAGTGTCTGAGCCAGCCACCGCGTTGAACCCGCCGCCACCGCCGGAGAGAATCTGGCCGCTGACCTCAATCAGGCCGACGGAAGGGCCGAGCGCCAGAGATTGTGACGCCGCGCCACCGGCGGAAGCGGCGACGGCCACGCCGAACGCGCCGCACCCCACCGCGGGAGCCACACACACGAGCAGCACGGCCAGAGCGATCCACAGCCACAACAGACGGGGGCGACGCCGGGGAGTCCCCCCGCCCTGCCCCGTGCTGTCGCCGGGCACATCCTGCGTTTGTTCCATCATTTGCTCCTGATGATTACCGTGAATTGAGACCGTACCAACACGTACAGTCTATCAGGGAATCGGGCCGCCGCGAAACAGTTTGCCGAAATTGGAGAGCCGGGTAGGATCACGCGGGATGCTCCCAGCCACCGAACGAGGAAAACGCCGTGATCGCATATTTCGTACAGGGTCTCACACTGGGCGTCTCCGCAGCGGCGACGCCGGGGCCGTTTCAGGCTTATCTGCTGGCGCGAACGATGAAAAATAGCTGGCGGCACACGCTGCCGGTCGCGCTTGCGCCGTTGTTGAGTGATGCACCGATCGCCGCGCTGCTGCTGATCGTGCTCACGCGGCTGCCCGGCTGGTTTTTGCAGGCGATGCGGATCGGTGGCGGGCTGTTCCTGATTTACCTCGCGGTGATGGCCTACCGGGCGTTTCGGGCGATGGGGACGGATGCTGAGCCGGAGGCCGGAGACACCAGGCAGAGCTTGCTGGAAGCGGCGATGGTCAACGCGTTAGGCCCCGGACCCTGGATTTTCTGGAGCACGGTCAACGGGCCGCTGCTGGTGCAGGGGTGGCGAGAAAGCCCCTCGCACGCGGGGGCCTTCCTGCTCGCGTTTTACGGATCGATGATCGCCATGAATGCGGCGCTGATCGTGTTGTTCGGGACGGCGCGACGGCTGGGGCAGCGCGTCACGCGCATCCTGACGGGGATTTCGGCGGCGGCGCTGCTCGCGCTGGGCGTCTATCAGCTTGGGAGGGGGATCGTCGAACTGGTTTAGCCGATCAGTCGGTCAGCGGCTTGCTTCTGCAAGCGGTTCGTAAACAAGCTTTCAGTTTCGAGTTGCCGGTTTTTTAGTTTGGTGAATGAACCGCTCAGGGCGCGAGGGCAAGGGGCTGTGCGTGAGGCGGCGGTCGGCAGGCCGGGGGTCGATGTAGATAAACGCTGCGCGTTTATCACCAGAAGGAGGCTGCGCCGTTCTCCACGCTCCCCGACTCTCTGCCTCACCGAGCGAAGCCCCCCGTTGTTCTGAGATGGACCGGCAGAGGAGCGCACCTACTCGCCCATCGCCTGCGCTACAGGTATAATCTCTCCACACAACACCGGTTGACAGACCACAAGTGAGCAGGAAGCACAGCAAAACCCATGAAGCGAATGAGCAGCGCTGAAACGCGCCAGGCATTCCTCGACTTTTTTGCCGAGAACGGCCACCAGATCGTGCCGTCGTCGTCCCTCGTGCCGGGGAACGACCCGACCCTGCTGTTCACCAACGCGGGGATGGTCCAGTTCAAGGACGTGTTTCTGGGGCACGATACGCGCCCCTATACGCGCGCGGCGACCGCTCAGAAATGTATGCGGATCAGTGGCAAGCACAATGACCTGGAGAACGTAGGGCCGTCGCCGAGGCATCACACCTTCTTCGAGATGCTGGGCAACTTCAGCTTCGGCGATTACTTCAAGCGGGAGGCCATCCACTTCGCCTATAAGCTGCTGACGGAGGTGTATGAGCTTCCGCCGGAGCGGTTGGCCTTCACCGTGTATGAGACGGATGAGGAGGCTTACCGGGTCTGGACGGAAGAGATCGGCGTCGACCCGGAACGCGTGGCGCGGATGGGGTCGAAAACGAACTTCTGGCAGATGGCGGACACCGGCCCCTGTGGCCCGACGAGTGAGATCCACTGGGATAAGCACCCGGAGCTGGGCGTCGAAGGCATCATTGACTCGCTGACACAGGAGGATGACCGCTTTCTGGAGTTGTGGAACCTCGTCTTCATGCAGTTCAACCGGCTGGAACCCGACCCGGCGCATACAGGGAAGTACGACGAGCCGCTGCCCAGCCCCGGCGTGGATACCGGGCTGGGGTTGGAGCGCCTGTTGACGGTGCTGCAAGGCGTCGACGCGAACTATGACACGGACCTGTTCACCGACATCATGGACGCGACGCAGGAGATTCTGCATCATGACAACGAATTCCGCGCGGAGCATTTCGTCGCGTACCGGGTGATCGCGGACCACACGCGCGGGGCGGCCTTCCTGATCGCGGATGGCGTCAATCCGGGCACGACGGGCCGGGAATACGTGACGCGGATGCTGATCCGACGAGCGTGGCGCTTCGCGCATGGGATGGGGGTCGACAAACCCTTCCTCGCGGACGTAGCCGACGTGGTGATCGACAAGATGGGAAGCATCTACCCGGAACTCAGGCAGTTTCGGAAGGCGATCCGCTACCAGATCGCGACCGAGGAAGAACGCTTCATGCGGATGCTCGACCACTCGCTGGCGGAACTCGAACACCGGATCGAGACGCTCAAGGCGGAGGGCGAGATGCAGATAAACGGGGAGGATGCGTTCGACCTGTTCCAGACGCACGGTCTGCCGCTTGAGATCACGCGGGACCTGCTGGGAGAACACGGCCTGATGGTGGATGAGGCGGGGTTCGCGGAGGCGCTGGCGCGGCACCGTGAGCGGTCGCGTGATGATGAGGACAGGGTTTTTGGGGACGTGACCGTTTACCAGCACACGCTCGAGGCGCTGCATGAGTCGGGCGCGCTGGGCGTGGAGGGCGTGGCGTATGACCCGTACGCGGCGGACCTGACGTTTGACAGTAAGGTGCTGGCGTTGATCCGTGATGGAGAGCGGGTCGAGAAGGCCAGCGTGGGGGAGCGCGTCGAAGTCGTGCTGGCGCGCACGGCGTTTTACGTCGAGTCGGGCGGGCAGGTCAGTGACACGGGCACGATCGGTGGGGATGGCTGGTTAATCCACGTCGACAGCATGGCGACCCCGGTCGGAGGGCTGGTCGTACACCGGGGTGAGGTCGTCGAGGGAACGGTACAGGAGGGAGACAAAGCCACAGGCCGGGTGGACAGGCAGCGGCGGTGGGACATCATGCGAAACCACACGGCGACCCACCTGCTGCACGCGAGCCTGCGCCACGTGCTGGGCGAGCACGTGCGGCAGAAAGGCTCGCTCGTCGCGCCGGACAGGCTGCGCTTCGACTTCACGCACAACGCGGCGCTGACGCCGGAGGAGATCGAGGCGGTTGAGATCGAGGTGAATGAGATGATCCTCGCGAACCAGCCGCTCGACATCGTCTTCAAGCCGCTGCAGGAGGCGCGGCAGGAAGGGGCGATGGCGTTATTCGGGGAGAAATATGGGGAGACGGTGCGCACGATCACGATCCCGGAGCCGGATGATGGCAGGCGGTGGAGCTACGAGCTGTGCGGGGGCACGCACGTCGGGAGCACGGCGGAGATCGGGCCGTTCATCATCACACGTGAGGAAAGCAGCAGTGCGGGCGTGAGGCGCATCGAGGCGATCACGGGGCACGCCGCACAGGACGCGATCCGGCGGAGGTTCGAGACGTTGGAGAAGCTCGCGGCGCGGCTGGGAGGTGAACCGGAAAACGTCGATACGCGGGTGGATGCCCTGCTGGGTGAATTGAAAGACGCGCGGCAGACGGTCGAGGCGTTGGAGCGTGACACGGCGAAGGATGCGCTCGACGGACTGCTGTCACAGGCGGCAGAGGTGGATGGTATCCAGATGATCGCGGCGCAGGTGGATGCGCCGGATGGCGACCTGCTGGCGGAGATGGCGGATTGGTGCAGGGATCGCATAGACAGCGGCGTGGTCGTGCTGGGAAGTGCGGTTGAGGGCAAGGCGCTGATCGTCGCCAAAGTGACGCCGGACCTCGTCAAGCGGGGGGTCCATGCGGGGAAGATCGTCAGGGAAGTCGCCAAACTCGTCGGTGGGGGCGGCGGCGGGCGACCGGATTTCGCGACAGCCGGGGGGCGGGACGCGTCCGGCCTGCCGGCTGCGCTGGCCCGTAGTGAGGACATCGTCGCCAAGGCCCTGGCGACGGAGGTGAAGTGAACACGCGCATGGGAACCGGCCCCGTGCAGTTCATCAACAAGAAGATGGGAGCGGCAGGCTGACGAAGCCACGCGGTGAAAGAACAGATCATCCAGCTCGAACCCCACGACGACATTAACTCGGTGCGCGACCGGCTTGGCTGGATTCGCGCACCGCGCGTGCTGCTGGTTTTTCCGCCGCACCAGCGGCATCCCATCCTGCGGGACAGGCTCGACCTCGTGCTGCTCCAGCGCGAGGCGACGCGGCGGCACGCCCAGCTTGCGCTGATCACGGCGGACCCGGTCGTGATCGAGCACGCCAATGAACTCGACATCGCGACCTTTCGCACCATCGAGGCCAGCCACAAACGCTTCTGGCGGACGGCGCGCGCGCGGCTCTCGCCGCCGGAGGAGCGCCCTACCCCGCTCGACCCGGACCTCGCAGAAGCGGGCAGCCGCCTGCGCGAACAGGTCGACCGGATGCCGGTGTGGCTCCAGCAGGTGACGACGGCGATCGTGTTCGGCATCACGCTGGCGGCGCTGCTGACAGGTGCGTACGTCATTCTGCCGGGGGCGCGGATCGACCTCGTCCCGGCGGGGAATCAGGTGACAGTTACGACGACCATCACCGCCGATCCGGGGCAGGAGGCGGGCTTTGTCGACCCGGATGCGAGTCTGATCGCAGGGCGCAGGGTTGGGGTGGAGGTCGAAGGCTCGACGACGGTCGATGCGACGGGCACGCTGCTGGAACCCTCGCAGAAGGCGCGGGGCATCGCGCTGTTCACGAATTTGATCCCCGATCAGCTAACCATCCCGGAAGGGACCATCGTGCGGACGACACAGGCACAGCCGGTGCGGTTCGTCACGCTCGAAGACGCGACGCTGCCGGGGCAGATCGGGGAGACGGTCAGCGTGACGGTGGAGGCGCTGGAGCCGGGCTTCGAGGGCAATTTGCCGAGCAACCGGATCAACGAGGTGGAGGGGCCGCTGGCGAGCCGGGTGGGCGTCACGAACCCGGAACCGACCAATGGGGGTTACGCAGACGAAGTGCCCGCCGTCGCGGAGGATGACCTGACGCGGGCGCGCGCGCTGCTGCTCCAGCAGCTTCAGCAGAGGGCGTTCGCGGAGATCGAGACGGGGCTTATCGACGAGATGGAGTTCGTGCCGATCGAATCGCTGAACGTCGCGTTGATCCACGCGGAGACGTACTCGGCCTACGTGGGGGAGGCGCAGGAGCGCGTCACGCTGACGATGCGGGTGACGATTCAGGGCACGGCGGTGGATGAGCGGCTGGCGCGGCAGGTCGTCTATGCGGAGCTGGCGGACAAGGTGGGCAGTGGCTACCAGATCGGGTCGGGAAGCCTCGTGTTCCGACCGGGGGAGGTGGCCGGGGTCGACGAAGAAGGGCGGGTTGCGTTCGTCATGCAGGCGGCAGGAGACGTGACGGCGGACATTGAGGAAGACGCCGTCAGGGAGTTGGTGAAGGGCATCAGCACGGCGGAAGCGATTCGACGGCTGAACCGGGAGCTGTTGCTCGCCAGCCCGCCGACCGTCACACCCTGGCCTGCGTTCTGGCCGATGATGCCAGTGCTACCGATGCGCATCGACGTGCAGATCGAGGGGGCGGGATGATGGACGTGAGCCGGATCATGGGCGTCGATCATGGGGAGGTTCGGATCGGGGTCGCGCTGACAGACCCGCTGCGGTTGTT
>CAZWUX010000141.1:0-3076 GCA_964637665.1 uncultured Anaerolineae bacterium
CCTGTGAGCCTGCGGCTCATCCGTCCCCCTTTGCAAAGGGGGACAAATCTGAGCGCAGCGAAGATTAGGGGGTTCTTGCGGGGTAGCCAGCGAAATTTCGTCATTCGACAAAGACCGCCGCGTGCCCCGACCCGGTCCAGAATCGAGGGGGGGTTGACAATCTCCCCGACCATCGCTAGAATGTAAGTGTAGCGTCAATAGTACTCTGCTCCTATATGCGGAGACGGACGCTACCCTTCTACGCCTCGCTCCCCTTTATCGACCCCCCGGATTTCGGACGCGCACAGCCCACTCATCATCATCGAGGCTGTTTTATTTGCCCTCCCGGCAACAAGCCCTCTCAGGGCGCCGGGGGGGTTTTATTCTTTTTGGGGACCGTGTGGACCGCGCCCGTTGAAGATACAATCCGGGTGGGCCATGACGAACGGCCCGCTGGCTGGCCGCGATCGGCGGGAGTTTGTGGAGGTGGTGGGTGGCGTACGACGAGGGATTAGCGCAGCGCGTCCGGGAGACGCTGTCCGACCGCCGGGACATCGAGGAGAAGCGGATGTTCGGCGGGCTGTCGTTTATGGTGGGGGGCAACCTGGCCTGCGGGATCATCGGCGAGGACCTGATCGTGCGCGTCGGCCCCGACGGCGGCGCGGAGGCGCTGGCGCAGCCCCACACGCGCCCGTTCGACTTCACGGGCAGGCCGATGAAGGGCTGGGTGGTGGTGGATCAGACGGGCCTCGACGCGGACGAGGCCCTCGCGGAGTGGGTCGGGCGCGGCGTCTCGTTCGCCGGGTCGCTGCCTCCGAAGTAAGCACCCGGAGGGCCGGTAGATGTGAAGAAAGCGCAGCTTTCTTCCAGCCAAAACAGCCCGCCATTTTTGTACCATCGCAACCCCGGCGGGGCGACGGTCGCTCAACGCACATCCGCGCGCTCCCCGGCCCGGAGCGGTTCATCCACCCCCCGTGGAGTTTGCGCAGCAAACTCCCAGTCGGAAATGCTGATCATTTCCGTACCTTGACCATCCCGGCTATCCCCGCGTATGATGGAAGGAACAGGACCCTCGTTTGCAGGGGAAATACGATGGCAGAGCAGGCGTATGCGCCGCACTACGGGAAGTCGTGGGCGCTGGTCATCGGCATCGATGCGTTCCAGGCCGCTCCCCCACTGAGCACCGCGCGGCGCGGCGCTGAGGCCGTCGCCGACCTCCTGACGAGCCGCTACCGCTTCGACAAGGTCACCACGCTCTACGACGAAGCCGCCACACAACAAAGCATCCTGGATGCCTACAGTGACCTGCGCTACCAGATGGAGCCGGATGACCGGTTCGTCGTCTACGTGGCCGGGCATGGGATCGGGATCACGGGCACGCTGCGCGCCGAGGGCTGGCTGCTGGCCCACGATTCGGATCCGGCCCGCCAGCGCCGCATGATACGGATGCGCGACCTGGTCGACCCCAATTACACACGCGCCAAGCACTCGCTCGTCGTGCTGGATACGTGTCACAGCGGGTATGCGGTGGCCTACGAGGAGCCCCGCGCCGTACTCGTGACCTCGCCCGACCCGCGCGAGGCGATGAAACACTACCTCACCCGGCGGGCCGTGCAGGTGTTCGCCTCGGCCAACCCGCTCGAAACGGCCACCGACGCCGCGCTGATCGAGGGACACACGCCGTTCACCGGCTACTTCCTGCGGGCGCTGTCCACCGACGAGCCCGCCGCCCGCAGCCCCGTCACCAGCCTGCTGACCTCCGAGAGCGTGGCCGAATACGTGCGGGACAGCGTCGCGGCGTTTTCGCGGAGCTGGCAGGGGCCGCAGATCGGCATCCTGCCGGGGGATGAGGGCGGCCTGCTCGTGTGGCAGCTCCCCGACGCGCTGGGGATGCTGCCCGACGCGCTCCAGCGCGACCTGTCGGACGCGCACCCCCGCGTGCGCTACTACGCGATAGAGGGAACCGCCGATCTGCTGGACGACCCCCGGTACGGATCGTCCGCCCGCGCCGTGCTGGAGCGCCTCGTCATCGACGACCCGGACCCGGCGGTGCGCCGCCGGGCCTACGAGGAGCTGAGCGCGCGGTCAGCGCCCGCCCCTGCCCCGCCCGCCGAGGTCGCCCCGCCGGAGCCAGCGCCGGAAGCGGTGGCACCAGCGCCCGAACCAGCGCCCGCATCAGAGGCGGCAACGCCATCCCCGGCAGCGCCTGAACCCGCGCCCGCCCCCGCGCCAACACCCGCCGCGCCGGGCCGACTCGTGGAGAAACCGGCGCGGGCCGCGCCGTCGCCCGCACAGGCGGACACGTCGTCGTTCCTGCGGTACTGGTGGCGCGTCGGGGTGTGGCTGGTGGGGATCATCGTTTTAGCGACTCAGTGGCAGCTCACCGATGGCAGCTTCTCGACGGCGGGACTGATCGCCCTCGGTTTGTTCCCCGGCGTGCTGGGGATCGAGCACCTCGTCGGGCGCCGCTGGCTGCGGGGCGGGCTGAACCTGTATCTGGCCCTGTGCTGGCTCGTGCTGGCCGCTACGTATGACAACTGGAACCCCCTGTACTTTCTGGCCCGCTACTCCGCGCTGATCCTGGTGCCCGTGGCGATCGTGTGGACCGTCGTCGACGCGATCCGCGTGTCGCGCCTCGAGGCGGAGGGCCGGGAACCCGCATCAGAGGCGGCCGCTGCGCCGTCGCCCGCACAGGCGGGCGCGGCGTTGTCGGTTCTGCGGCGCTGGTGGCGCAGCGGCGTATGGGGGGTGGGTGTCACCGCCTTCGCCATTCAGATGGCGATCACCGATGGGAGCTTCTCGAAGACGGGGCTGGTCGCCCTCAGCCTGTTCCCGGCGGTGCTGGGGGCCGGGGACCTCGTCGGACGGCGCTGGCTGCGGGGCGGCCTGTCGCTGTATCTGGCCCTGTGCTGGCTGGGGGTGGCCGCCAGGTACGATAACTGGGACGGCCTGTACTATACAGCCGCCTACTCGCTGGTTTTCCTGTCGCCGGTGGCCATCATGTGGACCGTCGTCGACGCGGTCCTCGCGAAGCCGGAGTGAGAGGGCCGGTAGACGCATCGGCCCCCAGCGGGGCGACGTATGAACAGGGCAACGC
>CAZWUX010000141.1:3086-7192 GCA_964637665.1 uncultured Anaerolineae bacterium
GCTGAGCGCCCGCCTCTCGATGGCTGCCAGCACGAAGAACTCGTTTGCCAGTATCGCCATCCCGCGCCTGCCGACGTATTGAACAGGGCGTTGCCCTGTTCAACTGGGAGTTGGCGTGATGCAAGCATCTTCGCCAACTCCATGACTGCCGAATCCCTTTCACCGAATCTCGCGCTGGCGACGGAGCGGTTCATTCCCCTATCCTGTCCCTTAGCATGGAGAAAACTCCGTGAACACCCTCACCCTGTTTCAGGAACGCTACAGCACGGCCCTGCTGGCCGATGCGGCCTACCGGGCAGGCGTGCCGCTGGCCGTGCCGCCCGCTGGGCTGGCCCCGCTGAACGTGCGCGATAAGCTGGCCGGGCCGGTCGTCACCGTGCAGGCCAATAACGACCTGCCCGCCATTCTGGGGGCGGTGCACGGCGCGCAGCCCGGCGACGTGGTCGTGATCGGCAACCGGGCGGGCGAGGCGGCCCTGATCGGCGACCTGATCGGCGCGGAGGGGCATCGCAGGCGGCTGGCCGGATTCGTGGTCGACGGGCTGGTGCGCGACGCGACGACGCTGCTCGACATCGGCATCCCGGTCGTGTGCCGGGGCACGGTGCCCGTCGGCCCGCTCAAGCTGCCCGCTGAGTTGAAGGGCACCGGCGAGCGGGGCGTCAGGCTGGCGCTGGGCGACGCGCGCGTGTCGCCCGGTGACTGGGCCTTCGCCGACGCCGATGGGGTCATCTTTCTGGCCGCCGCCGACCTGCCCGCCGTCTACGAGCAGGCCGCCCGGTCGTGGGAGCGTGAGGAGGCGCTCGCCGCCGAGATTCGGGCGGGGGCGGCGCTGGGCGATCTGCTGGGCATCGACGACTTTCTGGCCGCGCGGGAGTCCGACCCCGGCGCGGATTTCAACGCGCACCTCGCCGCGCGGGGCCGGGCGATCTGAGGGGGTGCGCTGGTTCCCCTATCCATGTAGAACGTTTCCCTACCTTGCTGCCTGACTCATCCCCGCGTATGATGGGGTGTATATGACCTCTTATTAGCGTGGAGCCGCGCGCGACTTCCCCTGCTCCACCACAGGAGAACGCCCGTGAGAATCCGCCTGATGATCGCCGCGCTCGCGCTGGGAACCGGGCTGGCCGCCTGCACGCCGGGGGCCGGATCGCCTACCCCGGCAGCAGACGTTTCACCGGCCACCGCCGCACCCGGCACAGCACCTCCCGTTTCCCCGGTGGAGAACGGCACAGCCGTTCTCCCGGTTGAGACGGCAACGCCGTCCCATACGCCCTCCCCCGGCCCGTCACCCACCCGCACGCCGCACCTCACCTTCACGCCGCGCCCCAGCCCGACCCCCTCCTCCACCCCGACCATCACGCCCACCCCGCACGGTGAGGGCATCCGGCCCGGCGACGACCCGACCTATCTACAGGATGGCGGGGCGCTGCCGCCGGGCGCGCTGGCCCGCATCGGCATCGGGAGCGTGCGCGGGGCGTACGCCATCAACGACGGCGCGGATATCCTGTTCACCACGTCGACGGGGCTGTACGCTTACGACCGCGCCACGTTCGAGCGGACGTGGCGGCGCTACCTCACGCGGGACCCGCTGCACTTCCGCATCTCTCCCGATGGAAGGCGCATCGTGGCTGACTTCGAGTTTCGAGGCAGCCCGATTGTATACGATACGCGGGATGGCCGTCGCATTGCCACGCTGGATGGATGGTATGAGGCGCACTGGTCGCCGGGTGGGACCAGGCTCGCCGTCGAGGAAGTCCCGCCCATCGAGGCCGATTTTGGGCCATTCACCGCGCGGATCAACCTGTACGACGGCCAGACCGGCGCGTGGCTGCGCGCGCTGGAAGTCGAGATCGGCGGGTTTTACGGAGGCGTTTTCAGGGACATCGTCTGGTCGCCGGATGGCCGCTATCTGGCCGCCTGCGGCGAGTGGGGTACGCATATCTGGGATGCGCTCAGCACCGATCTGCTTTACACAATGCGCGGGGAGGTCGAGGCCCCCTCCTGTGGCATCGCCTTCAGCCCGGACGGGGAGTATCTTGTCAGGACCGACGTGACGCGGTGGTTCGTCCTCGACCTGAGCGCCGGGGAACTCGTCTCCGAGCAGGAGGGACAGTTCGACCTGATAGGCTGGTCGGGCGATGACCTCATCATCAGCAGCGAGGACGGTCTATCGATAGTGGGTATTCCATCGATGGACATTCTAAACCAGAGTGGCATGACCTCCTGGCGAAGGGTCATGTCGCCGAGCGGTGATCGGATTGGCATCATCGAATCAATTGCCAACCAGAATGATGTAGCCGTGATGAGCTTACCCACGCTGACGGTCGAGCAGCGGATTCCGGTGAGCGCAGGTTGGCTGGAATGGTCACCGGGCGGGCGCTGGCTGGTCGGATTCGGCAGTATTGGGGATGCTCAAACTCTCTCCACACTGATCGACACGGCGAGCGGCGAGCCGCGCTATTGGCTCGCGTCTCACAACAGCTTCCTCGACGATGCAACGCTGGTGGTCTGGGACAACGAAACCATCTTCCTGTTCGACCTGCTGGCCGGGGAGCGCACGGTCGGGGTGCGATACGGCGTCGACGTGGCGCAGATGGGCTGGTCGGCGGACGGGGATCTGCTGCTGGTCGACGGTGAAGGCGTGATGTGGGTCTGGACGGAGGACACGGAGCAGGTCAGGCGCGGCGAGGACGGTCCACCGCTCGGTGCGCTGCAACCCGTCGAGCCGTTCGACTGGCGGACGTATGAAATCACATCCGAATCGCCCGACGGGCGCTTCCGGGCGGAGGTAGACGAGATCGGCGGTTGCGGAGATGGCCCCTGGGGGGGCGGCTGTGGCATCTGGTTGTCCACGTTCACCCTGACGCGCATCGACGGGGCGGACGAGCAGGTCATCACCACCTTCGATAACGACAATACCGGCGTCTCGGCGTTCGCGTGGTCGCCGGATGGCTCGATGCTGGCGGTCGGCGAGGGCGGCAGCATTAACTCGTCGGCGAGCAACAGCGAGATCATCATGCTGGGCCTGCCGGATGGCGGGGAATTGTTCCGGCTGAGCGGGCATCTGGGCAGCGTCGACGCGCTGGCCTTCTCGCCGGATGGCTCGCGGCTGGCGTCGGCGTCGGCGGATGGGTCGGTCATCGTGTGGAACGTGGGGCGGTGAGGGGATGCGCCGCCCGGCGGCGGTCAGCTCAGGGGGTGCGCCCGGAAGAACGCGATGATGACCTCCGTCGCGTCGACCCCCGCCCGGCCCGCGCGGGGCCAGTCGTGGCCGCCGCCTATAATCGTGTAGAGCGTCACCGGGGCGCTGGCCCGGCCCCCCCACGTCTCGCGGATCACACCGTCGGCCACGCGGGCGACCGTCGAGCGGGGGTCGCAGCCGTTGCGATCCGCCCATGCCGCCGCCCACGCCCGGATCGGCGGCAGCGCATCCCCCAGCCCAGCGTAGGGAACCACGTCGTCCGCCGTGCCGTGAAAGGCGACCACCGGAACGGGGCGGGCGGGCGCGCACGCGCGCCACAGCGGGTAGGCCCCCGCGACCGGGCCGATGGCGGCGACGTGCTCCGCGAGGTGGCAGGCCACCCGGTCGACCATCCCGGCCCCGTTCGAGTGCCCGGCGGCGTAGACCCGCGCCGGGTCGATGGGCAGATCGGCGCACAGGCGCTCGATCAGCGCGCGCAGGAAGGCCAGGTCGTCCGGGCCGTCGCGGATCGCGCGGACGTTCCAGCAGGCGGGCGCGTCCCAGCCGGGCGCATCCAGCGCCTCCGGGCAGGCGACGGCGAACCCGGCCTCGCCCGCTTTACGGCCCATGCGGCTGAGCGCCTCCTGATGGGCGGCGTCCGCGCCGATGCCGTGCAGGTTCAGGATGAGGGGGATGGGTGGGCCGCGTCGATACCCGGCTGGCAGGCGCAGGTAGGCCGTGCGGGCCTCGCCCCCGGCGCACATGACACGGCGCTGCCAGCGCGGCCCCGGCGCGGCCCGGCGGTATACGGTACGGCTGACCTCCGACGACGTGCGATCCATCGCTCGGCCCCAGTCCGGCGGATGCGCGCACCGTGCGCGCGGGCGGCCCTCCGGCGGCAGTGGTCGGATCGGTGGTCGGGTGA
>CAZWUX010000141.1:7292-10889 GCA_964637665.1 uncultured Anaerolineae bacterium
GGGAGAACGGAGCAGCCGTTCTCCACACTGCCCGGCGTTCGGGGAGCGCGGTGTGGAGTCTCGTGCGTGGCTGTGCTTCTATTATAGTACAGGAATCGGCGCGGGCGGGGGGTGCGCGATCACCGGCCCACCGCCCGATCGCCGTGCCCCGCGAACCGCGCCGAAATCGGGTGTATACTGGTGACAGGAACCTCTATCCCCCGTGGTTGACACGACGATGAGCCAGTATACAAACACGTACACAGCCTCTCATGCGGTCGTCGTCGGGATCGACGAATATGCCGACCCGACGTTCGCGCCGCTCGGCGAGGCCGAGGCGGACGCCCGCGCCGTTGCCGGGCTGCTCAGGGCCGAACCCTACCGGTTTTCCGTGCGGACGCTGTTCGGCGAGAAGGCGACCAGGGCCGCCGTGCTCCGGGCGCTGGGCGAGCTGAGCGCCGCCGCCCAACCTGACGACCGGATCGTGTTCTACTTCGCGGGGCACGGCTACAAGCTGCGCAACAAACTGGGGGTCGAGGTCGGCTACCTCGCGTGCAGCGACACGGTGCCCGGCAACCCCTACGCCGGGCTTGAGTTCGCCGAAGTGACGAAGCTCTGCGAGTGGGCCGAGGCCAAGCATATCGCCTTCATCCTCGACGCCTGTTTCAGCGGCAAGGCGCTGGGCCTGACGCGGGGCGTGCCAGCGGCGGCTGCCGGGGAATACATGACGCGCCGCGCCTGGCAGGTGCTCACCGCCGGGGGGGATGAGGTCGTCGCCGACGCCCGCTCGATGACGGACATCCTCGTCCGGGCGCTGCGGGACGGCGTCCCCGGCGTGAGCGGGCCGCTGACGTTCAGCGACGTGGGCCGGTTTGTGAAAGATGAGATGGCCGCCCTCACGCGCGGCGTGCAGATCCCCGTCTACCAGTACCTTGCGGGCAGCAGCAACGGCGAGATGATCCTGCCCCTGCCCCCTGCCCCCACCCCCGCCGTCAGAGTCGTGAGACCTGCGCCGAGACGGCTGGGGACGAAAGCAGCCGCACCGGCAGCGCCCACCGCCGGGCCGGTTCGCACGGAAGAACCCCCACCGGCCAAACCCGTCGAGCCGCCCGCGTACGACGTGTTCATCAGCCATCCCCCCGAAAGCGCCTCCCTGCTGGGGGGCTTTGCCAGCAGCCTCGGCATCCGCCTCAAGCAGCGGGGCTTCCGGGTCTCTTCGGGCGTGCCGCCTCGTAAATCAGGGATGTCCTTTGCCGCCTATTCTCAATCGGTCGCCGCCTGGAGCATCGAAACGGCCATCAAGAACTGCACCGTTTTCATCCTGATCGCCTCTCCGGCTGCGCGGACATCGGATGACGTAAAGCGCGCCATCGAATATGCGAAGCGGTACAGCAAGCCCGTCATCGCGCTGAAGGAGGGGATGCTGATGCCCTCGGACTATGACGCGCTCCTGAGCGGTCTCAGGGTCGCGCACGAGATGTACTTCTCCGGGAAGTCGATGGACTCCGACGAGAAGTTCGAGACGCTGGTGGGCTGGCTGCGAGAATTTATCCCCTCCGCTTGACCGCGCCGCTCATCGGCGCATATGATGGGGAAAGCGAGCCTCCAGATCATGCGTGGAACGCGCATGACATCCCCCCACCTCATTGGACGTTACGAACTTCAGGCTGAACCCGGTCGGCGCGGCCCTGATGAGAACATCGCAACCCCGGCCTGCCGACCGTCGCACCGCGCACACCGGGCCGGTTCCCGCGCCCGGAGCAGTTCATTCCCCTACCCCGTACATGGAGAACATGCAGCCGTTCTCCCGGTCAAAACGGAAAGGTTTCTCGCCAACAGTGGAGTTTGCATCGATGCTTGCACCGCGCAAACTCCCAGTCGGAAACGCTTTTGCGTTTCCGTACCTTGACCGTCGTGTCGATCCGCGCGTATGATGGGTTTACCCCCATCCTCGCTGTCGCGGGAGAGATTATGATGACATCTCACCGGATCGGACGTTATGAGATCGTTGACGAGCTGGGCCGCGGCGGCATGGCGACCGTCTACCGCGCGTTCGACCCGCAGTTCGGGCGCGAGGTGGCGATCAAGGTGCTGCCCCGCGAGTTCCTGCACGACCCGGCGTTCCGCGAGCGGTTCGAGCGCGAGGCCCGCACGATCGCCGCGCTGGAACACGCTGCCATCGTGCCCGTCCACGACTTCGGCGAGGAGGACGGGCAGCCCTACCTCGTGATGCGCTACATGCCGGGCGGCTCGCTGGCGGAACGCATCGCGGGCGGCTGGCCGGTCCCGCTGGAGAGCGCCGCCACCATCGTCGGGCGGGTCGGCGGCGCGCTCGACGCCGCGCACCGCCGGGACGTGATCCACCGCGACGTGAAGCCGGGCAACGTCCTGTTCGACGGGGACGGCTTCTCTTATCTCACCGATTTCGGCATCGTGAAGCTCACCGAGGCGACCGCGCAGCTTACCGGCAGCGGGATAGTCGGCACGCCCGCGTACATGGCCCCGGAGATGGCGCGGCCCGGCGGCGTCACCCCGCTGATCGACGTGTACGCGCTGGGCGTGACGCTCTACCAGATGCTCACCGGGCAGCTTCCGTACGAGGCGGACACGCCGATGGGTCTGCTGATGGCCCACATCTCGATGCCCGTTCCCGACATCCACGACTGCTGCCCTCACCTGCCTGCCGGGGTGCAGGACGTGATCGCGCGGGCGCTGGCGAAAGACCCGGCGGACCGCTATCAGCGGGCGGGCGAGATGGCCGACGCGCTTCAGGCGGTGGCCGCCGGGGAGCAGCCAGCCGGTGCGGCGGTCGAAACACCGCATGAGCCCGAATCGCCCGCGAGGGAGGTTCCGCTGCCGGAGCTGCCCACGCTGGAGGACACCCCGCCGGAGCTGCCCACGCTGGAGGACACGCCGCGCGGCCCTGTGGAGCCGCCGCCCGGCGGGACGATCCGCGTGGAAGAGACACCATCCGCCCGGCCCGCACCCGCGCCTCGACCGCGCAGGGGGCTGCCCGCCTGGGTCTGGGTGGGCGGGATCGTGGTCATCGGCGTGGCGCTGCTGGTGGGCGGGCTGGCGCTGGCCGCGGCGCTCGGCGGTGGGGCGGCGGCGCCCCCGGCCCCTGAGCCAACCGAAGAGCCGAGGGAAGAACCAGCCGAAGAGCCGATGACCGAGGAACCAGCCGAGGAAGAACCGGCCACTGAGGAACCGGCCACCGAAGAACCGGCCACCGAAGAACCGATGACCGAGGAGCCAGCCGAGGAACCCACCGACAGACCGGCCCCCACCGAACCCCCCACACAGGAGCCAGCGCTCACCGCAGGGGAGCGCGCCGGGCTGCTTGCCGCGGCGGGCGTCACCCGCAACGCCGACTGGACACCCTACGTCGAGGGAATAGGCGGGGCGGAGATGGCCCTCGTCCCGGCGGGCTGCTTCCCGATGGGCAGCACGGGCGGCGATAATGACGAATACCCCGTGCATCGCGTCTGCTTCGACGAGCCGTTCTGGATCGACGTGTACGAGGTGACGAACGATCAGTACGGATCGTCGGGCTGCTGGTCGTCCGGGGGCGGGTATCCGCGTGACGGCGTGAACTGGGCGGATGCTCAGGCCCACTGC
>CAZWUX010000142.1:0-10838 GCA_964637665.1 uncultured Anaerolineae bacterium
GTCGATCTCACCGGGCAGCTGGCTGGTGACGGCGTTCGTCTTGCTGATCTTCTTGCTCTCCAGCCGCTCGCGCTCCAGCATGTTGTAGAAGTCCATGTTGCCGCCGACGTTGAGCTGGCTGGTGCGGTCGAGCTGCACGCCCCGGTCGACGAACAGGTTGGTCAGCACGCGGTGGACGATGGTCGCGCCGACCTGGCTCTTGATGTCGTCGCCGATCACCGGCAGGTTGCGCTCCTTGAAGCGCTGCTGCCAGTACGGCTCGCGGGCGATGAACACCGGGATGCAGTTGACGAACGCGCACCCGGCGTTGAGCACCTGCTCGACGTACCACTTCGTCGCCTGCTCACTGCCGACGGGCAGGAAGTTCACGACGACATCGGTGCCGGTGTCAATTAGAATCTGCTCGATGTTATCCGTGTTGCCGGGGGCCTTCGTGATCTTCTGCTTGAGATACTTGCCCAGCCCGTCGTGCGTCATGCCCCGGTGGACCTTCACGCCCTTGTACGGCACGTCGGCGAACTTGATCGTGTTATTGGGGCCGCTCCAGATCGCCTCCGACAGGTCTTTGCCGACCTTCTCGGCGTCGATGTCGAACGCCGCGCTGAACTCGATATCCCTGACGTGGTAACCGCCCAGGTTGGCGTGCATCAGCCCCGGAATGTGCTCGCCCTCGTCGGCGTTCTGATAGTATTCGACCCCCTGAACGAGCGCCGCAGCGCAGTTGCCGACGCCGATGATTGCGACTCGTACTTTACTCACCTGAACCTCCTCTATTCGTGTGATCCACGCAGCGAGGGCCGGAGCCGTATTTTGGCGGCTCAGGCGCCCCGATCATTGATTAAGCGGTTGATGGGCAGCCTGCGCCCGGCCCTGTAGGCCGGAGCGCGACGCGGTTAGCTGATCCAATCACGGTTGATGGTGTCCCAGTTGCGGTGCTGGTAGGTTCGATGACACTCCCGGCAGATCTGGGTCGAGTCCAGCGCGCGGTCGGGCCTGCGCCAGCGCCAGCGCACCGTGACGAGGTGATACCGGCAGGTTGGGCGGTGGCAGAGCGGACATTCGCGCCCGTCGAGCAGGCGGGACGGCCCCAGACGGCGCGCTTCGGTGGGGTTTTCCGCGCAGATGTAGCAGTGATCGATGGCCATAACCGGTTTGACTCGTGTGCAGTGCAATCGTTGGCGCGGGACGGTGCCAGCGGGGCGGGTGATTCCGTCCGCCTGGGGGATTATACCGCCGCGAACGTGTTTCCGAAAACTGCAAGGGCGTGTCGCCGATTTGCCCCTTCCACCGTCCGCCCGCTACAATCCGCATCCTTGAGGTCCGTATTCTGGAGGAATTATACCGATGTTATCTTACAAGCGGACGCGCCGGGCCGTTTTCGCGCTGATCGCGCTGGCGCTGGCCGGGCTGGCGTGCAGCATGGGGCCGCTGCCGGGCCTGGGCGGCAGGAACGAGCAGCCGGAGGGCGGCGTCGCCGACGAGGGGCGGACGTTCGTCTTCACCGGGCTGGACGTGCAGAAGCTCGACAGCTACGAGGCCGAGTTCGCGCTCGACTTCGAGGGCGAGCGAGCGGGCGGCGTGCAGGTGGACATCACGAGCACGGGCAGCCTCCAGCGCCAGCGCGACCCGAAGCTGCTCGTCGTCGACAGCGAGCTTTCCGGCGAGGGCTTCATTCAGGGCATGGACCTGTTAAGCCAGATGGGCGACGCGGCGGCGGTCGACGTGCAGGTTATCACGGCGGAGGATAAGCTCTACGTAACGGCCAGCGCCGCTGGGGAGAGCGCCTGCCGGTCACTGCCGACCGACATTGTGGACATCGGCGGGCTGTCCGACCGGCTGGGGCTGGGCGCGGTGCAGGTGGAGGGTCTGGTCGACGTGAAGGCCGGGCAGGAGCCGGTGCGACTCGACCTCGTCGGGCAGGAGACTATCAACGGCGTGACGGCGGATCACTATCAGGCCCTCAACGCGGAGGTCGGCAGCCTGACGAGCGGGGCCATCGACCTGTGGTACGTGCCCGATCAGGAGTACATCGCGCGGCTGACCATCGACGGTGAGGGCAGCATCCCGCTGTACGGCAGCGGGGCCATCGACCTGACGTACGACATCGTCAGCACCAACCAGACCGTCGACGCGCCGATCCCCGGCGATTGTCAGGAAATCTCGCTGGAGGACATCGATCTGGAGAATCTAAACCTGGACGATCTGGACCTTCCCCCGCTGCCGGGCGAGTGAATCTGGCTGTGATGCGGAAGCAGATAAACGACAACGGAAAGAGATCGGCGATCATGAGGATGCGAACCGGGCGAATCGCAGCGGCGCTGGCGGCGCTGGGGGCGCTGATGGCGTGCGGGGCGCTCGCCCAGGCGGTCGGTGCGCCCGGCCCGGACGCCGCATCGACGCCCGCCCCCACCGCAATAACCCTGCTGCCCACCCCGACCGCGCCGCCAACCCACACCCCGGCCCCGCAGGCCGTCGAGGTCCCCGTCACCCCGCCGCCCACGCCCATCCCGTTCGCGGATACGCCCGCCGACAGCCCGTCATTCGCGCTGCCGCCCGTCATCCGCCACGTTACCGAGACGACGGCGGTCATCGGGTTCGAGCTGACGGAGCCCGCAGAAGGGGCGCTCGTCTACTGGCCGGTGGATAATCCCGCAGATCAGCGGTTCGCCCCATTTGACGCATCGACCACCCGCCATCAAATCACGCTGGATAGTCTGGCGGCGGGCACAGCCTACGAGGCCGCGATCGGCATCCCCCCGGAGGACGGGGCCGGGGCGTACCGCCCTCTGAATTTTGTGGATAACCGCTGGGGGCCGGTCAGCTTCCACACGCCGCCTTACGACGGTGTGCTGCGCGTGGGTGTGATGGGCGATTCGGGGTTTGGCGGCGAAACGACCTATGCGCTGGCCGGACTCATGGCGGAATATGACCCTGACCTCGTGCTGCACACGGGCGATGTCGTCTACAACATGTACAACAACACCGATCCCTACGAGGCCTACGCGCTGAAGTGGTATCTGCCTCTCGCACCGCTCCTGCGGCGGGTGCCGGTCTATCCGGTCGTCGGCAACCACGATATCGAAGCCGCCACGCTGTGGGAGGGCGAGCCGTTTTACTACCGGGCCTTCCCGCCCTTCCCGGATGCGCGCTTCGCCCCCTCCGCCTTCGAGGGGCGCAACCAGTGGTACGCCGCCGCCTACGGCGACGTGCAGTTCCTGATGCTCGACACGCAGACTTTTTTCGGCGAGCCGGGCCGGGCCGAGCAGGAGGCATGGCTCGCCGAACGGCTGGCCGATCCGCGCTTCGCGGTGACGATCCCGGTGCTGCACGTCGCGCCGCTCACGAGCGGGCTGCACACCGGGGACGGGCTGCCCGTGCGCTCATGGATTCCACTGTTCGAGGGGGCCGCCTCTCAGGTGCCGCTCGTGCTCTCCGGGCACGACCACAACTACGAGCGTCTGGTCTTCGGCGGCATCACGTTCGTCGTGTCCGGCGGCGGATCGAGCGTGCTGTACGGGATGTCCGAGCCGCTGTTACAGAGCGTGGCCTTCCATCAGCAGTCACACTTCGTGCTGCTCGACGTTTACCCGGATCGCATCGACCTGCGGGCCGTCACGTTCGGCGGCGAGGTGCTGGACGAGGCGTCGATTCCGCTGGATTGACGGGGAGCTGTGCGGCGATCACCCGCCCGCCGCCTTATCCTCGACGCGCCGGGTGAAGCGCGCTACGTCGATCACGTAGCGCACGTGCGTGCCGTCGCCGATCTTCTCGTGCGCGTCCCACGCCTCGACGTGGAGCGTGATCTTCCTGCCGTCCACACCCGTCACCTCGGCCCGCGCCCGGACCTCACCGCCGAGCGGCGTTGCGGCCAGATGCCGCACGTCGAGCGCAACCCCGACACTGGCCTGTCCCTCCGGCAGATGAGGGTCGATGGCCGTGACGGCGGAGGCCTCCATCAGCGCGATCATGGCGGGCGTGGCGTAGACGGCCAGCCCGCCGCTGCCCAGATGCCGTGCGGTGAGCGCTTCTGTGACGGTCGTCACTTGCTCCCCGACGGCACCTGGTTGTATGGTAGACATGCGGGGATTATTCTTTATAGGCGATCAGCACGACGCCGAGTTCTTCCTCCAGCGCCCGGAGCTTCTCAACATCATCAGCGGCCAGATCGGCCAGATCGACGCGCGGCGCCAGCGCGAGGATGCAGGCGTCCATCGCCTCTTCGTAGTCCTTAATCTGCTTGAGGCTCTCTTCGTCGAGTTCGGCAAATTTGAACCTGGTCCTGGTCATCTGATTCTCCATTCCGGGTGACGCACGAACGATGGACTTTGATTATGGTCCCCACCCGGTCGGATTGCAATTGCAGCGAAATGGAATGACAGGGAAAGGAGCGCACGGTGAAACTCGTCTCGTACATCGAGCGGCCCATCCAGCCCGGCCTGCCGGATATTAAGCTTGGAGCATTGTTCGATGACTGCGTGATCGACCTGCCCGTCGCCCAGACGTGGGCGCAGGGCGCGCGCGGCTTCCGGGCGCGCGAGCTGCCCGCGACGATGATGAACCTGCTGCGCGACTGGGAGGACGCCAGCGAGCATCTCCACAATCTGCTCGCCAATCTGCCGCAGGACGGCTGCACCGACCTGCGGGGCACGGGGCGGCGTCCGGTTGCCCGCCCGCGCGAGGATGCGATCCTGCTGCCGCCGCTGCCCAACGTGCTCAGCCTGCGCAGCTTCATAGGGTTCGAGGAGCACATCCGCAATACGCACCGCCTGCGCAGCAAGGCCATCCCGCGCGTGTGGTATGAGATGCCCGTCTTTTACTACGGCAACCCGTTCACCGTTCTGGGGCCGGATCAGGGCGTCGAGATGCCGGGGGGCGGCGCGGCGCTCGACTACGAGCTTGGGATCGCCTGCGTCATCGCCCGTCACGGGCGTGACATCCCGGCGGAGGACGCGGCGGGCTACATCGCGGGTTACATGGTCATGAACGACTGGAGCCTGCGCGACGTGCAGGTGCAGGAGATGGACGCGGGCCTCGGCCCGGCGAAGGGCAAGGACTTCGCCACGTCGTTCGGCCCGGCGCTCGTTACGCCGGACGAGCTGGACGACTGCCGGGTGGGCGAAGGCGTGGAGGCGCGCTATGATCTGGCGATGACGGCCCGCGTCAACGGGGTGGAACGCTCTCGCGGGAATTTCAAGGACATTCATTGGACATTCACGCAGATGATCGAGCGCGCATCGCAGAACGTGTCGCTCTTCCCCGGCGAGGTGTTCGGCTCCGGCGCGGTCGGGTCGGGCAGCCTGTTCGAGCAGGGCGCGGAGGACGACGGAAGCTGGCTGAAGCCGGGCGATACCGTCACGCTGGAGGTCGAGCGGCTGGGCGTTCTCGAATCACAGGTCTTGTCTACGGTGTAGCGTCCCTGACTACGTGGTTGATGGTAACACGGCAATGAACACAACCGGCTCCCGGCACGCCCCGCTACCAGACCGGCACACAGGCGGCCTGATCCTCGGCGCGGCCATTTTCGCGGCGGGGCTTTCGTTCGTCGCAGCCCGCCCGCTGGTCTATCCTCCCTTCATCAGCCTGCTCGATCGGTTCGTCTGGCCCCGGCACGTCGAGGCATGGCGGCATGTCAAAGTCTTCGAGTACATGCCGGTCGTCGGCGCGCTGGGGATGCTTGTCGGGGCGGCGCTGGTGGCGGCGTCGCTCTTCGCTCCGGGGATCGTCACGCGCGGGTTCGACGTGGTGCGGGGGGCGCTGCGCGCGCTCTCCTTCGCCTTTAAGCGGCGAATCGGGGCCGGA
This sequence comes from uncultured Anaerolineae bacterium, assembly GCA_964637665.1. Classification (GTDB taxonomy): domain Bacteria; phylum Chloroflexota; class Anaerolineae; order Aggregatilineales; family UBA3940; genus CAZWUX01. Next base: position 5,800 of record CAZWUX010000142.1, read on the forward strand.
AAATACCGCTTCGACCCGGTCACGCTGATCCCGGTTCTCGTGGCGCTGGGCGTCCCGGCGCTGACGATTGCGCTCGGCGGGTACGTATGGTATCTCGGCGAGGACGGCGTCTCCGAGACGACGACGGTGATCGCTTATTTGATAGGGAGCCTGCTGCTCGTCATCGCGGCGTTCAGGCTGCGCAAGGAGCGGCGCTGGTGGGCGCTGATCCCGTATCTACTTCTCGCGGCGGGGGCCTTCGTCATAGCGATGGAGGAGATTAGCTGGGGCCAGCGCTTGCTGGGCTACAGCACGCCGGAGATCATCGAGTCGCGCAACATTCAGGACGAGTTCAACCTTCACAACATCCGTGTCTTCAGCCAATGGGAGACGCGCTTCTTAGCGACGGCGGCGGCGGTGGGCCTGCTGGGGGTGATCGCCTCGATGCGCCTGCGCGATAAGGGGCGCTCCGTGCCCTGGCTTGAGCGGCTGCTGCCTCCACCCTGGCTGCTCGCCCCGCTCGTCGTGCTGTTCATCTACACGGCGTTTCCGCCCCGCGTGCTGCTGACCCTCAACATCGAGAATCCGTCCGTTTTGCAGGAAACGTACGAACCGCTAACAGCGCTGATCGTGATGTTCTACGCGGGGTGGGCGCTGCGGCGCTCGCGCGATACGGGGCCGCCGCCGGAACGCGCCGGGGGTGCGCCAGAGGCTTGACGCAGGCCCCCTCGGATGGTACAATCCCCCCCGCTCGCCCCCTTCGTCTAGCGGCCTAGGACGCGGCCCTCTCAAGGCCGAAACGGGGGTTCGATTCCCCCAGGGGGCACCTGAGCGGATACATCCCGAACCGCGCCTCGAATTGGCGACAGGCGGTTCGGGATGAGTGCTTTTTCCACCCCGCAGGCTGACATAAAAAAAGCGGTGTGTGCGCGCGGAAAAACAGCCCGTGCACAGGCTGCACGTCCGGCGCTATCTGGATTCAACTGAGCGGATCAGTCTTCAGGGGGCAGGGTGTTGCCGAGCTGCTCGATATGATCGCGCATCGCCTGGGAAGCCCTGTCAGGATCGTGCGTTGCCAGCGCTTCAAGCAAAGGCTCGTGCCGCTGCGCCAGGTATTCCAGCCCCAGGTGAGAGCGCAGAGTCGTCAAGATCGTCCACTGGCCGAACTGGAGAGTTAACCATAAGTGGTGCAGCAGCTTGTTCCCGGAAATTTTGATGATCGTTTCGTGAAACTGGTTGTTTTGCCGGACCATTTCCCGCAGATCGTCTTCTTTAGCAGCCGCCACCATCTCATCGAGAATACCGCGCAGTATCGCCTCATCCTTCTCGGTGATTCGTGAAGCTGCTTCGCGTGCGCCCAGCGACTCCAGCGCGGCGCGCACGGCATAGACTTCGTTTAGTTCCTCAGGCGTAAACTTCCGGACGAACGCGCCTTTATAAGGTTCGGTTTCCAGAAAGCCCATCACCACCAATTCGCGGATCGCCTCACGTACCGGGGCCTGGCTGACGCCCAGCTCATTCGCGATGGCGCTCTCGACGACGCGTTGGCCCGGCTCGAACCTGCCGCCGAGAATCTCATTGGTGATGAATTCTTTGACCTGATCGCTCAAGACAGTACGGTTAAGAGTCACTTGCTTCTTCCTGGTAGACGGCCTCCTACTACGGGCCATCAACTAGCCTTCACATAATTGTTCATTTATACCAATACAATTATTATAACGGCAGACTCCCAGGATGGTGAGTTTTCGTTCCGCTGCCTGCAATTACAGCCGTTGTAATTAAAAAGCAGAGATCAGGCAAATCTGTCTCTGCTTTTTATTATACTGTATCAGGCAAATACTGCGGATTATGGCTCGACGGCTGCCAGCAAACCGCTCGCGATCGCCTCCCCCACCTGCTGGGTCGACGCGCTGCCCCCCAGATCGCGGGTCAGCGTCGCGCCCTCGCTCGTCAGCCGCTCGATGGAGCGCACGATTGCCTCCGCCGCTGCCTCCTGCCCCAGGTGTTCGACCATCATCGCCCCGGCCCAGATCGCGCCGATCGGATTGGCGATGCCCTCGCCGACGATATCGGGCGCGGAGCCATGCACCGGCTCGAACATCGACGGGCCGACCTTCTCCGGCGACAGGTTGGCGCTGGCTGCCGTTCCCAGCGACCCCTGGATCGCCCCGCCGAGGTCGGTTAGCAGGTCGCCGAACAGGTTGGACGCCACCACCACGTCGAACGCCTCCGGGCGGGTGACGAAGCGCGCCGCCAGCGCGTCCACATGCCATTTTTCAGTTTCCACTTCCGGGTACGTCTCGCCAAGCTCCTCAAAAACCTCGTCCCAGAAAACCATCGCGTAGCGGCTGGCATTGGATTTGGTCGCGGCTGTGAGCTTCTTGCCGCGCTTCATCGCCAGCTCGAAGCTGTAGCGCATCACCCGCTCGACGCCCGCCCGCGTGAACACGTCGGTCTGGATGGCGACCTCGTTGGCCGTGCCACGGTGGACGCGCCCGCCGACCCCGGCGTACTCGCCCTCCGTGTTCTCACGCACGCAGACGAAGTTGATGTCGTCCGATGTCTTGTCACGCAGCGGGCCAACCAGCCCCGGAAACAGCCGCACCGGGCGGACGTTGGCATACTGCTGGAAGGTCTGCCGGATCGGCAGCAGCAGTTCCCACAGCGAGATGTGATCGGGAACCGTCGGCCAGCCGATCGCCCCCAGGTAGATGGCGTCAAAATCACGCAGGATGTCCAGCCCATCGGCGGGCATCATTTCGCCATGCTCCTGATAGTAAGTGCAGCTCCAGGGCAGCTTCTCGAACTCGATGCCGAAGCCGTATGCATCCGCCGCTGCGTCGATCACGCGGATTCCCTCGTCGATTACCTCTACGCCGATGCCGTCACCGGCGATCACGGCGATTTTATAGTCGTCCATCAGAACGTCCGATCTCCTTACCTGAGTTTGAATCTTAGGTTGATAGCAGCCTGCGGCTCACACCGCCGCTGCCGCGATGCGGGCTTTGGCGCGCTTCAGCGCCTCGACGACGGGCAGCTCTTGCCCCGACAGAAAGCGGACCATCGCTCCACCGGAGGTGCAGACGTATGACAGGCGGTCGCGCAGGCCGAAGCGGCCCGCAGCGGCCACGCTGTCCCCACCGCCCAGCACGGAGTACCCCGCGCTGTCCGCTATCGCCGTCAGGATGCGCCGGGTGCCTTCCTCGCTGACCGGCTGCTCGTACACGCCAACCGGGCCGTTGAAGAAGATAGTTTTTGCATCGTTGAGGATGCCGGTGTAGCGGCGGATCGTCTCCTCGCCAACGTCCACCAGCAGCCGTGCAGCGGGCAGGTCGCTGAGAGGCAGGGTCGTGCGCCCGCCGTCGTCCACGATCAGATCGGTGGGATGCAGAATCCGGTCGCCGTAGCGGTCCATCAGCTGCCCGGCCCGCTCGACATAGGGCAGCAGCCCCTTATCCGCGATCAGTTGCTCGGTAGGGTCGCCCAGCGTATAGCCCTTCGCCAGCAGCATCACCTCGCCCGTCAGGCCGCTGGTCAGCACGTGGTCGGCTGTGCCGTCGCCGAGCACCTGCTCCATCATGCTGAAGGCGTCGGCGATGCGCGAGCCGCCCAGCACGAACACGCAGGGGTGGCCGGGGTTTTCCTTGACGTGGGAGAGCGAGCGGTACTCGTCGGTGAACAGCCGCCCCCCGGCAGCGGGCAGCACCTCCGCGAACCCCACGAGAGAAGGCGTGAAGCGGTGAGCCGCGGCGATGGCGTCGTTCACGTAGATGTCGGCCAGCGGGGCCAGATTGCACACCAGCCGGGTTTTGCCGATCTGCTCAGGCGTGAGCTTGACGAATTTCACAAACGTCGAGACTTCTTCGGTCAGGTAGCGCACGTTGTTCAGCAAAAGCACCTCACCGTCCTTGAGCGATGCAATGCGCTCGGCGGCAGCGGGGCCGCAGATATCGTCGATAAAAGCCACCGGGCGCGCCAGCAGCTCGGACAGCCGCGCGGCGTGCGGCGCGAGGTCTACCAGGCTGCGATAATCCTCCACGTCGCCCTGGTGAGCGAGAATGACGACCTTCGCGCCTGCCTCTGCCAGCTCGCGGATGGTGGGCAGGCTTTTACGAATACGGTTGTCGTCGGCTAATTCGCCGGTTTCATGGTCGATCGGCGAGTTGATGTCGGGCCGGAGAATGACGGTCTTTCCGGCGAAGTCGAAATCATCCAGCGTCAGGATGTTGAGATTCATATGACACCCCTGTTCGAGAGGCTGGCAGGGTCACAGACAGCCCCCTAAACGATCTCAGTGGCCCTGCCAGCGCGCCTCACGGCTGAATATACTGTCTGCTATTTGTTTGCCTTCAAGTTTAGATACTGGTTAGTCAGGCCGACGGCCTCCAGGCGGTCAGTTTGCATTTCCATCGCAGCCCGCACGCCATCCATCGTCTCAGGGATCACGACCGCTTCCTGCGGAATGTTGATGGCGAACAGGATGTCATCGCCTGACATGCCAATGCACTCCTCCCAGAGGCCGATCTCGTACATATCCCCGCGCTTGTTGCCCAGATTGCGGGCGTACCGGAACAGCGACGTGTTGGAGTTGAACCCATCCGCAATGCGCACGACGCGGATACGCGGGTGCGCGCGGCACACCTCGAGCAGCGAGGCTTTGTCGATCGACTTCCTGGGCGTCGCCAGAATGCTGATCACGTGCCCGTGCGTCACCGGCGTGTGGACCAGAAAGCCCGTCGCGTCGACGTGCGGCATGATGGTCATCAGGTCGACGGCCTGATGATTGGGCACGGGATCGACCTTCAGCACGTCGACCAGCCCGCGATGCGTATCACCGGGGTCCGCAACACGGCGCACGATGGTGATCGCCACCTTTTCGACGCCGACTTCACGGTCGATCGCATCCACGGCGCGGATCAGGCCGGTCGTGTTGCAGGATGTCAGCTTGAGGAACTGCTGGCCGATGCCCTTCTCGTAGTTGGCGTAGCCGTGGAAGAACACGTCCACGATCTCGTTCTTCTCGCCGCCCTGGAAGATGGCCTTCTTGCCGTGCTTTTTGT
>CAZWUX010000143.1:0-10821 GCA_964637665.1 uncultured Anaerolineae bacterium
GATCGCCATCGGGACGGGCACCGACGTGGCGATGGAAACCGCCGACGTGACGCTGATGCGCGGCGACCTGCGCAGCGTGCCGCAGGCCCTGCGCCTCAGCCGGGCGACGATCAACACGATCAAGGAGAACCTGTTCTGGGCGTTCGGCTACAACGTCATCCTGATCCCCATCGCGGCGGGCGCGCTCTACCCGTTCGAGTGGGCGCCGGATATGCTCCGGCAGCTTCATCCGATTCTCGCCGCCTTCGCGATGGCGTTTAGCTCGGTCAGCGTCGTGACGAACTCGCTCCGGCTGCGGCGCAAGCGGCTCGACCGGGGGATTCCGGCGTAAGGAACCCCGCCCCCTGCGGCGTCGATCTGATACCTGGACACACGCCAAAGGAGGCAAACCCAAATGCCGAAGCGACAGATCGCGTGGGGGGCGCTCGTCGCCGCATCGCTGCTGCTGGCGGCCTGCGGCGGGGCCGAGCCCACGTCTGCCCCGGCAGAGGAAGGGGCGGCGGATCCCGCCACCGTCGCCAGCGAGCTGACAGCGGAACCGGCGGAGCCGCCCACTCAGACGCCAGCCGAGCCGACCGCCACAGCGGCAGTCACGGCGACGATCGAGCCAGCGGACACGGCGGACGATGTACAAAACGGCGAAGCCGTTTTGACTGGGAGCACGGCAGAGCCGTTCTCCACACTCACCGAGCAGCCCGCGGATGAGACAGTCGTACCGGGCCGCCCATCCGAACCCGCGCGGGGGTCCGCCTTCCGCCCTGACCCGGTGGAGGTGGTCGCCGCGACGGGCCGCCCCCAGCTGATCGAGTTCTTCGCCTTCTGGTGACCGACCTGCCAGAGCATGGCGTCCATGGTTCATGGACTCGAAGCGGACTACTGGGGTGAGATCGACTTTGTGTATCTCGACCGCGAGGCTGCGGCCAACGCGGAAGTCGTCGAGACCTACGGCATCCGGTATCAACCCGTTTTTATCCTGGTGCAGCCGGATGGGACCGAGGTCGAGCGCTGGACGGTTCTCGACGAGGCCGGTTTCCGCGAGAAGCTGGACGGCTACCTCGCGGAGTACAGCAGCGAGACAGGTTAAACCGGGGGAACTCCCCCTCTTGAAACGATACGGAAGAAGGAGCGTTAACTATGGCTGAAGTGTGGGATGTCGTCTGTGGGATGAAGACCGAGAAGGGGCAGTGGACCTCGTCTGCCGAGTACAAAGGCAAGACGTACTACTTCTGCTGCGACGGCTGCAAGGGCGCGTTCGAGAAGTCGCCGGAATACCACCTCGAGAACTTCGCCGAGGAGCACCCCGGCGTCGATCCGACGCCCTGACCTTCCCGCAGAACGATCTGACGATAGACCCTCCGCCCCGGCGGAGGGTTTTTCTTTTCCCCACTTGACGGCGCGGCGGCCCCCTGCGAAAATCTGTCCACGAGCGCCGGGATCGGCCCGGCAGGAGGGCGAGCGCATGGCGAAGCGAAAACAACCGCGCAGGGAACAGGCCCGCGACGTGCTGGGCTGGGTGTGGGCCGTGATCGGCATCGTCGCCACGCTCGGCGGCGCGCTGACGTTCATCCTCTTCGACGTGCCGGAGCTGATCCAGTCGCGGCGCGGCGGCTCGCAGCACATCGCACCCGCCGCCGAGGGCGAGGTGCTCGTCCTCGTGGCGGACTTCACCGGCGATGAGACGATCGAGGCTGACACACGCATCTACCGCGCGCTGCGCGAGCGTGTGGCGAGCAGCCATCTGGAGAACGTGCGCGTCGAGCGGCTGGAGGGCGTCGCCCCGCTGCTCGCCGAGGACGCCAGCGCCGCCGGGGAGCCGTACGGCGCGACGCTCGTCATCTGGGGCACGGCAGACCGGCTGGGCATCGAGCCGCGCTACCAGATCATCCGCCATCAGGATTTGATCCGGCAGCAGGCCGATCTCGGCATCACGACCGCCGACGAGACGCCCAGCTTCAGCGCGTACGTCGTCGAGGACGTGCCCGGCGAGTTCGAGTATCTGATGCTGTTCAGCCTGGGCCAGATCGCCTACTTTACCGGCGACTACGCCGAGGCGCGCCGCCTGTTCGACGACGCGCTGTCCATCGACGTGGAACCGGACCGCGCCTCGGCGCTGGGCATGGCGACCGTCTATCTCTACCGGGGCTACGCTGCCGACATCGAGGGCGATCACGAGGCCGCCCAGGGGGATTACACGCAGGCCATCGCCATCGACCCCACCCTGTCCGCCGCCTACTACAATCGCGGCCTGCTCCGCTACCGCGCCGGGGCCTATCAGGACGCCCTCGCCGACTACTCGCAGGCCATCACGCTGAATCCCGGCGTCGCCAGCTACTACAACAACCGGGCGACCGTCTACTACGCGCTGGGCGATTACGAGGCCGCCCTTCAAGACGCCGATCAGGCGATTCTGCTCGACGCGAGTCTCGCCAACGCCTACACCAACCGGGGACTCATTCGTCTCACGACCGGGAATACGAACGGCGCGCTCGACGATTTTGACCGCGCCATCGAGCTTGCCCCGGACAGCGCCCCGGCCTACAACAACCGGGGCTATCTCCACTATCTGGAGGGCCGTCTCGACGAGGCGCTGGCCGATACGAGCCGGGCGATCGAGCTGGATCCGGCCTACGCTCCGGCCTACGACAGCCGGGGATCGGCGAACCACGCGATGGGCAATCTCGACGCCGCGCTTGCAGACTTTTCACAGGCGCTCGAACTCAGCCCGCGGATGGCGGTCGCCTACTACAACCGGGCGCGGCTCCACGAGGATATGGGGCAGCCCGCCGCCGCCCGCGCCGACTACGAGCAGTTCCTCGCCCTGCACGGCGTCGAGGACGACCGGGCCGCCGAGGCCCGCGCCCGCATCGAGGCGCTGGCCGGATCGGGTGAGTGACCGGAGCGGGCAGAACCGCGTTTTTACTGTTGACAGACACGCCCGCGTCGGGGTACACTGTCTAAAGCGTTCTGTCTCGTGGGAGATGATTATGATCACCGGCGATACCATCAGCCGAATCGTCAGGATGAGGTCCCCGTTTGCGGGGCTCGCTGTCGATTCCTGTGTGGAGTCCGTCTGGTGACTGTTTCCTGAGACAACGGTCGACGATCACAGCCACGGGACTTCACCAGCACCCGTGGCGTTTTTAATTAGTGGTTTTCCGCTTCAGCGTCACGGGGGGCCCGTGACGCTTTTTGTTTTGCGGTGTGTTTCTTGAGAGGGGAAGGTCATGTCCGTCGTGTTAGAAGTAGAGAACGTCCATAAGGTATTTGGCAAGCCCGGCGAGCCGTTCTGGAGGCGGCTGAGGGCGAAGCGGAGCGGCAGCAGCGAGAACGACCAGAACGGCAAGAACGGCGGTAAACGGCGGGTCGTCGCCGTCGATCACGTCAGCCTCACGGTGAACGAGGGTGAGATTCTCGGTGTGCTCGGCCCGAACGGCAGCGGCAAGTCAACGCTGATCCGGCTGATCTCGACGCTGCTCCTGCCCGATGAGGGATCGATCCGCGTGTTCGGCCACGATGTCGTGCGCGAGCCGGTGCGTGTGCAGGCGCTGATCAACCGGGTATCCGTCGAGGCGAGCTTCTTCAAGAAGCTCTCGCCGATGGAAAACCTCATCTACGGCGCGCGGCTGTACGGTATGGAGGGCCGCGAGACGCGCCGCCGGGTGCTCGCCATTCTGGGGCGGCTCGGGTTGAAGGAGCACGACATCTACAACCCGATGGAGCAGATGTCACGCGGGATGCAGCAGAAGGTCGCCATCGCCCGGGCGCTGCTCAGCGAGCCACGGCTGCTCCTGCTCGACGAGCCGACGACCGGCCTCGACCCGCGCTCGAAGCGCGAGGTGCAGGCCGTCATCCGCGAGCTGCGCGACGAGCACAACGTCACGATGCTGCTGACGACCCACGACATGAACGAGGCCGAGGCCCTGTGTGGCCGCATCGCGATCATGGATCAGGGTAAGGTCGTCGCGCTGGACGCGCCGGACGCCCTGCGGGCGCTCGCGCCGTCGTCCAACGGCCACCAGCCGACGCTCGAAGACGTGTTTCTCGAACTGACCGGGCGCGTGCTCACCTCGGAGGAAGCGCCCGCAGCCTGAGCCGGGGCACAGGGCGGACCGCCCTGCCCCGCTCCGGCCCTGCGATGTGGAAAGGAAAGTGAGGATGTCCACCGTAACCCACCAGCTCCGCGCGACGTACGCCTTCGTCGAGCGCAACGCGAACCTCGTCAAACGCTACTGGACGTGGGAGCTTGTCTGGCTCGTGTATTCCATCGCCAACAGCCTGTCGGTGAGCTACATCGGCGTCGGCATGGAGTACATCGGGGGCGGCCAGAACGTCGACGGGCGCTACCTCGTGCTGTATCTCGTCGTCGGCACGCTCGTCTGGCGCTATTTGTCCATGATCTTCTACTGGATCACGGACCTGATCGGCATCGAGCGCTGGGAGGGCACCATCGAGTACACGCTCATGGCCCCTATCCGCCGTCTGACGCACATGGCCGGGCAGACGTTGTTCTCGGTCGCGTACAGCCTCGTATTCACGGCCATCATTCTGGTCGTCAACGTGGCGCTGTTCGACATCGATCTGGCGAACGCCAACCTGCTCGGCGGCACGCTGATGCTGCTGGCGGGCAGCCTGTCGTTCATCGGCGTGGGGATCATGGCGTCGATTCTGCCCCTGCTGTTCCCTGAGCGCGGCTCGCAGATGACGCACGTCATCATCGCGCTGCTGCTGCTCGTTTCGGGCGTGTACTATCCCATCGACGTGCTGCCCGGTGCGCTTCAGGTGATGGGGCGGATCAGCCCGGCAATGTACGTGCTGGACGGCGCGCGGCAGGCGCTTCTCGAAGGCGCACCCACCGGCGCGCTGTGGCCTAACATCTGGCCGGTGTTGATCATGGGCCTCGTCCTGATCCCCGGCGGCCTGTGGGTTTTCCGGGTCGCCGAGCGCTACGCCAAGCGGTCGGGCAGGCTTCACCGCAACGGATAGCCCGCGACGTGAAGCCGGGGGCCGGTATGTACCAAAAAGCAGGGCGGAGCGATATGCTCCGCCCTGCTGCGTGTGCGGCCTATGGTCGATCAGCCGCCGCGACCCGAACGCCTACTCCCAGTACGGAATAGCGTCGTAGTACTCATACACGCCGATCAGCCAGTCGCGGTCGACCGTCTCCGGCCAGTTGTTCTTGTCGAAGCCGGGGGCGTTTTCCAGCGTTTCCCTGTCGATGTCGAGAATGAAGGCGTGATCATCCGGGTCGATGGTCAGCGAACTCCAAGGGATAGCGAACAGCTTGTCGCCGATGCCCAGGAAGCCGCCAAACGACAGGACCGCGTAGGCCACGTCGCCCGATGACACGTCGAGCATGATCTCCTCAAGATTCCCCAGATTCTCACCGTCGGGGTTCTTGATCTCGTCACCCATCATCGTCGTCGCCGAAAGTACGCGTGGTCTAAAAGTCGTCGCCATTTGTGTTTTCCTCCACAGTGTTGCGTCGGTGTGCTTGATTGATGGCTTACGGTCGGGCGCAGCTAAAGATTCGCGATGAAGTCGTTGACTTCTCGCTCGGCCTCCGCCTTCGTCTTGCCGTATTTCTCCTGCACCTTGCCGACAAGCTGCTTGCGGTTGCCCTCGATCTGGTCAAGCTCGTCGTTGGTGAGCTTGCCCCACTGCTCCTGCACCTTACCGCGAGCCTGCTTCCACTTTCCCTTCAGTACGTCGTTAGCCATTACCTGTCCTTCCCTGTAAACCGGTGTGATTGAAGGCGGCGTCTCGTTCGCGTCCGCCTGTCAGCTTGTGAATCGCTCGATGACCGTTAAAACGTCCAAACGACCATGACGCGTCTACCAGCTCAATTCTCTTGTACCCTACCATCCAGGTGATAAAAAAGTTCCAAATCAGCCCTAAAAAACAACTAAAACCCACATTCCACGCGGAAAACGCGTGGAGCTATCCGCGCTGGCAAGGCTGCCGCTCATACGCTTTAATCATGATAGACCGCGAGAGAGGAGATCACTTTGGCCGATCCGCCGGAGGACCACACCCTGCTGGACGACGATCAGATGGACGAACTCGCCGTCCTGCTGCACGAGTTCATCACCACGCCGACCTTTCACGGCAAGCAGCGCATCGTCGAGGGGAACCACGCGCTGCTGCTGAGCGACGAGGCCGACGCCACGCTGGCCGGGCTGCTGCTGGCCTACGGCGACGACGACGATCTGCGCGAGGCGCTGACCTTCCACCGCGATCTGCTGCGCCGCGCCCGGCAAATCGGGGTGATGGAGGCGTTCGTCGAGTCGCGCCGGAACCTCGAACAGGCCCCATCCGGCGATGGGGGCCTGACCGCCGAGCAGGCGCAGGCGCTCGTCGACGTGATCGGCGAGTTCATCACCGCCGACGACTGGGAATCATCCTATGCGCTGCTCTCCGAGCACCCGGAATTACTCACGCCGGAGGCCGAGGCCGTGTTCGAGCGCCTCATCGAGACGCACTCCTCCCGCGAGCAGCACAACGTCGTGCGGCAGTTGATCATCCACCGCGACCTGCTGCGCGCCTGTCAGGATATCGGCGTCGAGGCAGCTTTCCAGCGCATGATGGACCCTCCCGATGTGCTGGACATCCTGGCCGACAACACGATCATCGTCCTGACCAGCCAGCCGGAGGACCGCGAGACGTGGGCGGAGGCGGTGCGGCAGTCCCGCGTCCGGGCCGCCGAACTGGGCCAGGACGACATGCTGGCTCTGCTGAAGGCCATCAGCCGCCTGTTAGACGGTCTGATGCCCGGAGACATCGAACCGCCGCCTGAAGGCCCACACGCCGCCTGCTGGCGGCGGATCGTCGAGACCATCCCGCCGGGGGGCCGCGAGCTTCCCATCTGAGGCGCGAAATCCCCATCCCTATTATAGAATCAGAACAGCCGCACCCATACCAACGGGTGCGGCTGCGTGTTTGTCCGTCAGGCCCGCTCAGTCCTCGAAAGGATCGTCCGGGCGCGGCGCCTCGTTTAACGGAAAGACGGTGTAGTAGCGCGGCGCGGTCTGGCCGTTCTCCGGGGCCGTCCCGTAGGCGGTCTGCGGCCAGTACTGCGCGGGCAGATAGTAGATCTGCTTCGTGCTGTCGGGCTGATAATAGGCGCGCACGTAGACCCCGCACGGCATCGCCAGTTCGTTCTCCGGCCCCAGCCCCTCACCCTCCTTGACGAGGAACACCGCCCAGAAGTAGTGCGGCGTATCGTACCAGGGACTGTGCGTGTAGGTGACCGTCACGACGCCGTCCTCCGGCGCGAGATTGGTCGAGAAGAAGGGCACCCAGCTCCGGCAGCCCTCCAGCGGCGGGTCGACCGGCGCGGGCTGAAGGTTCTCGTCCAACCGCCACAGCGCGCCCGTGCTGCAATCGTAGGCGACCCGGTCCATCAGGCGGAGCTTCTTCCCGTTCGCGTCGATATCCCACATCTCGACCCGGTAATGGGTCGACCCGACGGCCTCGATGGCGTGCGATCGCCAGAACCAGGGGCTTTGCTCGCGGGCGATCTGCTCGTCGAACGACGCGAGCAGAGCACCGTTCTTGTTGTTGTAGATTTCGAGCAGAAAGCGGTCGTTGCCGTTGATGTCGTCGGTGTCCCAGATCAGCGAGCTGTCAACCCGGATGGTCTTGCAATCCCCGCTGACGGACTGAATCCACGCCTGGAATCCATATGCCTGCTTGACGGACCCGAAAAACAGGCCCCCCAGCAGGGCGATCAGCACAATCGGCACGTACAGGCGGCGCTGCATAGCTGGCTCCTTAAACGATTGACGCTCAATCCGCCGGATTGCGGACCTCTCACATAGTACTACACTGCGTTTCGGCCTTCAAAAACCCGCGAACTGGCTCACCAAAAAGGCCGCGAACAGAATCAGGATGAAAAGCGGTATCCCCGCAGTCAGGGCGATCCGCCACGCGCGCCGGTCGGCGTTGATTTCAGGGGGCGATGCAGGATGCGGCGGGTGAGCGCGCGTCGGCTCGACCTCTTTCACAGGGGCAGAATCCGGCGAGAGAGTCGGCAGGCCGCTCGCCCTCGCCTGATCTGGCCTCTCCAGCGCGCGACCGGGCAGCGGCGCTGTCACGAATCTGTTTCGCGGCGCAGTCGACCGGCTGGCGTGATCGAGCGCCCGCGCGAGCGCTGCCGCCGTCAGCGGGCGGGCCTGCGGATCGGGGTGAAGCGCCTGCTCGACGATCACCGAAACCCCACGCGGCACGTCGGGCCGCCACAGCCGCACGTCGAGCGGGTTGACGCCCTGCTCGGCGAGCGCCGCCGCCTCGCCCGCCGGGCCTAGCCTGCGCCCGGTCAGCATCTCGAACGCGAGCATCCCCAGCCCGTAGATGTCGCTGGCCGGGACCGCATCGCGCCCGGCGGCGACCTCCGGGGCCATGTAGGCGTCCGTCCCCGGCGGGCGCACCGTTTCCGGCTCAACCTCTTTCACCAGCCGGGCGACGCCGAAATCCGACAGGTAGACGTTGCCCTGCCGGTCGAGCAGGATGTTGCCCGGTTTGATATCGCGGTGGATGACGCCCATCGCGTGCGCGTGGTCGAGCGCTGACGCGACCTGCCCGACAATGCGAGTCACGTCGCGCGGGGCCAGCCCGTCGGGATGAGCGGCGATGCGTTCCGCCAGCGATCCGCCCCCCACGTAGGCCATGACGAGATACGGGTTGCCCTCGTCCACACCCGCATCGTACACCGGCAGAATGTGCGGGTGCTGAAGCCCGGCAGCGGCCCGGATCTCCTGCTCGAAGCGCTTCACGACGGCGGGGTTGGCCGCCAGCGCCGGGCTGATGATCTTGATCGCCACGTCGCGCGCCGCGCTGGCCTGCCGGGCGCGGAACACGACCCCCATGCCGCCCCATCCCAGCCGCTCCCGCAGTTCGTACGGCCCGATGTGCTGGCCCGTCGTGTAGACTTTCGCGGACTGCCCGCGCCTGCCGCCGTTCACGCCGAGTTCCTTTGTTCCATGCGTGTTTTATAGCATGAAAGGCCGCCCCGCCCAAAACGCCGCAGCAACTCCGACGGGGCGGCTGCGTATAAGGTGGGTGAGGGCTGCGAAAGCCCATCTGACGTAAAAGACGTGGTTGAAGTTGTGATGAAGGGAAACACAATGGAAGGCAATCGTTTGACACGTTCACGTTCTGACCGGATGCTCGCCGGGGTGTGCGGTGGTCTAGCCGACTACTTCGGGATCGACCCCGTCTTCATCCGGCTGGCGTTCGTCCTGTTCGAGGTGCTCACGGCGGGTGCGGGGGGCATCCTGCTGTACGTCATCCTCTGGGCCATCATGCCGGAGGAAGGCAGCGCGCCGCAGATCGTTCAGATCGACGCCGGAGCGGTCGAGTAGGTCGCAACCTCACGCGCCGTTTCGGGTTTGATATAATAACATCGCTGCTTGCTTGACGTGGGGCCAGCCCCTACAATGCGCTGGACACGGGCTGATGAGGAAAACCGAAAACTGAAAAGCGCTCACCTATTCGGTATCTCATAGAAGCAGCAGACTATTCTTACTCATAAGCGAAGGGAGACACGATGGCAGAGAAGAAGCTGGTGCGTTCCACGACAGATAAGATGGTCGCCGGGGTATGCGGCGGCCTGGCCGAGTACTTCGACATCGACCCGACACTGGTACGCGCGCTGTTCGTGATCGTGACGCTGCTGGGCGGATCGGGCATCCTCATCTACATCATCCTGTGGCTCGTCATGCCTGAGGGACCGGTAGCAGATGAGCCTGATCAACCGCCGATGGGCGGGCCTGAAGTTTAGCCCGAACCGCGTGCTGATCGCAGCCAAACAGTGACTGATGACAGGCCTCACCCCCACCGGAAGGGTGGGGCCTGAAAGTCCCGGCGAAGGCTACTCGCTTTCGTAGGCGTCCTTAACCCGCTGCGCTTCCTGTTTTTCGTGTTCGCTCGCATCCGACGAATCGAGCACGCTGAGCGCCTGGATGTAGTCCTCCAGCGTCACCGCAGCCGGTTCGTCCACCACCTCGGATTCGCCCTGATCCGGTTCGGGCGGCCTGAGCGCGGATTTCATCCGCAGCATGATAGCGATCTGCTTCTTTTCGTCAGATATCATCGGCCCATGCGCGTCGATCAGCGCCTGCGCCCGCTCGTCAGAGATCGCCCCATCTTCATCGAGTATGTTCACAATCTCGTCAAATGTTTTCGTCATAGCCTGCGGCGCGCCTTTCTGATTCCACGTGGTCGAGGCTGCCCCCAGCCGGGTGACGGCAAGGTAAGATTCCATATTCCCGCTTATCTGAGTATACTTGGTCAACGGGCCACAGCACACAGCACGAGGCAATAATGAACGAACCCACCACTCTTACGAGTCAGACGGACGCGAGCGGCGTGATCGTTCTCCAGTTTCACGGCGATCTGGATTCGATGGGCACTCACACCGTCGAGGCGCAGTTCGACGCCGCGCTGGACGGCGTGAAGGGCGACGTAATCGTCGACATGGCGGATGTCGGGTTTATCTCCTCCGCCGGCATGGCGATGCTGCTCGTCAGGGGGAAAAAGATTCGCCAGCGCGGCGGCAGCCTGCTGCTCGCCGGAGCCAGCACCCGCGTGCTCGAGGTGCTCTCGCTGGCGGGGTTCCACGAATTGTTCAACATCTACCCGACGGTGAGCGAGGCCATCACGTCGCTCGAACCATCTGTCGATCGGTAGCGCCCGCCGCCTCTCGACAGGAAAAAAGGGCCCTCCCGGTATTGCAGGTAGCGAACTGGACTCGATGGGCGACGTATCCCAGCAGTGAGGGTACGAACAAACCCGCCAGAACTGGCGGGTTTTTCTCAGGCGGGG
>CAZWUX010000144.1:0-10767 GCA_964637665.1 uncultured Anaerolineae bacterium
CGCGGTACCACCTTGGTTCCGGCCAGCCCGCAGGCCGACCGGCACTCTATGCGCGATAACGGGCGCAGCCCGAAGCGTATCTACCCGGCGCGCTCGCACGCGCGTTTCGATGCGTTGGCTCCTGAGCGACCTTCGGCAGTTGCGGCAGCGGCGGGCTTCCAGCCTGTGGCCCGGCCTTCTCTATCTGGCGCCAATCAATCCGCCAATCGGGCGGATTGACTCCTGCCTACTCCTCTCAATCCTCGCCGTCTGGATATGTGCCGAGAGTGTAGCACACCGCCTCGCGGGGGTCAACCATTTTTTTTGGGTCACCCTGCTCCAGCATCTTTCCTCCAACCAGCGTCTAATGATACAGATGGGCGCGCGTCCAGGGCAGGCCGCTGTGACCATCCGCCGCGCTTTCAGAAAGCAACGTCTGGTAAACGTTGATGCGGCTGCTCGCAAAGCCATAGGACGACCCGGCCATGTACAGCCGCCACACCCGGAAGGTCGGCTCGTCGACGTGCCGGAGCGCCTCCACGCGCCGTTCCGTAAGGCGCTGCACCCAGTGGCGCAGCGTCAGGGCGTAGTGCTCGCGCAGCGATTCGACATCCCTCACTTCGAATCCTGCCATCTCCGCCGCCTCAAGCGATGTGTTGATGTCCACCAGCTCGCCATCCGGGAAGACGTAGCGCTGCATGAAGCTGTTCGGCTTGAAGATCAGCCTCCCCACGAACCCCGGCTCCTGATGATGCCCCGTCATACTGGCGATCCCATGATTCAGGAACAGCCCGCCCGGCTTGAGCAGCCGCCGCGCCTTCTGCATATAACCGGGCAGCTTCGCCCTGCCCACGTGCTCGAACATCCCGACGCTCACCAGCTTGTCGAACGGATGATCCTCCGGCACCTCGCGGTAGTCGAGCAGCCGCACCCGGCAGCGATCCCCCAGCCCGCGCTGGGCGATCAACCTCTCCACGTACTCGGCCTGATTCTCACTCAACGTAATGCCCGTCGCGTCCACGCCGTAGTGCTCCGCCGCATAGACGAGCAGCCCACCCCACCCACACCCGATGTCGAGTAACCTCTCACCGGGCTGGAGCCTCAGCTTGCGGCAGATGTGCTCCAGCTTTTGCTGCTGCGCCGTGTGGATGTCCTCATCACCCGTCTTGAAATACGCACACGAATACACCATCAGGTCGTCCAGCCACAGCGCGTAAAAGTCATTTGATACGTCGTAGTGAAACTGCACGGTCTCCCGATCGCGCCGCCGCGAATGAGCCTGCCCCGCCGGGCGCAGGCCGGGCCGCGCCGTGTCGGCCTGCCACTCCCGCGGCAGCGCCAGCAGGTTCCGCCCCAGCCAGACGAGATCACTTGCCGTGAAGTCAACCTGCGGAAAATAGTCGAGCAGGCTGGTCGCGCGGAAGATGTCACCCTCGATGTCGAAATCTCCGAAAATAAACGCCTCGCCGAGGTTGATCTCACTGGGCGGCAGGAGCATCCTGCGCAGCGCAGCCGGGTGATTGACGACCAGTGTGAAACGCGGCTCGCCGGATTCCGGCAGGATGGGCCTCGATCCATCCCACAACCGCACTGCGAAGTCGACCTGCCCATAGCCGCCGAAGACGCGCCGCAGAATCGCCGCGCAGCGTTCCGCGTATCCCGTCATTTCCCGGCCTATCTGTCGAGAGGTCACGTCGGCCATCACAAACCTCCTTCTTAGACCGTATGGGAGTCATCCTTTTCTTATCATTATAGGCACATTGATACATGGTTAGCACCCCGGCGGCGCGGTTGCGCCACCCTCCGCCCGATGTTAGACTCCGAACATCTGGTCGACCCCTGTTGCAGGCATTTCTCAGGAGCAGCGCATGGGCTTCGAGGCCCTTTATTCCCGGTGGCGTCCGATGACGTTCGACGACGTTGTCGGGCAGGAGCATGTCACACAGACGCTGCGCAACGCGCTGGCGAGCGAGCGCGTCGGCCACGCCTACCTGTTCGCCGGGCCGCGCGGCACCGGCAAGACGACGATGGCCCGCCTGCTCGCCAAGGCCGTCAACTGCCTGCACGCCGACCCGGCGATGCACCCCTGCAACGAGTGCCACAACTGCCTCGCCGTCAACGAGGGCCGCTTCCTCGACCTGATCGAGATCGACGCCGCCTCGCACACCAGCGTCGACGACGTGCGCGACCTTCGCGACCGCATCGCCTTTGCGCCCAACGAGGGCCAGTTCAAGGTCTACATTATCGACGAGGTTCACCGCTTCTCCGGCGCGGCGTTCGACGCGCTGCTCAAGACGATTGAGGAACCCCCCGCGCACGCTATATTTGTGCTGGCGACGACCGAGATCCACAAGGTCCCGCAGACCATTCTCTCGCGCTGCCAGCGCTTCGACTTCCGCCGCATCCCGCTCGGCCAGATCATCGCCCGGCTGGAGGCGATTCTCGACTATGAGGGCATCGCCGCCGAGCCTGCCGCGCTGGAACTCGTCGCCCGGCAGGCCACCGGATCGCTGCGCGACGCCATCAGCCTGCTCGAACAGCTCATCACCGGGCCGGATCAAACCCTCACGCTCGACCTCGCGCGGGCCATTCTGGGCACGGCGGCGGACGAATCCGTGATCGCGCTGACTGACGCTCTGCTCGAAGGCAACGTGGGCGCCGGGCTGGACGTGGTGAACCACGCCCTCGACGAGGGATCGGACGCCCGGCAGTTCGCCCGGCAGGTGGTCGAGTATCTCCGGCTCGTGATGCTCGTCCAGACCGGCGGGATGGGCTTTGCGGATGTCGCCGTCACCGAGGACGAGATGGCAGTGGTCGAGTATCACGCCGCGCACCTGCCCCGCCGGGCGCTGCTCGCCGCGCTGCGCCACTTCAACGAGGCGGCGGGCAACCAGCAGAGCGGCTGGCAGCCCCAGCTTCCGCTGGAGATCGCCTTCGTGGAGAGCGTCGAGGTGCTGACCCTCGCTCGCGAGGCCGCCAGCCCGGCCCCCGCGCAGGGCGCGCCCCCGCCGCCAAGCGTATCCGCCGCCCCGCGCCCCGACCGGGCGGAGGAATCCCGGCCCGCGCCGGAGCAGCCCCCCGGTGAGCACATCGCCGCCCCTGAACCTGAGCTGGGAGCCGCCGCCCCGCCCGAATCAGAGGCCGAGCTGAGCCTTGCCGATGTACACGCCAGGTGGGATCAAATTTTAGATGTCACCCGCCGCTACGACGAGACGGGGATGATTCAGGCCCTTTTACGCTCCGGGGGCCTGTACGGGGTCGAAGGGGATCGCATCATCCTGCAAATGCCGGGCGACGTGCTGTGCGCTAAAATTGAGGACGACGAGAACCGCCGGGTCATCGAGGCGGCCTTCGAGCAGGTCTTTAACCGGGCGCTCCGGGTCGGCTGCCGCGCGCAGCAGTCCGGGGCCGCCGTCGAACAGAAAACGCGCGCGGTCGACGACCTGATCGCCAACGACAGCCTCGTGTCATTTGCCGTCAACGACCTCGGCGGAAGCATATCGCACATCGAAGATCAGGAGGAGTAGAGCCGTGAGCAAGGGACGACGCCCAACGCCGGGCGGAATGGGCAATATGGGCAACCTCGCCAAGCAGATTCAGAAGATGCAGGCCGACATGGCAAAGGCGCAGGAGGAGCTTGCCGACGAAACCGTCGAGGTGAGCGCGGGCGGTGGCATGGTCACCGTCGTGATCACCGGCCACCAGCGCATCCGGTCGATCACCGTCAACCCGGAGATCGTCGATCCGGACGATGTCGAGATGCTTCAGGACGTGCTCGTCGCCGCCGTCAACCAGGCCATCGAGCAGTCACAGACGATGGCCGCCCAGCGCCTCGAAGGTCTGACCGGTGGGATCGACATCCCCGGTATGGGGTTCTGACCGCCGATGAGCCAGCCGGTTCCCACGTCGGTGACGCGTCTCATCGACGAATTTTCGCGTCTGCCGGGGGTTGGCCCGAAAACCGCCGCCCGGCTGACGTACTATCTGCTCCGTATGCCGGAGGAGCACTCGCTGGCGCTGGCCGACGCCCTGCACGATCTCAAGTCGCTGACGCGCATCTGCTCGGTGTGCTTCAACATCACCGAGGAGGACCCCTGCCCCATCTGCCGGGACGAGGGGCGCGACGCCGGGCTGGTCTGCGTCGTCGAGGAGCCGCTGGACGTGCTCGCCATCGACCGCGCCGGGAACTACACCGGGCGCTATCACGTGCTGCACGGGGCCATCAACCCGATGGAGGGCATCGGCCCGGAGGAGCTTCGCATCCGCGAGCTTTTTGCGCGGGTCGAGAAGGAACCCATCCATGAGGTGATCCTCGCCACCAACGTCGGCCTTGAGGGCGACGCGACGGCGATGTACATTCACAAGCACCTGCGCGGCAAAGTGAAGCTCACTCGCCTCGCGCGCGGCCTGCCCGTCGGCGGCGACCTCGAATACGCTGACAGCGTGACGCTGGCCGGGGCGCTCGACGGTCGCCACGAGATGAGCGATTAGCTCCGGCCCGGCTTGTGTGATTATGGGAATGAACCGCTCTTGGCCGGACGTTCAGGGTGGGTGCGCCTGACGCGGTCGTGTACCTGAGTTGTGACGTTCTCTTCACGGCGCTTGTGTGGCTCTACCCGGCCTGTGGTGCTATGATCGACCTTCCAACCGAATAGACACATCATGCCCTCGTAGCTCAATGGATAGAGTAGCGGCCTTCGAAGCCGATGGTTGCAGGTTCGAGTCCTGCCGGGGGCATTTGTTTTACCCTCGATTTACTCAAAAACTGCCACTATGGTTCTTAAGCTTTTTCTGATCCTAAAAACCATCCTCGTAACCTGTATACTAATTCCAGAGCAGCTGGAAAGCTTTGTATTACAAGGATAAGCTTATTTCTGTTTACTTGTGCCACCGTCGGATGTACCGCCTCATTACGATGTACACGTATCATCTCGAACAATGACAATAAATGTTCTGTGCTTCCCTGATGAACCGCATACGGTAAAGTATTCGAAGCGATAAGTCCATCTATCTCTTGACGAATTAAGCTAAAGATTGTCGGCAAACGAGGTCGCTCCAATAACTGTTCAATCTCTAATCCCTTTGTCAGGTCTTTTTCGTACTCAGCAATTGATTCTAACAATAGAAGTACTGCCTTCTCCGCTGCGGCCCCCAACATTACAGCCGAAGCGAACATCAAACCTCGCTGAAAACTACGCAACCCTTCAATTACATATTGCTTAATTACACTGTCGAGTTGAGGAACAATACTTTCAAGTCGCTCCATGTACATGCCATGATCGTAAAGAGCCGTTCCGGCCTCCCCTATAACACTTTTTCCATATTCTGTAAGACGTAACCAAGGCCACTCTTCATTGTTGCTGTCGATCCCCAAAGTAATGATTCGTTCAACAATTAAATCCCATACAATCTCATTAGCTTTTACGGCATCCTCTCTCGGTAGATGCTCTCTATCAATCAAACCGCGACTATGTGCGAGCTTTCCCACATTGCGCAAAACACTGATATACTGAGTGTTTGATTCATCATGAAAGGTCTCGAGAACTAATCTACGAATAGTGTCATCTTGAAGCATTTGTTTATCCTAACGTAAGAACTTGGATCAGATCGCTGGATATATAATACTAGAAGTAGATAGTCTGAGCGTCCCTTCTTCCCGAGCTACTAGTTCTCCCTGATACACTCCCCCCTGCTCTTGTGATAAACTCAGCTTATGAACGTCCACCTTTTGCAAAAGATCTTACCTTCGACGCGCTATGAAGCAGTCTGAATCGGGTTCGGCCCTGCGGCTCACCATCCTGTATATCATCATCGGCGGTCTGTGGGTCCTGGTCACGGACTGGCTTGCAGGTGTGCTTGCCGCCGGAAACCCGGCGCGCGAGGCGCAAATCCAGACCTATAAGGGCATCGCCTACGTTACCATCACAGCCCTGAGCTTATACGGCCTGCTGCGCGGAGAGCTTGCCCGCCGGAGTAAGGTAGAGCGGTCGCTGCGGGTCAGCGGCCAGCGCTATCGACAGGCCGTCGAAAATTCCCCCAACCCGATCTTCTCCGTCGACCGTCAGGGGATGATCCAGACGTGGAATCCCGCCTGCGAGCGCGTCTTCGGATACGGCGACGCCATCGTTGGCCGTTCATACGAATCCCTGCTGCCCGATCCGGCCATGCGCACCTGTATCAGGGAACTCGTCGCGGAAGTTTTTGCCGATGAGCGCTCCCTGCACAGCATCGAGATCGTCTATCAGATGAACACCGGCGAGGAACGACATACTGTCTCCCGCCTTTACCCTCTGCTGGACGAGGATGGCAGCGTACTGGCCTGCGTGTTTGCCAACACCGACGTTACCGACCGTACCCGCGCCGAGGAAAGACTGAAACAGCAGGCCCAGCGTCTAAAGGCGTTCCACGAGCTCGATCAGGCCATTCTGGCCGCCCACTCGCCGGAGCACGTGGCCCAGATCAGCCTCGATTACCTCTCCCAGCTTATTCCTTACTCGCGGGCCAGCGTGACCCTCTTTAACGCCGAGCGCACCAAACTGTCCATACTGACGATCAACGTTCGGGATGGGGCAGAGTTCAGGCTGGACAGGGAGCAGCCGCTCGCGCCCGGCGCGGACTTCCTTCGCCGGTTGAAGGACGATCAGGTCGTCATGGTCGATGATCTTCAGCAGGTCTCCGAACGGTCGATGTTAGAACACACGCTGCTTGCGGGAGGAATTCGTTCCTACTTTAACGTCCCGCTTCGTGTTGAGGGCGACGTGATCGGTTCCCTGAACGTGGCGGCGGCGGAGCCTTACACGTTCGGCGAGAACCACGTGAGCATCGCGCGCGAGGTCGCCGGTGAGCTTGCTATCGCGGTCCGGCAGGCCCGGCTTTTCGAGTCTGAGCAGGAGCAGCGGACGCTGGCCGAGGCGCTGGCCGATATCGTCTCGGTTCTGAATAGCACGCTCGAAGTCGACGCGGTGCTGGATCGCATCCTCACGAACGTCGAACGGGTCGTTCCCCACGACACAGCCGGGATCATGCTGATCAAGGACGGCGTCGCCCGGCTGGTCCGCGTGCGCGGCTTTAAGCAGGCGGCGCAGGAGCGCCTTTACACTGCGGCCCTGAGAGTCGACGAGACGGCCAACCTGCGTGAGATGTCCGAGAGCGGCGACCCGCTCGTGATCGACTCGATAACCGATTACCCAGGTTGGATTCGGCTTATCCCTGAGAACGAGCTTGGCAGGTCCTTCATCGGCGCCCCCATCCGCGTCAAGGATGACGTGATCGGCTTTTTTACGCTTTTCAGCCACGAAGAGGGATTCTACACCGCCAGACACGCCCGGCGGCTCAAGGCGTTTGCCGATCAGGCCGCGGTGGCGATCCGCAACGCCCGCCTGTTCGAGAGCGTCCAGCGCCACACGGAGGAGCTTGAGGTCCTCCGGCAGGTGACGCTCCACATGACGACCGAGCTGGACCTCGACGTGCTGCTCGACAGACTCGTCCGGGGCGCGCTTCAGATCGTCGAGGCCGATTCGGGCGGCATGTATCTCTATCGCCCGGAACGCAGCGCGCTGGAGTGGATTGTCGCCGTGGGGAAGAACACCGCTCCGCTGGGGACAGAGCTTAAGCGCGGCGAGGGGCTTTCGGGCAGGGTGTGGGAAACCGGCGAGACGATCCTCGTCGACGACTACTCGATCTGGGAGGGCCGCTCGCCTCTGTATGAGGATTACACGTTCGGGATGGCGCTCGGCGTCCCCATCCGCTGGGGGGACGAGTTCCTCGGCGTCATCAACGCCGTGACGGGTGAGGACCGGGAACACCGTTTTTATGAACGCGATGCGGAGCTGCTCGGCCTTTTTGCCGACCACGCAGCGGTGGCGATCAAGAACGCACAGCTTTACCGGGAGCTGGAGAACTACAGCAGCATCCTGAAACAGGCGGTCGAGGAAGCCACCGCCGAGCTTCAACAAGCGCTTGAGCAGCAGCGGGCCATCCTCGACAGCAGCCCCGATGCCATCTTCCTGCTTGGGGCGGATGGGAAGATCGAAACCTGCAACCCCGCCGTCGAATCGCTGTTCGCCTACCGCGCCGCCGATCTGGTGGGCCGCCCGCCGATGACCCTGCTCGAAGGGAGCGGCGCGGAAAACCTCGCCGGTGCCCTGAGCCGGGTGCAGACGCACCGCCAGACCGAGCGCCTGGACGTGCTTGCGAAGTCGAAGGACGGCACGACGTTCGACGCCGAGGTGGCGCTGGCACCCGTCGAGGAGGCGGACGGCACGCTGCTGGGTGCCGTTTGCATCATGCGCGATGTCAGCGCCCAGAAAGAGGTCGCGCGCATGAAAGACAGCTT
Organism: uncultured Anaerolineae bacterium; assembly: GCA_964637665.1. Lineage (GTDB taxonomy): Bacteria > Chloroflexota > Anaerolineae > Aggregatilineales > UBA3940 > CAZWUX01. The sequence continues at coordinate 8,315 of CAZWUX010000144.1, forward strand.
CGTCTCGACCGCCGCCCACGAACTCCGCACGCCGCTCACCAGCATCCGGGGCTTCAGCGAGATTCTACTCACTCGCCAGCTCGAATCCGATCGCCAGCTGCGCTATCTGGGCTTCATCAACGAGCAGTCGACCAAGATCGCCCGCCTGATCGACGATCTGCTTGACCTGTCCCGTCTGGAGGCCGGTGTTGGGCTGGACCTCAACCCCGAACCCCTCGACGTGGCAGGGCTTGTATCGGAGGTCGTCGAGCCATTCCTCGAAACCTCGTCAGGCCACAGGTTTGAGATTCGCGATCTGGCCGACATACCGTACATTCATGGCGATCCGTTCCGGCTGGGGCAGGTGATTCGTAACCTTGTGTCGAACGCCGTGAAATACTCGCCGGACGATTCCCTCATTACGATCTGGGGCCGCCTCGAATCCGAGCGTCTCGTGTTGAACGTGTCTGACGAGGGGCAGGGCATCCGCCCCGAACAGCAAAAGAATCTCTTTGAGAAGTTCTACCGGGCCGGGGATACGGACAGCGAGGGCACCGGCCTTGGACTGGCGATCAGCAAGCTGATCGTCGAGCAGCACGGCGGCGAAATCTGGATGACGAGCGAGTATGGCGTGGGCAGCACCTTCTCGTTTTCGGTCCCTCTGGCCGGTGACGAAGTCCCCTCACCCCCATCAGGTTGAGGCTCGCGCCGCCCGCCACATCGCCGCCTCGTGCAGCAGAAACAGCACACCACTCGTCGCCAGCAGGAACGGCCCCACGATCTCCAGACTGATGCTTTCAGCCAGCACGCCCGCCAGCGCGGGCAGCCCGGCGGCCCCGATCCCGGCGGAGGCCGTTTGCAGGCCGATGACGTTCGCCGCATGGGCCTTACCCACCCGCTCCGGCGTCACGGACATCAACGTGGGGTAGATCGGCGCGAGCGCCGCGCCCATCAGCGCCACCCCGGCGAAGCTGACCGCCGGGACGACGCCCCACCACAGCAGGCCCGCCCCGGCGATGACGCCCAGCATGCACGCCCTCAGCAGCGTATCCGTGTCGATCCGGTTGGCGACGGCCCCGGCCAGCAGCCGCATCGCGGTCAGAGCGCCCCAGTAGACGCTGACCCACACGCCCGCGACCTGCGCGGTGATGGCCCGCGCCTCGGTGAACAGCGGGTAAATCCACTGCCCCCCTGAGACTTCGACCCCGGTATAAAAGATGAACAACAGGATGCCGAACCACGCGATCGGGCGCAGCAGCGTTTGCCTCATCGACGCCTGCCGCCCGGCGGGGGTGCCGTCATCCGGACTGGCGTCTGCTCCCTGAAGCTGGCCCGCCGCCGCGATGAAGTACACCATCAGCAGCGCCTGCATGATGGCCGCGATCCCGTATCCCCACCGCCATGACATGCCGCGCGTGAGGATGGCCGTCATCAGCAGCGGGCCGCCCGTCGCACCGATCCCATACGCCGCATGCAGCCAGTTCATCGGCCCTGCGCCATGATGGTTTGCGAGGTGGTTGTTCATCCCCACCTCAAGCCCACCCGCGCCCAGCCCATTGAACACCCCGGCCAGCGCCATCGTCCACCAGCTTGGCGCGAACGTCATGGCCGCCACCCCGGCGGTGCGGACCACGCTGCTGATCGCCATCAGGCGGCCCGCGCCCAGCCACGCCGCGATCGGTCCGCTCGCCATACCACCCAGCATAAAGCCCATCGTGCTCGTCGCGAGCAGCACGCCCACCGCGTCGAGCGACACGCCGTAGGTCGTGCGCATCGTCGGCCACGCCACGCCCAGCAGCCCGCCGCTGATGCCGAAGTTCGCCATCGTCAGGGCCATCAGGATCAGCGTCGCCGATCCGCCCTGCCCCCTCTGGCGGGATCGCGCTCGTTCGGCTAGATGACCCACAGGTCGTCCTCAGGCTCTGACAGCCACTCCGCGCCCGTCTCGGTGACGAGCACATTGTCCTCCAGCCCCACGTACCCGTACCCCTCGACCATGACGCCCAGCTCGATGGCGAACACGTTCCCGGCCTCGATCACGCCGTACGGCGTCTCGCCGTAGCGTTCCCAGCGCGGGCCGAGCACCGTCGCGCCGTCGTGCGCCGACCGTCCGACGTGGTGCCCGAACGCGTGTTGATATTCCGGATACCCGGCCTCAACCATCGCCGCGCGCGCCGCCGCATCGATCTCCCAGCCCTGCGCGCCGGGTTTCAGCGCGTCGAATCCAGCCTGGAGCGCGCCCCGCGCCGCCTCAAAGCCACGCAGCACGGGTTCCGGCGGCGTCTGCTCGCCCTCCCGCCGCACGTACCACACCCGCTGGATGTCCGCGCAGTAATCGTTCTGCTTGACGCCGAAGTCGACGTGCAGCAGCATACCCCGCTCCAGCTTAAACTGCGGCAGCGGCCCGGCGTGCCCGATGGGCGTGTCCGGTCCGCAGTTGACGATAGGACAGTAGTCTGCATCCCACGCCGTGC
>CAZWUX010000145.1:0-1269 GCA_964637665.1 uncultured Anaerolineae bacterium
TGCAGCGCCGGGTCATGCCTCGATCATAGGGGAGAACGTGATTTTATCGCACCCTAATTTGTGGAGGCATGGCGGACGCCCAGCAAGCACATCGCGGCCTCGCTGGAGCGACGCAGACCCGATAGGCGGGCCTTTCAAACAGCGCACACCTGCTACCTATCCACAGATAACGTCACACCGGTGTCCAGAAAATGGGCGATCCGGGCGGACTCGGCGGACAGCAGTTCGCGCACCGGTGCGTCCAGAGGCTCGAATGGCTCGACGGCGATCGCCAATCCACCCTTCCGTTTTTTGGAGCGCCAGCGGGCGATAATCCGGCCATCCAGCAACACGGAGGGGTGCAGAATCCCGCCGCCGGGGTGGATGCGCTTTGTGTAGGCGGGGGGCAGGGCCGCCTCGCGATCACGCCAGCCGAGCAAATAGGTATCGAAGCGGGGCAGCAGGCGCACGATGGGCGGCCCGGCTGGCTCGTCCAGCCAGGCCAGCTGCGTGGAAAGCAGCCAGGCCGGTTCCCCCGCCACAGACACCGCGACGAGGTCGTCGGCCAGATTGTCGAACCCGGCGCGGGCGGCGGTCAGGGTGATCCCGGCCCAGTAGGCGAAATCAGCCGGGGAGGCGGGGGCGTAGGCGGACAGATAGCGGCGGGCCAGCGCGGCCAGAGGATCGCCGGGCTGCGTTTGTGGCACGACGCGCAGCCAGTCGTCGAGCAACACGAACGTCTCTACGCCGCCGGCGTCGGGGCCGTAACAGATCACGCCTTCGAGGGCGGCGCGGAGCAGCAGGTGGATGCCCGCCTGTCCCTCGGTGGGGATGCCGCGCTCGGAGAGGGCTGCGATCAGGTCGGGGCGGGGAAGAGGGCCGCCCGACAGCAGGTCGCGGAGCGCCGTGATCCCGCGCTCGATGGCAGGCTCGGTCAGGCCCAGCCCCTCGCGGCGGCGGCGGGTCCCTGCGATGGAGCGCGGACCCAGCAGGGCCAGCAGCCAGCGCACGTTCCCGGAGGAGATGAAATGCAGTGTCGTGCGCATGACCCAGGTGCGTACGATGGAGCGATCGACGCCACGAGCGCGGTCGACATCGTGAGCGGTCAGGCCGTCGCCGCGAGGGCAGAATGAGAGCGTCCCGGCCCCGGCATCCTGCGCTTGCAGTCCGCACAGATGCGCGGCAAGATTATCCGCGCGGGACAGCGAGGTTTCGGGGTGCAAACACTGGGCGCGCAGCCGCAGCCGGAGGGCTTCGCCGCGCGTGAGATCGGGAAGCGAGGCCATAGGG
>CAZWUX010000145.1:1279-10760 GCA_964637665.1 uncultured Anaerolineae bacterium
GAGATTGTAAACCAACTTAGATCGCCCTGAAAATCCGCCGCCGCGTGACGTGACGCGGAGCCGACGGGCCTGATAAACTCACAGAGGGCGTTAATTACCAGCCACCACCGACTAACACAGGAGCCTATACGTGACCTTCAACTTCAAGCTGTTTTTCAGGTTGATTACCATCACGTTGTTCGAATCGAAACGGCGGAACGTGCACCAGACACCGCAGCGTCTGCTCATTCTGGCGGTGTTTTTGCTGATCCTCGCGCCGGGACTGCTGCTGGAGGCCGCGGTGGGCTGGCTACTGGATAAGGCGCTGTTCCCCGGCCACCGCGAGCAGGAAGTGAGGGAGCCGGTGTTCATCATCGGCAACCCGCGCAGCGGGACGACGTTCCTGCACCGGCTGCTGGCGCGTGATGAGGCGACGTTCAACACAATCATGACGTGGGAACTCAGCTTTGCGCCGACGATCACACAGCGCAGGCTGTACGGGTTGATCGGGAAGATCGACCGGGTGGTGGGCAGGCCGCTCGGCAGGCTGGTCGATGCGATCAACAGCCGCACACTCCAGCGGGCGGAGGTCCACCCGATGGGGTTGTTCAAGGCGGAGGAAGATGACCTGATCCTGCTGTATACGTGGAACTCGACCTTCATTCTGGGCGTGTTCCCCTACCCCGATGAGGTGCTGCCGGAAATCCTGACGTTCGATCAGCTCCCGCACGAACGGAAGCGCGTCATGCGGTTTTATGAGGGCTGCTTGAAACGGCATCTGTACGCGCATGGGGCCAATGGGAAGCACTTCCTCTCGAAAAACCCGGTGTTCTCGTCGCGGGTCGACGCGTTGTGTGAGACGTTCCCGGATGCGAAGTTCGTCTACCTCGTGCGGAACCCGCTCAGCGTGCTGGCCTCGCTGGCGAGCTACATGCGGATGGTGTGGAACGACTTTCAGGGGGCGGAAAGTGAGTTTCCGTACGATAACTGGGTGTGGGAGTCGGTCAGGACGTGGTATCGCTACACGCTGGACTGGCTCGATCAGGCCCCGCCGGAGAATCACATCATCGTGCGGTTCGACGACATGGTGTCCAACCCCCGGCAGACGATCACGGAGATTTACGAACACTTCGGGTTCGACCTCGGCCCAGAATTCGACGAGATTCTGAAAGAGCAGACGATCAAGGCCCGGCAGTACCAGAGCAAGCACGCGTACTCGCTGGAGGAACCGGCCTTCACACGGGAGCAAATTCTAGAGGAGTACGGTGACCTGTTCGACCGGTTCGGGTTTAACCGGGATGGCTGATACCTGTGTGATGCGAATATCCCCCATCCGTAGGAGAAGAAAATACGCCGGATGTATGAGCCGTTCTCTGGAATATCCTGCTAGAGTAGAATCAGACGAAGGGCAAAGATAAAATTAGTGTAGATCGTCTAAATTATCCATAATTTCCCTCTATCCACCGGATCCACTCCTTCGCCTCACAGCAAGAGGGCCGCGTCATTGGAGCGTGACCTGCATGATACCAGCTTCTACAACAAACCTGACATACCTTCCCGTTAGACGGGTATTTTCCGTATTGTTCGGCAGCCAGCCGACTGCGCACATCTGGCGATCCGAGGCCGACGGGTCGGATGATGAATCTCACCCTCTCAGGTCAGTAAACGATCCGGAGAGGACGCCGACCTGGAAACCCGACGGGTCGGCGGTTGAGGCGGTCGTCCTCATTACTGTGACTCTCACGGCGTATCTGGCCAGTCTGTGGTTCGACCTGTTCGACCTGTTCGTCCATGCACTGACGCGGATCGAACAGTTCGAGGTCGACGAGTTCATTCTGCCGCTGCTCGTGCTGGCCACCGGACTGGCGATCTTCAGCGTTCGCAGGCAGCGCGAAATGCGGAGGGAGGTCGAGCGGCGCGTTGAGGCGGAGAAAACGCTCCAACGTAAAAATGCACGCTTGCAGGCCGTCGACAAGCTGAAGGATGAGTTTCTGGCGAACGCCGGGCACGAGCTGCGCACGCCGCTGACCTCGATCCAGGGGTTCAGCGAGATTCTGCTGAGCCGCGATCTAAGCGAGAACCGCAGGGAGCATTACGCCGAGGTCATCAACGAGCAGGCAAGCCTCATGAGCCAGATCATCGAGAATCTGCTCGACATCGCGCAGGTCGCGGACGACGAGCACCTCGAAATCAAGGTGAGGCCGGTCGACATGGACATGCTGATCGACGAGACACTTGCGCCGTTCATCCGTCAGCACTCCGAGCGCACGATCCGGTATGAATCCGGGGTGGAGACGCCGCCCGTGCTGGGCGAGGCCTTCCAGATCAAGCGGGTGATCCGCAATCTGGTAAGCAATGCGATCAAGTACTCGCCGAAGGGGGGAGCGGTCACGATCCGCAGCCGGGCCATCCCCGGTTACTTAGAGGTCAGCGTGCAGGATGAAGGAATCGGGCTGACGCAAGAGCAGCAAAAACACGTCTTCGACAAATTTTATCAGGTGAGCGCTCCCAGCATCGACTCCGGCGGGATCGGGGTGGGGTTGACGATCAGCAAGCTCATCGTCGAATCGCACGGCGGGGAGATCGGGGTGATGAGCAAGCCGGGGGTGGGCAGCACGTTCACCTTCACCCTGCCGCTGATCGAGGATTAAGCTCGTGGGGCCGCCCGGCCCTTCAAACCGGGCATCGCACCATAAGCGCCGTGCCGACACGGCGCTTTTTTGATCCGCGAGGGCGGTGAGATGGACGCGTCGGGCCGCCCGCCGTTTGCATCAGACCGCCGAATGTAGGATCATGGTACCGGTGCAAACCGAGCGCACCCGCTTCTGCGCGCGGCTCGATCCCTCGACAGCCCGCCGCACGGCTTTCTCGCATCACCCTGAATCCACGTTGGAAGGGAATCCATGATCAGCATCGACGACTATAACGAGTTCAGCGGGATGCACTGGGAGACAGGCTCCCTGCGGAACGTGCTGGCTTATGAGGGCGTGAAAGCGCCGCACACCGGAAAGCCGTTCAGTGAGGCGATGCTGTTGGGGTTGAGCGGTGGGGTCGCGGTGACGGTGTTCGTGTTCGAGTATGAGGGCTACCCGCCGCACGTCGCGCTCGGCACGCGGTATCCCTTCGACCCGATGATGAACGTCGTGGACCGGCTGGGGATCGAGGCGGAGGTGCGGCAAACGTCGAGCCAGAAAAAGGCGGTCGACAATCTGCTCTCAGCGCTCGTCGTCCAGCAGGCGCCGATCATCTGGGCGGACATGTTCACGCTGAGCTACAACGGGCTGCCGCCCAGCCCGTTCACAGGGATGATGCCCATCGTCGTGTTCGAGTACAACATCGAGGGGGAGGCCGTGCGCGTCAGTGACAGGGCGCGGGTGCCGCTCACGACGACAACGGGCGAGCTGGCGGAGGCGCGGGCGGCGCAGCCGAGTTTCAAAAACAGGCTGATGACGATCCTGCCGCCGGAAGAGGGCGTCGAGGACTTCCCGGCGGCGGTTAGCTCGGCGATCCGAAGCTGCGTCAGCCTGTACCTCGAAGACCCGCCGAAGGGATCGGCCAGCAATTTCGGGCTGGCGGCGCTCGACCGGTGGGCGGAACTCACGGCCAACAAGCGCAAGAAGAAAAGCTGGCGGCAGATTTTCGCGGACCCGGCGCACCTCTATGACGCGCTGAAGGCGGTTTACACGAGCATCGAGCACAATGGGACGGGCGGCAGCGCTTCGCGCCCGACGTACGCGGACTTCCTCGACGAGGCGGCGGGCGTGCTCGACAACGCGGCGCTGAAGGATGCCGGGGAGGTGTTCCGGGCGGCGGGGGCGTGCTGGGATGACCTCGCGGTGGCGGCGCTGCCGGAGACCGTCGAGGCGTTCCGAGAGACGCGGGAGCTGCTCGACAGGAGCCACCGGCTGTTCAGGGAGCAGGGCCCTGCGGCGGACAATGAGCGGGCGGTAACCGGGGACCGGCTGGCGGCGATCCAGAGGGAGATCGGGGCGGCGTTCCCGCTCGACGATGGCGGCATCGATGGGCTGCTGGACGACCTCGCCGATGGCATCCGGGCCGTGCGGGAGGCGGAGGAGGAGGCCGTCACGGCGCTGCATGAGGCGCTGGGTTGAGCGAGCGCCCGAACAGCGCATCACCCCACAGGCACACGACGCTATTGACGAATCACAAGGCCCACTGATTACTTTACGAAAACCCTCTCCGCCTGAAGGGCAGTGGGGGTTCCAGGGACGAAAATGATTAACAAGCAGATAGTTTTCTTTACAAGCTGAAAACTATCTGGCCCCCACAGGCAGGAGCAGCCAGCAGGCATGGTCAAGGTCATCATCTTACTGCGCGGCGGCGCGGATGCCGACGTGCGTTATAACGACTTCCTGATGAAACTCGAGGCGATGCCCGGCGTGCGGCGGAAAACGGTCAGCACGGTGTATGGCGCACGCAGTGGAAAAATCCCGTACACCGCCGTCGTCGAGGTCACGTTCGAGAGCCGGGTGGCGCTCGAAGCGGGGCTGACGAGCGAGGCGGGCATCGCGGCGGGCAGGCTGCTCGCCGCGTTCGCGGGGCCGGACGCGCTCGTGTTGTACGCGGACACGCTGGAGGAGGCGTTCGACGCCAGCCCGCCCGAATCAGACGATGGCGCGTAACGACATCCCACCCTCACAGCGCGCCGGAATACGACTCCGCGCTGTTTTAGAAACGCTGCGGGCCGCCGGGGAACGCATCGCAAGCACGGGAACCGGACGGACGGCCCTCACGGCGCTCGTCCTGCTCGCGGTGGCCCTGTCCGCCATCCACCCGGCGCTGTCAGGCCATTTACCCCGCGCCGACGACGTGCTGGACCACCTTTATCGCCTCGAAGGGCTTGACCACGCCGTGCGGCTGGGCGACCTGTGGCCGCGTTATTCGCCGGAGTTCATGTACGGGTATGGCGCGCCGGTGTTCAACTATTACTCGCCGCTGTCGCTCTACCCGGCGGAAATCCTCCACCTGATCGGGATGCCGCTGGTGCGGGCCTACATGGCGAGCATCGTGCTCTATACGCTGTTCGGCGCGGCGGGCATGTACCTGCTGGGCAAGGTGTGGGGCGGCCCGGTGGTGGGGCTGGGCGCGGCGGTGGCCTACACGTATGCCCCCTACACGATCATCAACTGGATACGGCGCGGCGCGCTGGCGGAAGTCGCGGCGCTGACGATGTTGATCTGGGCGCTGTGGGCCTTCTGGCGCGTGGCCCGGCGGGGAGGGCGCCGGGATGTCGTGCTGGCGGCGGGGTTCTTCGCCGGGCTGATCCTGGCCCACAACATCAGCGCGATGATCGGGGCAGGCATCCTGATCCTCTACGCGGCGCTGCTGTGGTGGACCAGCCCGGACGCGCCGAGCGCCTTCTGGCGGCTGCTGCTGGCGGGCGGGCTGGGCGTGGGGCTGGCGGCGTTCTTCTGGCTGCCCGCCATCGCGGAAACACGCTACGTGCCGATCTCGCAGGCGAGCTACACAGGCGGCTTCCTCGACGTGAGTGAGTACGTGCAGCCGCTCGGCGAGCTTTTCTCGCCGCCCCAGACGACAGACACGACGCAGTGGAACCTCGACGCGCCTTACCCGGTGGGCTGGCCGCAGTTTTTGCTGGGGCTGCTGGGGGCGAGCCTGATCGTCCGCGCGCGGAGGGAGAAACGGGCGGACGCCGGGCTGGCGAACTGGCTGCTGCTCGCCGGGCCGATCATCCTGATCCTGATCGGGTTGATGACGCCCGCCGCGACGTGGTTGTGGCTGCACATGCCGCTGATGGCCTACGTGCAGTTCCCCTGGCGGCTGCTGGGGCCGCTGAACGTGCTGCTGGGCGTGCTGGCGGGGGCGGGCATGGCGCTGGCGGCGGCGCGGCTTAAACGCCCGGCGATCCGCGCGGGGTGGCTGGCCGCCGCCACGCTGCTGTCCATCGGGTACAGTCTGCCCTGGTTGTACCGCATCACCCTGCCGGACCCGCCGACGGCATCGATCCTCGATCTGCACGATTACGAGCAGGAGACGGGAAAGATCGGCGGGATGTCCTTTGCGGAGTTCACGCCGATCTGGACGGAGGAGCTGCCGGACCCGGCGCGGCTGCGCGGGCTGTATGCGCAGAGTGACGTGATCCCCCGGCTCCAGCCCCAGCCGGACGTGGTCGTGCAGGGGGCGGCGTGGGAGCCGAAGCGGGCGGACATCACCTTCGAGGCGGATGAGCCGACGACGCTCGTTTTCGACTGGACGTACTTCCCCGGCTGGCGCGCCAGCCTCGACGGGGAGATGGTCGAGGTCCGCCCGGAGGGTCCGCATGGCTTCGTCGCCGTCGACGTGCCCGCCGGGGCGCACGAAATCGCGGTCTGGTTCGGGCCGACGCCGGTGCGGCGGGTGGCGCTGGCGCTGAGCGTCGCATCGCTGATCGGGCTGGCGGCGGCGCTGGGGCTGGCCCGCGTCTGGAGGACTCCGCCCGCTCGATCTGCTGATCCACCGCCCGGCTGGGTCAGGGCACTGCCTGCTTTCGGGGCGGTGGCAGGTGCGGGGCTGCTGGCCTTCGCGCTGAAGGCGAGCGTCTTCGACGAGGGGCAGACGTTTATCCGGCGTGAGCGGTTCGCCAATGGGATCGAGGAGGGGGTCACGACGCCGGCGCAGGCCACGCTGGGCGACGCGATCAAGCTGCTGGGCTTCGACCTGCCGGACCGGACAGTCCGATCCGGCGGGGACGTTCCGCTCGTCGTCTACTGGACACTGGCGGGTGACGCCGTCGACGAAGACCTGGCGAGCGTTTACGTCCTGCGCGACGTGGCCGGGAACGTCGTCCGGCAGATCGTGAATACCTATCCCGCCGGGACGCCGACCTCGACGTGGATCCCCGACCTGTACGTCAGGGAGCGGGTCGCGCTGCGAATTCCACCCGGCACGCCGCCGGGGACGTACACGCTGCAAGCCGGGATTTACTCACCCGGCGAGCGCCGGAATCTGGACGCGGTCGATGCAGCGGGCAGCCCGGTCGGGGTGCTGGTGGACCTCGCGCCGATCGTCGTCGAGAGGCCGCGCCGACCCGCTCACCCGGAGGTCGACCGGCGGCTCGACGCGGCGCTGACGCCCGCGCTCACGCTGGTCGCGGCTGCCGAGCCGCCCGCGAAGGCGGAAGTCGGGCAGGAAGTGCCCGTCGTCTGGATATGGCGGGCCAGCCGCACACCCGAAGAGGGAGTTGCCGCGCGGCTGGTGTGGCTCGACGCCGAGGGCGAGATTGCGGAGTCGTCGCGGGCCGTGCCGCCCGTCGCGAGTTATCCGGTGACGGAGTGGCAGCGGAGGGACGTGTGGCGCGGCGTCCACCTGCTGTACGTGCCGGGCGATCTGAGCGCGGGTCATTACACGGTCGCCGTTCAGCTCTACGACGGCTCCGGGGAACCGGTCGGGGAGCGAGCCGTCATCGGCGAGATGGATGTGAGCACGCCGGAGCGTACGTTCGAGATGCCGGACATGGATTTCGAGGCTGATGCGGGCTGGGTGAACGGCATCCGTCTGCTCGGTTACGATCTCTCGGCCACGACCATCCGGCCCGGCGGTGGACTCTCGCCGACGCTCTACTGGCAGACAGACGAACCCATCACCCGCAGCCTGACGGTCTTTCTCCACTTCATCGCAGCGGATGGCACCATCGTCGCCCAGCGCGATCAGATTCCGGCGGGCGGCGCGCGTCCCACGACGGGCTGGGCGACTGGCGAGGTCGTGACCGACAGCTACGGCCTGCGGCTGCCGGACGATCTCGCCCCCGGCAGCTACCGGCTGCGGATCGGCTGGTACGACGCCCGCACCGGGGAGCGTGTCCGCCTCGTGGGCGGTGGTGATTTCTGGATCGCGCCGGAGGCGATCCGGGTGGAGTAGCAGGAGTGTGAGAAGAAGGGAAATGATCCGGGGGCGCTGCCCCCGACCCCCCGCACGGGGCCGGAGGCCCCGTGACCCCGATAGATTTTGGACGCTGCTGGCAGCGTCCAAAATGAGGGAAGCCACTTGAGGACTCTGCGGCACGCTTGGGCGTGCCAGCTTTGCAGCGCGGCAAGCCGCGCTGCAAAGCGTCAGGCTGAATCGGGTTTGCGAAAGGGCTGCCAGACGCCGAGGCGGGGCAGGACGTAAAACACGATCAGGGCGATGGTGAACACCACCGTCAGGTCATAGGCCAGCGCGGCCCCCAGCGCGCCGGAGGTGTAGATCAGGCCGACCAGCACCGCCACCCGGAACACAATCGCCGCCGTGCTGTAGAACGTCGTCAACCCCGGCTTGCCGCGCGCCAGCGTGGCGGGCCGCACCCAGCGGAACACGCTCTCGACCGCCACGCCCAGCCCGACAATCACGATCAGCCGCGCGATGAACCCCGCCGCATCGGCGTAATCCTCCGCGTACAGGAACCGCACCAGCCACTCCGCCGTGAAGGCATAAAACACGATGAACGCCGACGCGATCCCCAGCGTGGCGAGCATGTAGCGCCCGACGAGCCGCCGCACCCGGTCGATCTGCTCCCGCGCGAACGCCTCCGTCATCTCCGGGTAGAGCACGGCGCTGGCGGGTGAGGTCGGCATCGTGATCAGGCTGGCGGCGCTCGTTGCGATGCCGTAGTAGGCCACCTCGGCGGGCGGGCGCAGCGCGCCGAGGATCAGCATGTCGGCGTTGACGGCGAGCGCCTTGATCGACTGGGTGACGCTCGTGTGGAAGGCGAACGGCAAAAACTGCTGCCACGCGGCGCGGTACGCGCCCCCGCGCAGCGGGGCACGCCCCAGCCCCACGTTCCGGGCGAGCAAGATGACGCCCGCGATGGCATATACCATAAACGAAATCGCCGCGACGATCACGTAGCCCCACATCACGGCGGCGGCCCCCCGCCCGACGAGCGCGAGCAGCACGCCCAGCCGCACCAGACCCAGCGCCATCTGCGCGGCGGCCAGCAGGTTGAAGCGCTTGAACACGTTGAGCATCGACGAGAACGAGCCTTCGAGCGTCGAGAAGGGAATCGTGAAGACGTAGATGCCGACCAGCCGCCGCAGCGTGTCGGCATTTGGGTAGAGGCGCGTCGCAATCGGGGCGGCGACGGCGGCCAGTACGAACGTGGCGAGCATCAGCACGAAGTCGGCGGTGAGGCCGACCGTGAAGAACGTCAGGGCCTCGTCGCGTTCGTCGCGGGCCAGCGCGGACCCGACGAACTTGATCAGGCTCTCGCCGGTGCGGATGTCCATAAACTGGGTGACGGTCGAAACGACCGTCATCGCGATGATGACCAGCCCGTAGCCGTCCGGGCCGAGCATCCGCGCCAGAATCACCGACGTGACGACGCTGAGGCCCATCGAGGCGTAGCTGGCGACGACCAGCACGGATGAGTCGCGCACGATGCGGCTGCCGAGTGCGCGGACGGCCAATCCCCTGAGGCGGTCGATCAAGATATATCCGTCTCTCTCTAATGCCTAGATAACCCTGAGTGCTAATTTCAGGGCTTGTCAAACAAGAAGGCATGGACCAT
>CAZWUX010000146.1:0-10732 GCA_964637665.1 uncultured Anaerolineae bacterium
GCGCCGTTCCTCTCCCTGCTGGTGGATGACTGCATCGCCACTGGGAAGGACTACCACGACGGCGGGGCGCGCTATAACACGACCTACGTCCAGGGCGTGGGCGTGGGCACGATGACCGACGCGCTGACCGCGCTCAAATACCACGTCTTCGACCAAAAAACGATGACGATGGAGGAGATGCTCACCGCCCTGCGGGACGACTTCGAGGGGCACGAGGCAACCCGGCAAACCCTGCTCAACCGCACGCCCCGCTATGGCAACGACGACGACTACGCCGACGCCGTGATGCGGGACGTGTTCGAGGCATACATGCGGGCGGTGGACGGGCGTAAAAACACGAAGGGGGGACGCTACGCCGTCAACCTGCTGCCGACGACCGTGCACGTCTATTTCGGCTCGGTGATGGGCGCGTCGCCCGACGGCAGGCACGCGGGAGAAGCCCTCTCGGAGGGCATCTCGCCGGTGCAGGGCGCGGACCGGCACGGGCCGACCGCCGTGATCAAGTCGGTGGCGAAGATGGACCACGCGCGCACGGGCGGCACGCTGCTCAACCAGAAACTCACGCCCCAACTGCTGGCCGACGACGCCGGGCTTGAGAAGCTGGGGCACCTCGTGCGGGCCTACTTCAAGCTCGACGGGCATCACATCCAGTTCAACGTCGTCGACGCGGAGACGCTGCGCGCGGCGCAGGCCAACCCGGACCAGTACCGCGATCTGATCGTCCGCGTGGCAGGCTACAGCGACTACTTCTGCAACCTCGGCGAGACGCTGCAAAACGAGATCATCACCCGCACCGAACACACGTCGTTCTGATCTCCGACCCGCACGAGGGCGGCAGCCGGGGGATGCGCACGGCAGAAACCTGCGCATCCCCCGATCCGATCTACTCCTCCAGCCGCGCGCCGGGCCAGTGAAGCAGAAGCTTCTCCAGACCTGAGACCAGGTTGAAGAACAGGATGCCAGCCGCCGACGAGTAGGCGATCCCGGCGAACATAAGCTGCGTGTCGATGCGGTAGCTCGCCGCAACCACCACGTAGCCGATCCCCCGATCCGCCCCGGTGAACTCCGCCACAATCGCGCCGATGACGGCCAGCGTGCTCGCCACCTTCAGCCCTGAGAAAACGTAGGGCAGCGAGGACGGCAGCCGCAGCCGGAAGAAAATATCCGCCTTCGACGCCGAGAGAATCTGCATCAGTTCAAGCGCCTGCGGCGAGACGGCACGCAGGCCGCGCGTCGAGTTCACGAGCATCGGGAAGAAACAGATGATGGCCGCAATCGCCACCTTCGGCGCGAGGCCAAACCCCATCCAGATGGTGAGCAGGGGCGCGATGGCGACGATGGGCACGGTCTGGAGCACGATCGCCCAGGGGTAGATCGCGCGCTCCAGCAGGCGTATGTGGACGAAGACCACCGCCGTCAAAAAGGCCAGCCCGCTGCCCAGCAAAAAGCCGAGCGTGGCTTCCAGCATCGTCCAGCCGAGCTGAATCAGCAGCTCGAGCGCCCGCTCGCGGATTTCGCTGATGATCTCCGCTGGCGAGGGCAGGACGTAGTGCGGCACGCCCACCACGATGTCGATCACCTGCCACGCGGCGATGATCCCCACGAAGACGAGGATCGCGGGAATCCAGTCGCGGAGCGCGCCGCCCATCCGCCCCAGAAACGTATCGGCCTGCTGAGTCTCTGCCAGTTTGCTCGTCATATCGCCGCCTGTTCCGGGCTATCGGCTTGCAGCTGGCCTCGCAGCTCGGCCACCAGATCGGTGAACTCCGGCGCGTAGCGGATGCCGAAGTCGCGGGGGCGCCCGAACGGGACATCCGCGATCTGCACGACGTGGCCCGGCCTGGGGCCGAGCACCACGATGCGGTCGGCCAGAAAGACCGCCTCCTGAATGCTGTGAGTCACGAAGATGACCGTTGCGCTGAACTTCTCCCAGACTTCCAGCAGCTGCATGTTCAGCTTATCGCGGGTGAACTCGTCCAGCGCGCCGAACGGCTCATCCATCAGCAGCGTCGAGGGCTGGTAGACCAGCGCGCGTGCCAGCGCAACGCGCTGCTTCATGCCGCCGGAAAGCTGTTCGGGGTAGTGATGCTCGAAGCCCGCCAGCCCCACGTCGGTGAGAAGCTGCCGGGCGTACTGTTCCGGGTTCTGGCGGTGCAGCGGGTTGCGATCCCGCAGGATGCGGTCCGGCAGCTTGACGTTGTCGAGCACCCGCAGCCAGGGAAAAAGCACCGGGTCCTGAAACACGAAGCCGAACTCGACATCCTCCTGGGCCTGTTTGGGCGTTTTTCCGTGCACGGAGATTTCGCCCATCGTCGGTGGGATGAGTCCGGCGATCAGCCGGAGAAGCGTCGACTTGCCGCAGCCTGACGGGCCGACGAGCGCGAGAAACTCGCCGTCCATCACGTGCAGGTTAATGTCGTCGAGCGCCTGCACATCCGTTTTTCCGTGGAAGACCTTCTCGATGCCCCTCAGTGTGATGCCTTCAGCGTTTGGCATGTGCCTGTCCTTGACTGCATCTGCTGCCGGTTGCGTCGCGCTTACCTGCTCTTAGTCCCACGCCGTGCGGACGGCCTCAATCAGCCGGGCGCGCTGGCCAGCGTCGGTCAGGAACGCGGCTTCGAGGCCCTGCTGCTGGATGTCGGCCAGCTCCGGCTGCGTGAAGTCGAACCGCTGGCGCAGCAGCGTCAGCTCCCGCGAGACCCGCGTCCGTGACGTGGTGGGATCGTCATCCCCGATGGAGATGGGGATATCCCGGTCGTAGAGCAGGCGCACCGGATGGCGGGTGATGCCCGCTACTGCGTGGGTGTGCACGTTGCTCGTCGGGCAGACCTCCAGCAGAATCCGCTCCGTTTGCAGCATCCCGAGCACGTCCCCGGACTCGACGCTGTGCACGCCGTGCCCGATGCGCGTCGCGCCGAGTTCCTGCACAGCGTATTTAACGTTTTCCGCGCCCGCCGCCTCCCCCGCGTGGACGGTGATGCCAAGCCCGCCCTCCCGCGCCACGCGGAACGCCTCCGCGTGCAGTTGGGCGGGGTAGTTCGCCTCGTCCCCTGCCAGGTCGAAGCCCACGACGCCCTCACCCCGAAATTCGAGCGCGGCGTGCGCCAGCCGGACGTTGTCCGCCGGATCGTGATGGCGCAGCGCGGCGACGATGAAGCGGCACACCATGCCGTACGCCGCCTCGGCGTCTCGCAGCCCCTCAAGGATACTGTGGATGACGTGCTCGACCGGCAGATCCGGCGTGCTGTGCGTCACCGGGCCTGCGCGAAGCTCGAAGTAGATGTTCCCATCACGGGCCGCGTCCTCGGCGGCCTCGAAGGCCGTTCGCCGCAGGGCCGCCGGATTTTTGAGGACCGGGTAGGTCAGGCTGATCTTGTTCAGGTAATCGACGAGGCTCTGTTCTTCGCCCGTCACGCCAAGCGCGTCGTCGACCGAGTCCGCCGGGATGCCCAGATCGACCCCCTGCTCCCCGGCGAGCGCCCACAGCGTGGCCGGGCGGATCGACCCTTCGAGGTGCGTGTGCAGGTTGCACTTGGGCAGCCGCTTGAGGTCGGGGTCCGCTTCGGGCGCGAAGAACGGCTGAGTCTGGCTGCTCATAGCTGCCCGGCGAGTGAGTTCTGCTCGTAGCGGTAGATCCCTTCGAGCGCGATGGCGATGGCATCTTCCCAGGCTTTCACCAGCCGGGTGTTCTCGCCCTCGTACTCGACATCCGCCGTGACGAGGTTACCCGACACGCCGCACACCATCGCGGCTTTCAGGCCGCGCAGGTGGGCGATGGTGAAGACGGCGGCGCTCTCCATCTCGACGTTGAGCAGTTTGTGATCGACCAGTTTCTGGATGAACTCAGGCGTCTCGCCGTAGAACGCGTCGTCGCTGGAATTCAGCCCGACGTGCAGCCGGTAGCCCCGTTCCTCCCGCAGGTCGAGCGCGGCCTCGATGAGGGCGTGTGTGAGGAAGTGATCGGCGGCGGCGGGGAAGCCGTCGTCGACGTAGAAGCGGGTCGTGCCCTCGTTGCGCATGGATGCGGTGTTGATGACGATGTCACCCGTCTCAACGTGGGGCTGGAGCGCGCCCGTGCTGCCCACCCGGATGAAGTGCGTCGCCCCAACGTTCGCCAGCTCCTCGACGGCAATGGCGGCTGAAGGGCAGCCGATGCCCGTCGACGTGGCGCTGACCGTGATACCTTTGTACGTGCCCGTCACCGTTCGGTACTCGCGGTGGAACACGATCTCCTCCGGGTCGGTCAGGTATTTCGCAATACGCAGCACGCGGTCAGGATCGCCGGGCAGCAGCACGTACCTGCCGACATCTCCCGGCTTCACACGGACGTGGTACTGCATCTTGCCTCTGGTGACATCCGCCTTATCTAACATCGACATCCTGCTACTCCTGTTGGCAAGTTAAACGCGTCGTTGGGGTGAAGCAATAGCCCGGTATACAGGCCGGGGGCAGAGTCCGCAACCCTGCCCCCCCGACCGGTACCCTTATTTATTCTTCGAGACACTGAAGTGTGAAGACATCGTTGACATCCACATCATTCTCAAGCTGGCCGTACTCGCTGAGCACGTCCTCCGCGATCTGCCAGCGCTCCTCTGTCATGTAGCCGATCCCGTGCTCGATGGAATCGGGCGTGAGCAGATGATCCTCGTTGGCCGCAAGCTGCGCAAGTTCGGCGTCGCGATCAAGCTCCTCGCCGCCCGCCGCCATGATGATGTCCACCGCCTCTTCCTGATTGGCGATCGCTTCCTCCCAGCCGCGCCGGATGGCGCGCACCATACCGCACACAACGTCGGGGTGCGCGTCAAGATACTCGTCGGTGGTGAAGAGCGCCTCGGAGGATGTCTCGATGCCGTAGTCGTAGGGCAGGAAGACGGTCGTCTCGTAGCCCTGCGCCTGCGCGATGAGCGGCTCGTTCGTCACGTAGACCGTCATCAGGTCGATCTGGCCGCTGAACAGCGGGCTGAGGTCGAAGCCGACGGTCGTCTGATTGATGGTGTCGAGGTCGATCCCGTTGGCCTCCAGCATGGCCTTGGACAGCATCCACGGGCCGCCCTCCTGAAAGCCGATGGTCTTGCCCTCGATGTCCTCAAGCGTCTCGATGCCGGACTCCTTGAGCGCCAGCAGGCCGCCGGGGTGCTTCTGGAAGAAGGTCGCCGCCGCCACGACTGGAATCTCGTTCGACCGGGCGAGGATCAGCGATCCGGTGTCGTGCAGGCCAAACGTGTCCTCGCCTGACGCGACCAGCGTGATGCTGTTGATGTCGAAGCCGCCGGGCCGGATTTCCACGTCCAGCCCCTCGTCCTCGAAATAGCCCTTCTCCAGCGCCATGTACGGACCGGCGAACTGGGCATTGATGATCCACGGCAGGCGCAGCGTCACGTGGGTAAGCTCCGCCGGTTCTGCGGCGGATTCCTCCATCGGCTCTTCCGCCGGCTCTTCTTCGGACGGGGCTGCTTCCTCCTCTGCGGGCGCAGCCGGTTCCGCCGTCGGCGCGGGCTGCGCGCACGCTGCGAGGAGCAGCGCGGCGAGCAGGACGGCGAACAGTGCTAGGCGACGTGATTTCAAGTAGAACATGTGGAACCTCTCTCCTTCCGTGGCCTGAGGCCACTCAGCCTTGATGAATCTCCTGTGGCGTGCAGCCGCAGGATCGCCTGACGACAAGCTGGGTATCTATCGTGACCTGAGCGGGTTCGAGCGTCTGGCCTTCGAGAAGCTGCTGGAGCATCTGCATGATCCGCACGCCCATCTCGTAAGCCGATAGGGAGACGGTCGTGAGCGGCGGATCGACCAGCGCGGCCAGTTCGAACTCGCCGTACCCGACGACGGCGACATCCTCCGGCACGCGTAACCCCCGATTTTTGAGCGTCTGGATCGCCCCCAGCGCCAGCATATCCCCGGTCGCGAAGATCGCGCCGGGCGGATCGGGCAGTTCCAGCAGCTGCTCGGCGGCGCGCGCCCCGGAGGCAAGCTCGAAGTTCGGCACGGTGACGAGCAGATCGGGGTCCATCTCGATCCCGGCGGCGGCCAGCGCGCGCTCGTGCCCGCGGTGAACCTCGCGCATCGTCATCCAGTTCGCGGGCGGCGAGATGACGCCGATCCGCCGGTGCCCGTGTTCGAGCAGGTGCTTCGTGGCGGCGGATGCGCCCCCTTCCCGGTCGAACAGGACGCTCGGCCCATCCATGCCGGGGGTGTCGGCGTAGACCATCGGCGGCAGGCCGGGCGCGGTGCTGAGCGTCGCGCGCAGCTCCGGGATGTAAGGCGTCTCGAAGTGGGTGACGATGATGCCATCCACGTTTTTGGCGATGAGCTGGTTCATCAGGCGCGTCACGTTGCGGGAGTAGTAATGCGTATCGCACATGAACAGCAGCCAGGGCGCGTCACGCGCGGCGACCTCAAGCCCCTGCAAAAACGGCGCGTAGTAGGGCGAATAGTTGGGAAGGAGAACGCCGACGGTGAAGGTCGGCAGGTCGGGCGCGCGGGCCGCAAGGTGCTGGTGATCGTACGCCTGCACGGTCGCACGCGCCCCGCGCCGCGTCTTGACGATCCCGTTGTCGCTGAGCTGCTGGTAGGCGGCCCGCACGGTGTGGTAGTTGATGTTGAGGTCGTGCGCGAGGCTGCGCACCGGGGGAAGCTGATCGCCCTCTTGAATCTGATCGCTCGCGATCAGCCATTCCAGCTGCTGGCTTAACTGGGTAGCCAGAGGGATCGGCGCGTCAGGGTCCACACGCAGGTAGTGGTGGACGTTCATAGAGGTTTGCCTGAGAGTTCAGGGAGCGGAATGAACAGAACAATTATAGCGTACTATAATACTATAATTGTTGTCAAGCGGATCGGACCCACGCGCGGGATCGGGAATCGTTCCTGAGGTGAACGGCTGGGGGGCTTAGTCCAGAATCACCCGGCGGCTGTTTCGTACGACCGTCAGCAGGATGACGAGCGCCAGCGTGCACGTGGCGATGGTGATCAGGCAGTTCGCCCGGATGCCGGACCGGAACGCGAGAGGGCCTACCAGCGCGCCGATCATCCTCCCGGCGGAGTGAACGGCGAGGTTCGTGCCGAGCAGGGTCGCCCGGCTTTCCGCGACCAGCTCCGTCAGCAGCGAGATCAAGCTGACGAATAAGAACTCGTAGCTGATGAAGAACAAAAACAGCCCGATCAGCGCCGCCGGGAGGGCGGCCCCCGCCTGCGAGATGACGAGCGCCGCCAGCGCGTTGACGGTGATGCCGATGGCGACCGCGCGGTGTTTCCCCAGCCGGTCGGTGAACCCGGCCACCAGCCCCTCGCCGCCCAGCTCGGCCAGCCCGATCACGATCGACGTGGTTCCCAGCGCCGCGATCCTGAGGCCGTAAGCGTTCTCCATCCACGCCCCGTACACGATGGAAATCACCTCGTTAGAAAAGGCAACGAGGAGCGTAATCGAGAGCGCCGCTAGGGCGGCAGGTGATCGGGCGACGTTCCACAGATTCCGCCGGACAGAACCGCCCCGTTCAGGAACGCGGCCCTCATCGGGGATCAGCCGCCATAAGACGATCAGGCCCATGCCGCTGAGCGCCGCCAGCCACGGGAACGGCGCGACCCAGCCGGAGCGCGCGATCAGCCACCCGACGATGGGGATGCCGATCAGGAACGCGCCCGACCAGCCGAACTCCGACACGGCGATGGCCGTCCCGCGCCGCGTGTAGTCGACGCGGTCCCCGATGTAGGTCTGCACGGACGCGTCGAAGGCCAGCCTGCCCAGCCCCGAACACAGCATGGCGATGACCAGCGCCGGGTACGTGGGCCACAGCGCGATGAGGGCCATCCCCCCAACAAAAAGGCCCAGCCCGAACAGCATAGCCGTTTTGCGCCCCCGCACGTCGGTGGCAGAGCCAAGCAGCGGGGTTGCCAGCCCGGCCCCCGATCGCAGCGTCACGGCGTAGGCCGCCGTGCTCAGGTCGACGCCGAGGCCGCGCGCGATGGCGGGCAGAAACGGGTAAACCATGCGGTAGCCGGTGTTGACGACGATCCGCACCAGCACGAAGGCGGCAAGCTGCCAGCGCAGGCGGATGGGCGCAGCGGATTTCTCGACGGCGGAAGAACCGGGCATCGTGTCCTCTGGCAAACAGCAGCCTGCTGATCGCAGGCTGCAAGGTGGGTGGAATGACGTGCTCCCGCGCCGGAGGCGGGGGTCTGTGCGTTGAGCTGCCGTCGTGCCGCGTGGTGGCGATGCGCTTCCCGGCGGCCCGGCACGCCAGGCACAGGGCGTATACTGTATCCGGCCCCCGGCGCTCACGCCAGTCGGGGGTGCGAGCGCCGGGGGCCGTTGTGTTTTACCGCTTGAGTCCGAACTCCTTCTCGAACTCCCGCCAGGTCGTCTCGTAGATGTCCAGCCACCAGGGCAGCGGCGTGGCCGATGCCACGTCGTAGACCTCGGTGTACGGCTTGCCGATGTCGGGATCGGCCAGCTTGTCCTCGTATTTGCTCACGAGCGCGCACACGATCTCGTTGCCCTGCTCCAGCGTCATCCCCTGATCGTAGACGGCGTGCGCGACGTCGGCCATGCAGCGCGCGTCGAGGCCGCTGCCGTGCGGGAACTTGCCGTTCGTCGCGCCGACGCCGTGCGGGTGGTTGCCCGTTAGCTGCTTGGTGATCGTGATCGCCGCGATCTCGTACAGGATGTCCTGCGTGCCGGTCCCTGAGCTGGGCCACACGTCGCCGATGGTGATGATGGGCGAGTTGCGGGCGAACGCCTGCCCGACCAGATTCTCGGCCCAGATGCTCTCCGGCGGGCTGGTCGACACCCACTTGTTGTGCGCCGGGTGGCACAGCGAGACGGACGCCCGGTTCGTGATCAGGCCGAGGATGAAGGCGGCGATCGTCACGACGGCGGCCCCTTCCGGCCCACCGGCGTACCCGCCGATGATCGCGTCGACGAGGTTGATGTTGTAGACGCCGTACTCGTAGGCGGCCATCGTCTTGCTCAGGCGGGCGTAGTCCGTTTTAAGCTCGTTGAGGGTCGGGACGAAGTGGAAGTTGCCCGGCGTCATGTAGTCGGGGTGCATGGTCGCCAGATCGCCCATCGCGGTCGTGCTGCTCTCGGCGGCGACGTAGGGCATCCCCGGACGGCCTTCCCGCATCAGCGCTTCCCGCACGTAGATGAGTTCCTGCCGGGTGGCCCGGACCTCCATCGGCGACCCCGTGCGGACCTCGATGCCGTCGATGATGTGCAAACTGCCGTGCCCCAGCGCGTCGACCAGCGGCTCTCTGACGTAAGACCGGATCGACTGGCGGTAGAGTTCTTCGGTCAGCGGCGCGCCGGAAAAGCCCGCCCAGATGAACGGCGGGTTGTCCGCCCCCCAGACGGTGGCCTTCAGCGTGCGCTGATCCTTGCCGGAGCCGATCCGCAGCTTGCGGGGGGCGGCCTTGAGTCCGTACAGCAGCTCCTCGCGGGTGAACTCGATCACGCGGGAGGTTTCCACGCAGTACATCCCCGCCTTTTCCGCGAGGTCCAGCCCGGCGTTGAAGGCCGCGTCGGCCATGTCCGGGTCGAGGGTGATCAGCTCGTCGGAGTTGTATTCGATCCCGTACTTCTTGATCAACTCCTGCGTGGTCTTGAAGATCACCTCGATGTCGAAGTCGCGCTCCTCGATGTGCGGCCCGCTCTCCGTGCGGCGGATGACTTCCATAAAGTCGACAAGCATCGTTATGCCCTCCCCATCGCCTTCATCATGCGGCGGACGCCCTCTTCTGCGTGCGCGCCGCCGTATTGAGCGCCTATCTCCTCGGCGTACTCAGGCGTGACCGGCCCGCCGCCGATGAATATGTGATACCTCTCGCGCAGGCCCTTCTCGTCGAGCAGCCGGACGAGGTCGCGGCAGTAGGGCAGCGTGGTGCTCAGCAGGGCCGACAGGCCGATGATATCCGCGTCGAATTCCTCTGCCTTACGCATGATCTCCCCTGCCGGGACATCGCGGCCCAGGTCGAGCACGGTGAAGCCGTTCGCCTGAAGCAGCGCGACGACGATGTTCTTGCCGATGTCGTGCACGTCGCCCTGAACGGTCGCCATGACGACCCGCCCCGGACTTTCGATGGTCTGCTGCTGGGCCTCCAGACGGGGTTTGATCACCTCGACGGCGGCCTCCATCGCCTCGGCGGACATGATCAACTGGGGCAGAAACATATCGCCACAGTCGAACTTATCGCCCACCTCCTTGAGCGCCGGGTTGAGCACCTCGTTGATCAGCATCAGCGGGTCCTGCCCGGACTCAAGCGCCTCCGTGACCGGCCCGACGACGGCGCTTCTGTCGCCGTCCACGATGGCCTGATAGATGCGGTCACGTTGTTGTTCGTCTACCATACGATTTCTCCTTGGAGTAGCGGGAAAAGGATTCAGTCTGCCGGTTGATCGTGGGTTGGGGCGGGAACCACCCCCGCCCGGCCCTGCTGCGCCGCCTTTTCGACGGCGGAAATGATCTTGTAGTAGCCCGTGCAGCGGCACAGACAGCCGGTCAGGCCGTGCCGGACGGCGTCGGCGGTCAGCGGTTGGCCTTCGGCCAGCATCGCAGCCGCCGCCATGATGAAGCCCGGCGTGCAGTAACCGCACTGCACGGCGCCCTCGTCGATAAAGGTCTGCTGCACGGGGTGCAGAACGCCATCGCGCGCCAGCCCCTCGACGGTCACGATCTGGCTGCCGTGAGCGCGCGGCGCGGGGACCAGACAGCTATCCACTGCAATCCCGTCGAGCCAGACGGTG
>CAZWUX010000147.1:0-10669 GCA_964637665.1 uncultured Anaerolineae bacterium
ACGCGACCGGCGTCCAGCGGGCCGCCTCCAGCATCGACCACAGCAGATCGTCGGGCACGGGCCTGTCGAGGAAGTTCCGCGCGACGCGCCGCGACTTGATGAAGTCGAAGTAGTCCTCTGGCTGTATCATGGTCGGTCTCCCCGGTCGTGTCGGTGATCTGGGGCCATTATCGCCCGGCGCGTGGGAAAAAGGGAAATCGGACGGCTGATGTAGCGCCCTGTCAGAACGTTTTTCTTATCCTTGCGAAAACCCCCCTGGTCCTCGCGGACGCTCGGACCTGTCCCCCCTTGCAAGGGGGGACGGATGGGCCGCAGGCCCACAGGGGGGTTCTGGCGAATCGATAAATACTAAGAGGTCAGGTGGGGGTTTTCGCTAAATCACCTGCGTCTCAAGCCAATGAGCCGGTCTGCAACCCCGTCGGGGTGACACTCTGCACTCTGCACTCTGCACTCTGCACTTTCTACTTGGCACTCGGCACTTAATACCCCACCGCCTCGTACGCCATCCCGTCGAAATCGACACCATCCGGCGCGAGCGCGGCAGCGGCGTCCGCGTCCCCCTTCAATTCCGCCAGCAGGAAGGCCGTCGTGAAGTGGCCGATCAGGTCGTGCGCGGTGTAGCGGTCCCAGCCGGGGTCGGCGCAGAACTCGCCGGAGAGCAGCCGCAGCAGCAGCGGAACCGCCTCGCACGGCCCGGTGAAAATCATGTGCTGCGCGCCTTCGAGCGCGATTCTCACTTTCGCCGGGCTGGATGCGTACTCGTACGTCGGATAGGTTCCCCACGTGTACGGCGAATCCTCGTCGGCGGTGCCGCCGATCGCCATCACCGGGACGGTCATCTCGGCCAGCCCGGCCTCGCCGAACAGGTAGGCGTCGCCCGCCAGCGCCACGACCGCGTCCACGCGCGGATCGGCCCACGGCGGCCACAGGCCGTCCGGCACGCCGTCCAGCCCGGCCAGCGCGGCCATATCGGCCATATGCGGCAGGGTTTCATCACACAGCCAGGCGCCCGGATGGTCCGATGCGTACGCCGCGTCGCAGTGCGCGGTGAAGCCCTCCGTGTCGATCCGCGCGCCACCCGCCGCCAGCGCCGTGTACCCGCCGTACGAATGGCCGAGCACGGCCACCGTCTCCGCGTCGACCAGCCCTGCCAGCGCGCCCCCTGCTCCAACCCCCCCGTCGACATATGCCAGCACGTCCAGAATATCACCCGGACGCGCGACGGCGGCCTGCCACAGCACGTCGAACTCCGGGTCGATCTGCTCGTGGTGGTCCGGCGCGATCACGACGAACCCGTACGACGCGAGGTGCTCGGCCAGCCACGCGTAGCTGGTCGGCCCCATCGACAGGCCCGGCGACAGCACAGCCAGCGGGTACGGCCCCGCCGCGAGGTCGGGCGGCGCATCGCGAGTCGCCCGCCCCCTGTACGTCGCAAAGGTGACCGTTCCCAGCGGGGCAGGCATCCCGACTTTGTACGGGTAGGTGATTTTCGCGTCGGCATCCACCCCGTCCGCCGGATACCACATCACCATCGCCAGCGGCGTGTCGCCGCCCGTCGCGAGGTCGCGCATCCCGACCGGGTGCGATCCGCGCGCGCCGTAGGGCGGCGGATCGGGGCGCTG
This sequence comes from uncultured Anaerolineae bacterium, assembly GCA_964637665.1. Taxonomy (GTDB): domain Bacteria; phylum Chloroflexota; class Anaerolineae; order Aggregatilineales; family UBA3940; genus CAZWUX01. The sequence continues at coordinate 1,623 of CAZWUX010000147.1, forward strand.
GCTGCTCCGCGCCGCCCCGGTGCCGAACGGCACGGTCACGCTCACGACCAGCGCCGCAATCAGAGCCAGCACGACGATTCCAATCATCCGCAGTGTACGTGACATCTTCCAACCCTTTTAGTTTGATCAAGCGGATCGATCGGCGGATACAAGCTGTACTGCCCCAATCCGGGGCAGTACGTTCTCTCACCGGAGCCGCCCGCCGGGGTTCGGCTTGCAGACGTTTGTCACGGGGGCCGGTCCCCGCGCGGGCCGGGCTGTCGCGCGGATGGCGTCAGGCGGCTTCGAGCGCCCGCTCCTCCCACCGCTCGCCGTTCACGCCCTTGAGCAGCAGCCACAGCGTGAACCCCAGCTCCCCCGGAACCGACATGACGATGACGACCGTCGCGAGGGTGGTGTCGAGCTGCGGCGCGATGATGTGCCCGTAGCTCTGTAAGAGGTAGCCCGCCGCGCCGATGAGCAGCAGGATGCCCAGGAATTTCGGCAAAAAGCCCGACCGGAGAACCAGATAGCCCATCAGCACCAGATGGAAGCCGAAGATCAGCCCCCAGATGATGATCACGAACGCGTTCACGTCCATGAACAGCAGCACGAGCGCGTTGAGCTGATCGGGCGCGAAGGCGGTCAGGTAGCCCGCGCCCCCCAGCAGCAGCAGGGCGGGCACGGCGGTGAGCAGGTTGACGGCCTGTAACATGGCCTGCCCGAAGCGGGCGAACGTCGAGGCCAGCGACAGCGCCCGGTTGACCGGCCTGAACAGCACGTACAGCATGGCGGATGTCACGATCTCGATGATGACGATGGCCGTTTCGGCCACCATGCCGGTTCGGAACGTCGACTCGGCGGCCATCAGGCCCTCGACCGTCGCGGCGGGGTCGCCGGGCACGTAGGCGCTCGTCCGGCCCGCGAAAAATGCGGCGGGTCCGAGGAAGAAGAGCAGCGCGTACAGGACCCCGATGGTCCGAGCGTAAGCTTCCGGCGTTGTTCCTAAGATGCGGGTGGACATTTCATTTCCTCCTGAAGATTGGTGCGATTAAATGTGCCTCGTTCTGGGAACGACCGTCGAACTACGACTGGCAGAGCGATTAAGGATGGGCCGGTCGATCTGGCACTATAACATGATAACGTCGACCTTCTTATGTAGGATTTGGGCAGCGATTGAGTGCGCCGGAGAAGTCAGGTGACTGCTGCGGCGCAGCGGGATGCGGTTTACGGTCTGATATGGATGCTTCGTGCGAGGTTAATGTGACGATTCCAGGGTACGGTTGAATCTGGGGCAAACCCGGACTCAGGCGGTCTTTCGTTTTGCCCCGGCAGATTATAGCGTGTGATTTCAGAATTTCACGTCATCCCACCGTGATGACGACGTTCCCCTTTTTGCGCCCCGATTCGACGTAGCGGTGCGCCTCGGCCATCTGTTCCAGCGGATAGCGCCGGTCGATGGCGACGGTCAGCTTCCCCGCCGCGACCAGCCCGCCGAGGTGGGCTAAGTCCTCAGACGAATGGCTTGCCGACCCAAAGATGACTTTCTTATCCCCGGTCGCCGAGATCAGCCGCCCCCGGATCATCTGTAACAGTTTGGGATTCGCCAGTAGATAGCGTCCATTCTGATTCAGCGATCTCAGGCTGCGCGAGAACGGACTCTTGCCCACCACGTCGAGAATGACATCGTAGGTCTGGCCGCTTTGGGTGAAATCCTCCCGTGTGTAGTCGATGACGTGGTCCGCGCCGAGCGCGCGCAGCATGTCGAACTTGTCCGCGCGGTCGACGGCGGTCACCTCGGCCCCGGCCCGCCTGGCAAGCTGCACGGCAATCGTGCCGATGCTGCCGCCCGCCCCGTTGATCAACACTTTCTCGCCGGGCTGGATGCCGCCCAGCCGGATGAAGTGCAGCGCCTCCAGCCCCCCGACCGGCACGGCGGCGGCCTGTTCGTAGGTCACGCCCGGCGGGATGGCCGCGAGGCCCCCCTCCCCTGCATCTTCGGGCAGGCAGATGTACTCCGCGTATGCGCCAAGTTGGAACCCGGTCGACGCAAACACCCGGTCGCCCGGCTTGAACCGGGTGACGGACTCGCCCGCCGCTTCGACTTCCCCGGCGAGTTCCTGCCCCAGTATTTTTCTGGGCTTGCTGATGCCTATAAACAGCCGCATCGGCAGCCAGAGCCAGAGCGGCACCTTGAAGCTCCGCACCTCACAGTCCCCGGCGGTGACGGTCGTCGCCGCGATCCGGATCAGCAACTCGCCGTCCCCCGGAATGGGTTTTTCCACGTCCGTAAGCTGGAGCACGTCGGGCGGCCCATAGGCCGTGCACACGACCGCCTTCATGAGCCACCATCCACGACGATGACGACATTCCCCTTTTTGCGCCCCGTCTCGACGTAGCGGTGCGCCTCGGCTGCCTGATCCAGCGGGTAGCGCCGGTCGATGGCCGCCGTCAGCTCGCCCGCCGCGATCAGCCCGCCGAGCAAGGCCAGGTCGTCCGCGCTCTCCGACGCCGTGCCCTTCCCGACCGTCACGAACGCCCCATCCGGGGCCAGCGCCGCCTCGTAGTCCGATCGCGAGATTTTCCCGACCGCGTCGAAGATGAGGTCATAGCGCTCGCCGCTCGCGGTGAAGTCCTCTGTTTTGTAGTCGACGACCTTATCCGCCCCCAGCGACCTCACCATGTCCACGTTGGCGGTGCTGCACACCCCGGTGACCTCCGCGCCGAAATGTTTGGCAAGCTGCACGGCGAACGACCCTACGCTGCCCGACGCGCCGTAAATCAGGGCTTTCTGCCCGGCCTGAATATTTCCTTGACGCAGGAAGTACAGCGCCGTCATGCCCCCGACCGGCACGGCGGCGGCCTGTTCGTAGCTCGCGCCGTCCGGTATGGCCGCCAGCGTGCCATCGGCGGGCAGGCAGACGTACTCGGCGTTCGCGCCCGCGCTCAGCCCGGTGGTCGTCCCGAACACCCGGTCACCCACCGCGAACCGCGTGACGCCCGCGCCCACCGCCTCGACTTCCCCGGCGAACTCGTGCCCCGGCGTCTGCTTCCGCTTGAGGCCCATCAACAACCCCAGCGGCAGGTACGCCAGTCGCGGGATTTTCCGCGTCACGACATCCCCGGTGGTGACCGTCGCCGCGCGGACGCGGATCAGCACCTCGCCCGCGCCCGGCGCGGGCTTCTCGACCTCGCGCAGTTCGAGCACGTCCGGCGGCCCGGACTTCGTCGCGACGATCGCCCGCATCGTGTCTCTACTCATCGCCGCCCTCCCCTGCCCGCCGCTTGATCTCCTGCGCGGCGCGGCGGTTCATCTCCGCGATGTAGGTCTTGTACCCCTCCGGGTTGAGGTCGCGCTTGCCGGTTTCCTCCCCGGTGCGGGCGGCTAACTCGGCCAGATAGTCGGCCATCGCCCCCTCGGCGCGCGGACCCCACGCCCGCGCCAGTTTTTCGGCCCCGAACATGAGGCGCGTCACGCCGTAGTTGGGCGACTCGGTCAGGCAGTCGTGCGCGCTCGACACGAGGTACATCAGCAGCTCGAAGGCTTCGTCCTGGGTCAGCGCCAGATTCTCGTCGGTCAAGGTGGTCTCCTTTCGATTGGCGGTTGGGGGTCGGATAATGCGCCCCATTGTACGGGGATCGGGCGGCGGGGGGAAATAGTCTGTCAGTCTATCAGTCCTCAGTACGTTCGCTGCGCTCACTTTCAGTTATCAGTTTTTTGTGGATGAAAAGCTCGCCCGCCGGAGGCGAAGTCGGCGGCATTGAGCGACCGTCGCCCCGCCGGGGGTCGATGTACTCACGGGCGGCGTGCACGGGTGCTCCCCCTGATGATACGATGAAGAACCGGGTTGTTTTTCATAGCTTGTACTTCTCTGCTGCTCCGGGCGACGAGGAGTTTCGCCCAGGCTGCGTTGTGTCGCTGCGGTGTATTGTATCAGTTTCCTGAGGCGAATCCCCGCAGGAGGGGATTCTCGCAGGTCAAACCGGCCCCGGCCCGGTGAGCACATCGCAACCTCGGCGGGGCGACCCTCGCAAAACGGTCAGACCCCCGCCCCGGCGATAGAGCGCGTCATTCCCCAACTCGCAACTGGTAACTGAAAGCGAGCGCAGCGAGCGACTGACAACTGACAACTACGCACCCAACCCCGGCGGAGCGCCACTCCCACTCGGCACTCGGCACTTGGCACTAGGCACTGCTTTTCACCTCGTACCGCACGTACCACACCAGCATGAGCGCGGTCGTCAGCAGGTAGAACGAGTGCAGCGCCCAGATCGGCCCGGCGGGCAGGCTGAACACGTACACGCTGTGGATCAGGTTGCCCACGTTCGAGAGCACGATGTTGCTCAGGCTGTACGAGCCGAGGTCCTTCGTGCGCGCCGCCTTGACGAGCATCGGCAGCGTGCTCGCCACAAACACGGCGGTCGATATGCTTCCTGCCAGTAAAGATAAGTTCAATTCCATCACGTCACCTCCGGCGAACTTCGATCTCGCCGTCAGTGTACGCGATGCGCCGCGCCCGCCGATCTGCGGAACGGCAGGGTTCGGGGTTGGTTTGGGCGGTGGGGGTTGGGTTCAGTTGGGTGGGATGTGCTTGTCGGGTTGCCGACCTGACAGTTTTGAGACTTGCAGGTGAATTACCTGATTATTGGTTATTTTTGCGTGGAACCCCACCCATCCTCGCTTCGCTCGGATTTCCACTACCCGTAGAGAATGGCGGAGCCATTCTCACAAGGAGAAAGCTCCGCTTTCTCCACAGCATGAGGGAGGGATTAAGGGTGGGGTTCTGCCCAGAGAACACGCCGCGCTGATTTCGAGCATCGACGCCCGGCCTGCCGACCCTCGCACTCCCCGCCGACCCTGCCCCGGCGGTAGAGCGCGTCATTCCCCAAACTGACACCTGATAACTACGCACCCAACCCCGCTGGAGCGCCACTCCCCCCTGGCACTCGGCACTCTGCACTTGGCACTTCTTACTGTAATAACCCCAGCTCCCGCGCGCGGGCCAGCGCCTCGGTGCGGCGGCTGACGCCCAGCTTGCCGTAGATCTGGCTGGTGTACCACTTCACCGTCCCGGTCGAGAGGACGAGGTTTTCCGCGATCTGTTTATTCGTCAGCCCCGTGTCGATCAGGCCCAGCACCTCCAGCTCGCGCTCGGTCAGCGGCTCGACGAGCATCTCGCGGTTGGCCGCCATCGCCGGGTCGACGGTCTGGGCCTCGAACGGGCGGGCCGGGTCCAGCGCATCGATAGCCCGCGCCGCCGCCGCTGGCAGGTCAAGCGCCTCGCCCCCGGCGGCATCCCCCCCGTAGCGGGCGATCACCGCCGCCGCGCGCGCCCGCTGATCGTCACCACTGGCCGGATGGCTCTGTACGTGGGCCAGCAGCTCGACGCCCTCCGCCTCCCGCCCTGCCCCGGCGAGAAGCTCCCCGGCGTTGAGCAGCAGCGAGAGCAGCAGCGGGACGAATCCCATGTCCCCCGCGATCTCCAGCGCCTCCCGGTAGCAGCGGCGAGCTTCCTCGCGGTCGCCCTGCCCCGCCGCCGCGCGCCCCAGCCCGTTCAACGCCGACGCCAGCCCGCCCCGGTCGAGGATATCCCGGTAAATCGCGAGGCTGCGGCGGTACAGGTCCGCCGCCTCGCCGTGATCGCCCCGCTCCAGCGCAAGCTCGCCCATCAGGTTCAGCGCGACGGCCATGCCCTCCGGATCGCCCATCTGCTCGCGGATCGCGTAGCTGGCCTCATAGTCGCGCCGCGCCCGGTCGAAGTCGCCCCGCGCCCGCGCGACCTTGCCCCGCTCGTTCAGGCAGTACGCGAGGAACCAGCGCTCGCCCGCCTCCTTGCAGCAGGTACACGCCGCCTCGGCGTGCGCCCCGGCGGCCTCGACGTTGCCCGCTGCAAGGTTCGCCCCGATGAGCGCGTAGTGCGCCGCCGCGCGGTTCGGGCGGTCGCCCTGGCGGTCGGCCCGCTCCAGCGCCGCCTCGCCATAGGCGATCCCCCCGGCGTAGTCGCCGCCGATGACGCACAGGATCGCGAGCGGGATGGTCGGATCGGTCGCGATGCCGGGCGTGGGGTCCGCGCCGCGCGCGGCGTAGATCGCCATGCTGCGCTCGACGATCTCCCGCGCCTCCTCCAGCCGCCCCAGCCGGATGGTCAGCCAGCCCAGCTCGCCCAGCACGTCGGCCAGCACGAGCGCGCCGTCCTCGTCGTCGGCCAGCGCGGCGGCGGCGTCCGCCATCATCTCCGCGCCCTCCACAAAACGCGACCGCACGTGAAAGTACGATCCCAGCGCGTGGATCGAGCCGCCAAGCTGCCCGGCGTGCGCGCCCTCCACCGCCCAGTTCCACGCCGCGCGGACATCCGGCAGTTCGCAGTCGATGGCGCGGATCGCGTCGAACTGGCGGTGGTCGTCGACGGCAAGCTGGAGGTCGCGCAGGAAGCGCGTGTAGTACGCGCCGTGCCGGTCGTGCGTCCGGGCCACGTCGCCGGGTGACTCGGCCAGCCGCTCCCGCCCGTACTGGCGCAGCAGTTCGTGGATGTGGTAGCGCCCGCCGGACCTCCGGCGCAGCAGCGATTTATCGACCAGCGCCGAGAGCGTGGCGAGCGATGCCCCGGCGACGGCCTCCGCGGCCTCCCGCGAGAACGCCCCCCGGAACACCGACAGGCGCTTGAAGGCCGCGCGCTCGTCCTCCGTCAGCAGTTCCCACGAGGCCTGAAACACGGCCCGCATACTGCGATGGCGCTCCGGCACATCGCGCAGCCGAGTCTGCAAAAAATCGAGGTTATGCGCGATCTCCCCGGTGATGGCGTCGGCGTCGAGCGCCTTCAGCCACGAGGCCGCCAGCTCGATGGCGAGCGGCAGCCCGTCGACTAGGCGGCAGATGCGCACCACGTCGTCGAGGTCGTCGCCCGGCTCGTAGCCCGGCCTGACGCGCCGCGCCCGGTCGAGGAAAAGCTGCACCGCGCCGTAGCGTGCCGCGTCATCGCGGGTCACGTCGCCCGCGCGCGGCAGGTCCGGGTACGGCATCCCGCCCACCGGGAACAGCCATTCGTGCCGGATGTTCAGCACCTCGCGCGAGGTCACCAGCAGCTTGACGCCGGGCGCGGCGTCGAGGATGTCGATCAGCAGGTCGACGCCCGCCAGCATGTGCTCGAAGTTGTCCAGCACGAGCAGCATCTCGCGGTCGCGCAGGTAGTCCAGCAGCTTGCGGTGGGGGTCGCCCGTGCCGGGGCGCGGCAGGTTGATGGTGTCGGCGATGGCGGGCAGCAGTTCGGCGGGGCCGCCCGCCGATTGCAGGTCGATGAAGAACACGCCGTCGGGGAAATCACGGGCCAGCGTGGTCGCCGCGCGGATGGCGAGGCGCGTTTTGCCGGTCCCACCCGGCCCGACGAGCGTCAGCGCGCGGCAGGCCGGGTTCCCCAGCCGCTCGCGGATGTCGGCGGTTTCCTGCCGCCTGCCGATGAATGGAGTCGACTCGGCGGGCAGATGGGCCGTGCGGGCATCACGGAGGGTCGGTGTGTCCATCACGGTTGGCTCCATTCGGTGCGTAATTAAGAGCGCGATGGTCCTATTATAACGGTGGATTGCGTTTCAGGGGAGAGAGGGGGCGGGCGCGGCGGCTCCCCCCGATTTGGTGAATGACGCGCTCGCCCGCCGGAACCGGCGTTAGCGCGGAGATGCGACCGTCGCGTCACCGGGGTGGCGATGGTACAAATCGGCGCAGCCGTTTTGACCGGGAGAACGGCTGTACCGTTCTCCACGCCCGGCGGGCCGCGCTAGTTCACGGTGACGGTGACGGCAAACAGGTCGATGGGATCGTCCTCCTCCCACGGGCGGTGATATTCCAGCGCAAGCTCGGCTGACCCTGCCCCTGCGGCCTCGAACCGGAAGATGGCCGTCCCGCCCGCGCCGTCGACCAGCGAGTCGGGCGGCTCATCCGGGATGTACTCGCTCTCCCCGGACTGGCGGAGCACGTCCCCCTCGGATACCACGTCCCACTGAAAGCCGGTGGTTGGGTTCGCAGGCAGCGCGACGACGATCATGTCGCCCTGGTTGGCCTCAATCTCCCGCCCGTTATCCGCCGCCGTCAGGTGGATCTCGTCCGGTGCGGGCGTCCGCGTCGGCTCCCCGGTCCCTTCCGCTGGCACCACCGACCCCGCGCTGCCAGCGCACCCCGCGATGACCGCGGCCAGTGCGAGGAGGGCTATCGCCGGGTACGCTTGCTGATGCGTCATGATTTGCTCCCGTCTCTGATGGAGGTTCAGCCGTGCGGGTCCGCGCCGCTGAAAGCCGCCGCTTCCCCCTCCCCCCACGGATCGTACGATTTGAGGAAGCCCAGCGACTCGCCCAGCCCCATCCCCGCCGTCGGGAACTCCAGCCGGGCGTCCAGCCCGTCGAACGCGGCCCGGATCGCAGCGCGGTAGTCCTTGCCGCCCAGCCCGATGATCCGCGCGTGGCGGTGCAAGCCCTGCTCGCGGACCTGCTCGGCGAGCCGCTCGTAGGCGATGGGGTCCGTCGCGCGCCGCTTGAACGTCACCTCGTAGGGGCCGGGGATGGTGAAATCGGGGTCGATAAAGCCGTACTTCGCGCTGAGGATCACCCAGCGGTCGGCGTGCCGCTCGGCGAACTCGCGGTTGACCTTGAACGGCGAGCCAATATACGCATCGCGGGCGGGGGCCGGACCGTGGTCGGGGTGCTTCTTCCAGATTTTCGCCGATCCGCAGGGCACGATCACGAGCAGGTCGTCAGGCATGGGTGGGATTGCCTCTCCTTCGCTGAGGGGATGCTTATCGAGGTTTGTGAAGATTATACACCCGCGCGGCCTCCTACTCCGGCGGCCTGCCCTGCCGGGTTTCCGCGCGCCACAGGGCCGCATCCGACCGCAGGATTTTAACTGTGCCGCCCACCTTGTGCGCGGGCAGCCTCCCCCGCCGGATCGCGGCGTAGACCGTCTGCGGCGACACGTCGAACAGGTCCGCGACCTCCGTCACCAGCATCTCTTTGTCGGCGGCGGCGCGCCCGGCCAGCATCCCCGCGATGGATAGGTCCTCGTCGAGCAGCGGCCAGTGGACGCC
>CAZWUX010000148.1:0-438 GCA_964637665.1 uncultured Anaerolineae bacterium
GCGCTCGGCGGCGACCGGGCGGGAGACGCGCGGCTGGTTCGTGGCCGCGCCCTATACCCCGCGCCGGATGCTCGAAATCCCCGAACGGCAGGTTTACCGCAAGATCGTGCAAACAGGCCGCCTCGCGGAGAAGCTCGGCGCGCGGATTCTGGGGCTGGGGGCCTTCACGTCCGTCGTCGGCGACGCCGGGATCACGATCGCCCGCCAGCTTGACATCCCGGTGACGACGGGGGATGCCTACACCGTCGCCATCGCCGCGCAGGCCATCCTCGAAGCGGGGCGGATGATGGGGATCGACGCGGCGGACGCGCGCGCCGCCGTCGTCGGCGCGACGGGAGCCATCGGGAGCGCCTGCGCCGCGCTGCTGGCCGATCACCTCGGCGCGCTGGCGCTGATCGGGCGGCGGCGCGATGCGCTGGACGCAGTCCGCGAGCGCTG
>CAZWUX010000148.1:448-10667 GCA_964637665.1 uncultured Anaerolineae bacterium
CCGGGCCGCGCTCACGACGAGCACCGATCTGGCGGCGATCCGTGAGGCCGACCTGATTCTGACCGTGACGAGCAGCATCAGCACGATCGTCGAGCCGGAGCACCTCAAGCCGGGCGCGGTGGTGCTCGACGTGGCCCGCCCGCGTGACGTGTCGGCGCGGGTGGCCGCCGAGCGGAAAGACGTACTCGTCGTCGAGGGCGGGATGGTACAGGTGCCGGGGCCGGTCAACTTCAACTTCGACTTCGGATTTCCACCCGGCAAAGCCTACGCCTGCATGGCCGAGACGATGGCCCTCGCGCTGGAAGGCCGCTACGAGGATTACACGCTGGGCCGCGATATCGCGATCGAACGCATCCGCGAGATCGACGCCATCGCGTCCAAACACGGCTTCCGGCTGAGTGGGCTGCGCAGCTTCGAGCGCGAGGTCACCCCGGAGCATGTCGCCCGCGTGCGGGAGCGCGCCCACCGGGCGCTGCGCGCCTTCGGGGCGGCGTGAGACGGATCCAGCGATCCCACCTGCGTGACAAACCCCATAGATCGGCGGGCCGAATCCCTGTATAAAGAAGGTGACGGCGGGGATGGTCCGCAAGTGGGATACCGCGCGCCACAAACGCGGGGTAGACTTCTATTAAAAGTAGGAAATCCGCTTTTGGACTATAATGAAGGATGTTCGCCCGGAGTGGGGAGGCGGCCCGGCCCACTCAGGATATGCCATCAGAGAGGCAAAAACTCGATATGTCCAAAGGCAGAATCCTGGTCGTCGAGGACGACCGCGACATCGGCACCATGCTGCGCATCTACTTCACCGCGCAGGGCTTCGACATCGACGTGGCCCGGCGCGGCAAGGATGCGTTGAAGATGATCAAGAACCGGCTGCCACAGCTCGTCGTGCTGGACATCAACCTGCCCGACACGGACGGGTACACGCTCTGCAAGAACTTCCGCTCCAACACGCTCACCCGACACATCCCCATCATCTTCCTCACCCAGAAGGACGAGCGCAGCGACCGGATCGCCGGGCTTGAACTGGGCGCGGACGACTACATCACGAAGCCGTTCGACATCGAGGAGCTGCGCCTGCGCATCGGCAACGCGATCCGTGCCGCCGAGCGGATGGGCCTGACGGACCCGCGCTCCGGCCTGCCCAGCGGGCGGCTGATCGAGGACGCGCTGCGCGAACTGCTGCGCCGCGAAAAGTGGGCCTACCTCGACATGCGCATCAAGCATCTGGATGCGTTCAAGGACAAGTATGGCTTCGTCGCGGGCGACGAGGTGCTGCGCTTTATGGCGATGCTGATCAGCGAGATCGTCGACGAGCATGGGGCGTCGGATGACTTCATCGGCCACCCCGGCGGTGACAACTTCGTGCTGATCACCGGTCTGGACAGTGTGGAGAAGATCAAAGAGACGCTTGAGAAGCGCTTCAACCAGGAGGTCCAGAGCCATTACTCTTACATGGACCGCGAGCGGGGCGGAATCAAGATGGAGGACGGCAGCGGGTCCAACCGTTTGATCCCGCTGATGACGATTGCAGTCGGCGTGGTAACCTCCGAGCGGAAGTTCACCGACATCCGCGAGATCACGGAGGCCGCCGCCGAAGCGCGCCGCCTCACCCAGCGGAAAAAGCAGGCCGCCTCTGGCAAGGAGCGCCAGTGAACGTTTGTGTGGACGGTAGACGGCTATGAACGATTTCATTACAGTCGGCATCGCACTCGCCGCAGCGGGCGGTCTGGTGATCGCGGGCGTGATCTTCGCTGCGCGCCTCGCCAGCCGCCGCCGCGAGCGGCAGCTTGACAACGGCGATCCCATCATGCCTGTCAATCTCGTGTCGGCGGACGAGGCCGTGCTGGTCGCCCGCGCCGGGGGGCAGGTCACCTTCGCCAATGAGGCCGCCCGCGAGTGGTTCACGTTAAACGGCGGCGAGCCGGACCTGTGGATGCTGGCCCAGCGGACCGCGCCTGCCAGCTACTTTCTGGAATTATTCGCCGCAGAGGGCCGGGCCAGCTTCTACGTCGACGAGCAGCCGATCGAGGCGACCTCGCACCGCGTCTCGGTGGGGAACAGCACACAGTTCATCGTCGTGATGCGCCGCGAAGACCCCCTGCCCGCCCTCGACCCGGAGGAACGCGGCTCGGCGAAAGCGCTCCAGTTCATGAGCGACGCCGCCCAGGCGATCTACGCCAGCCTCGACCTCGAACCGACGCTCGACGCGGCACTGGCCGCCGCCCGGCGTCTCGTCCCACACGACGCGGCGCAGATCTGCCTGTGGGATGGTGAGGGCGAAGTGCTGCGCCCGGCCCGGCGCACCGGCCCGGCGGCCTACGTCGCCGCGACCCATGAGGAGAGTGAAGCCTACCGCCGCGACGAAGGTTACGCGGGCTGGATCGCGCACCGGCGGCAGCCGCTTCTCATCAAAGACACACGCCGCCGCACGGTATCTGAGTCTGCAACCGCGCCGGAGCACCCCCCTTCCCGGAGCTACCTCGGAATCCCGCTCGTGGCACACAACCGATTTATCGGCACCTTAGAGCTTTACGGCAGCGCGCCCGGCACGTTTGACGAGGAGGACCGGGATTTACTCACGCTGCTGGCCCGGCACATCGCCACAGCGGTCGAGAACGCGCGGGTTTACGGCATACAGGCCGAGCGCGTCGAGGAGCTGTCCGGCCTCCGGCAGATCGCGGATGCGATCAGCGTGCTCCAGCAGCCGCGCCAGCTTTACGCCCAGCTTGGCAAGCGCATCGCGGCGCTGATGGGCACTGAGATGGCGGGCATCCTGCTGTATGACCGTGACCGCGAGCGGCTCATCGCCCAGCGCCCTTTTCACGGGATGACGGAGGCCGTCGCCGCCCGTTATACGATCCCGCTCGGCAAAGGCAGCCCGGCGCGCGGCATCTGGGAGGATGTCACGTACTGGTTCTGTAACGACGTGGAAACTGACGCGCTGATCCGCGATCTGGGGCTGAACGAACTGGTGGAGATGGCCGGGGTCAACAAGACGGCGATGGCGCTGATGACGGTCGGCGACGAGCGGATCGGCGTGTTGCAGGTGTTCGACCGGCAGGACGGCGCGCCGTTCAGCATGGCGGACATCCACACGCTCCAGGCGTACGCCAACCAGGCGGCTATCGTCGTCGAGAGCGCCCGGCTCTACGCGGAGGAGCAAAGCCGCGTCGCGGAGCTGCAGGGTCTCCAGCAGATCGTGCAGACGATGAGCGCCTTTACCAACCCGGAGGAGCTTTATACCCGGCTCACCGAGCGCATCGCGGACCTGATGGGCGTCCGGTTCTGCGGCATTTTGTTGTACGAGCCGGAGGACAAGAAACTCACCGCGCAGCGCCCGTTTTTCGGGCTGAAAGAGGAGATCGTCGAGCAGTACACGCTGCCGGTGGGGCGTCGGGGTCTGGCCCGCGAGGTCTGGCGCGAGCACGATCTGTTCGTCTCGAACCACGTATTCACCGACGACGCCATCGATCGCATGGAACTGCGCGACGTGGCACGGGTCGCCGGGTTCCAGACGATGATGCTCGCCCCGCTCAGCGCGGGCGGACGCCGCTTCGGGATGCTTCAGGTCGCCAACAAGGAGAACAACACAGACTTCGACGAGAGTGACCAGCGGCTGCTGACCATCTTCGCCGGGCAGGCCGCCGCGCTGATCGAGAACGCCCGCCTGTATCAGGACACTGACGCCACGCTCCGCCAGCGCGCCGCCGAACTGCGCTCCGTATCGCGCATCAGCCGCGAGCTTAACGCGACACTCGAACTCGAACGGATTCTGGAGGTCATCGCCGCCGAGGCCCAGCGCGCGGAGGGTGCGCGCTGGGGCAGTGTCGTCATGTTCGACTGGGATGAGGCCCGCAGAGACATTCTGGCGACGATGCGGTTCGGAGCCAGTTTCGGCGAGGACACTCGCCCGCTGGAGCGCGACTGCGTGGAGGGCGGTGAGACGCTCGTCGTCGACGACTTCGACAAGGCCGCCCGCTACCCCACCCCCACCCCCGGCGTGCGCTCCGCGCTGCTCGTGCCGGTCCGGTTCGAGGGCCGCATTGTCGGCGTGATCAGCCTTTACAGTGATGTGCCGCGCGGCATCGGACCCAGCGCGGCGGAGTTCGCCCAGGCGCTCTCGTCGCAGGCGACCATCGCCGTGACAAACGCCACCCGGCACGCCGAGCAAGTCGAGCGCTCCGAGCTTCTGCGGCGGCGCGCCGAGCAGATGACGCAGATTTTCGAATTAGGGCGCGCGTTCCGCAGTGACCAGTCCATCGAGGGCAACCTCGAATCGGTCGCCCGCGCCATCGCCGAGTCCACCGGCTTCGAGACGGTGTTGATCGGCGTGCGCGGGCAGGAAGGCCGCGCGCTGCGTCTGATGACCGGTTCGGGCGTCGAGCGCGAGCGGCTGGAACGGATGATCGCGGACACGCTCGACTGGCCGTCGGTCCGCCATGCCATCGAGGGGGAGCATCAGCCCGGCAGCGTCTACCTGATCAGGGGGGATGAGGGACACCGGCTCACAGCGGCGCTGGGGCTTCCCAAACACCATCATACACCCCCGCCCGGCGGCGATGACAGCCGCCGCTGGCAGGAGGGCGATGTGCTCATTGGGCAGCTTCGCTCGTCGGGCGATGAGCTGATCGGCGCGCTCATCATCACCGACCCGTCAAACGGCATGATGCCTGACGACGAGGCGATTGAGCTGCTGGAGATCTTCGCCAACCAGGCGGCGATGGTCATCGAGAACAGCCGCCTGTACCAGTCCGTCGAAGAACGCGCCGAACAGCTTACCGCGAGCCTGCGCGACCTCGAAACGAGCTATCAAGAGCTTGACACGCTCTCACAGGAGATGATGCGCAAGGATGTCGAGCTTTCGCAGGCCAACGACCTGCTGAACACGCGCACCGCGCGCCTGATGGCGCTGCACCGGGTCGTCGAGAGCCTCGACACGACGCGGCAGCCCGAAGCCGTGCTGGAGGCCATCGCCGAGTCGGTCGTCGAGGAAATGGATGTGGACCAGTGTGTGATCGCCGTCGCGCGGGAGGACGATCCAGCGGCGCTGGAACTCGCTGCCGCAGCCGGGCGGCTACCCGACACGCTGGACGAATCCGCGCTGCTGGGAGGCGCATCGCCGCTCACCGCCGTGTATGCGACGAAGTCCGCGCAGATTTACGCGCCGGGCGGACAGGGCGGCACGGATGCGGCGCGGCTGGCGGAAGCCATCGGTGGGAACACGTACGTCGCGCTTCCGCTGGCGGTCGAGCCGCACGGCGGCGTGATCCTGCTGGGCAGCACGCAGCTTGGCGCGGGTTTCGGCGAGGATGACCGCGACTTCTTTGTGGTGCTCGCCAGCCAGGTCGTCGTCGAGGTCGAGAACGCCCGCCTGTACCATGCCGTCGAGCGCGAGGCGGCGCTTGCGGCGACCGACCGTGACCGGCTCCAGCAGCTTCACGTCATCACGACCGCGCTCCAGCAGACGCGCGGCCTCGAAGCCCGGCTGAACATCGTCGCGCGCGGGCTGCGCTCGGTTGGCTGGGGTAAAGTCGCGGTGATGCTGCTCGACAAAGACGAGACGACGGTCTCGCACGTCATTTTTGCCGGGTACGACGACGAGGCGGCGGAGGCCCGTGTCCGCCGAGAACTGCTGCCCGGCGAGTTCTGGAGCCACCGTTTCGAGGACGAGGGCTTCCTCTCAACCGGGCTGGGCGCGTCTTATTATCTGGCGCATGACCACCCCTGGGTGAGTGAGCATCTGGACTTTGTATCCGGCGGCGAGGCACGCTCGGTTCTCCCCGCCGGGGCCTGGCACCCGCACGATCAGGTCTACATCCCCATGTACGCGGGGACGGAGGTCATCGGCGTCGTCAATCTGCGCGATCCGGCCAGCGGGCGGCAGCCGACCGTCGCCGACCTGCGGCCCATCGAGTTATTCGTGCAGCAGGCGTCTTCCGCGCTCGAAAACACGCGGCTTTACCAGGAAACGCTCGAACTCCAGAGCTTCACCGAGGCGGTGCTCGAATCCATCCAGCAGGGCATCGTCGTGATGGACGCGGAGGGGCAGGTCGAGTCGGTCAACGCCTTCCTGCGCGACGAGTACGAGTGGGGCAGCAGGGTCGTCGGGCGGCGGCTGTCCGAGGCGATGCCCGCCCTGCGCGAGCTTGACCTCGCGGAGAACATCGACGCAGCAGTCAGGGATGGGATGCCCGTCGAGCGGACGGGGATCCAGATGCCGGTGGCGGGCGAACTGCGCCACCTCAACCTGTACCTCTACCCGCGCTTCGGCGAGGAGCGGGCGGTCAATGGCGTCGTGATGCTGCTGGAGGATGTGACGCGGCGCGCCCGGCTGGAGGCCGACATCGCGCAGCGCGGCCAGCAGCTTGCCGCGCTGAACGAAGCCTCGCGCGGGATTACCTCTACGCTGAGCCTCGGCGAGGTCGTCGAGATAGCGCTGGATGAGGCGCATACGGTGCTCCCGTTTGACCACCTCGAAATATGGCTGCGCGAGCAGACTGACGCAGAGCATCTCAGGCTGGCTGGTGCGCGCGGGGAGGGTGAGCCGGGGGATGAGGAGCGCCCGGTCGTGGCAATTGCCACCATTCCGCAGTTCGATCAGATCGCGCGCGATAACCTGCCGTTGATTACGGATGACCGGCCTCCGGCGGTTGCGGATGGCGGGGCGGGCGATGCCCGCGCCCACCTGCGAAGCTGGATGGGCGTGCCGATGATCAGCGGTGGGGCGATGCTGGGTATCGTGGTGTTCGAGCGGGCGGAGGCCCATGCCTACGTGCCCGCCGACGCGCAAATCGCGGCGGCCTTCGCCAATCAGGTTGCCGTCGCGCTGGAAAATGCCCGCCTCTTCGAGGAAGCTGCCGACCGCGCCGCAGAGCTTCACAGCCGCAGCCAACGTCTGGCGCTGCTCAACCGGGTTTCCGCCACGCTGGGCCGCTCGCTCGACCAGAACAGCATCCTCCAGTCGACTATCGACCAGCTTCGTGAGGCGCTCGACGCGCCGCAGGGCAGCGTCTACCTGTTTGACTACGAGCACGCGGTGGGGACGCTCGTCATCCAGTCGCCGTCGAACCCGGACGGCTCCGTGCCGGACGTGGAGATCGGACTGGACGATAATCCGGCCATCGCCCGCCTGCTGAAGACGAAGATGCCGCTGCCGATTAAGGACATCGAGACCGATCCGCTGGCGGCGGACATCCGCTACGCACTCGTGCAGCGCAGCGTGCAGTCTACGCTGCTCATCCCGCTGCTCGTCGGCAACGCGATGATCGGCGTGCTGTCCGTCGACGAAGTCGAGCGCCAGCGCGAGTTCGAGCCGGAGCAGGTCGAGCTGGCACAGACGATCACGAATCAGGCGGCGGTTTCGGTCCAGAATGCGCAGTTGTTCGAGGAGACCGTCAACCGCCAGCGGGAGCTTGCCACGCTCTCCGACGCCGGGCGGGCGCTGGCCTCGTCGCTCGACCTCGACACGGTGGCCCGCAACGCGGTTCAGTACCTCGTGAGGTCGCTCGGCGTGTCGGGCGGTGCGGTCTCGTTGATCATGCCCGACGGGCAGACGCTGGCGTGGTTGGTCGAGCAGCGGGACGGCGGCGAACCCGGCCCGCCCTCGCCCGAGGAGGCGCGCTTCCGGCTGGGCGCTTACCCGAACATCACACGCATCCTGTCCGGCGACGAGCCGATTGCCGTGAGCGCGTCGTCAGGGTCGCTTACCGCTGCCGAAGCGGAGTGGCTCCATGCGCGGGATGCCGCATCGGTCATGCTGGTGCCGCTCGCCGCACGCGATGAGACGATCGGGCTGGCTGCCCTGTGGGATGTCGACCCGGCGAGGCGCTTCTCCCAGCGCGAGGCGAGGCTGGCGCGGGCACTGGCCGCCTCGATTGCGACCTCGATGGAAAATGCGCGGCTGCACGTCGAGACGGAAGGCCGGCTGGAGGAGCTTACCGCGCTGAACGAACTCAGCCGCGCGCTGACGCAGGTCATCTCCATCGAGGACCTTTACCATCTGCTGCCGGACTGGCTCCGGCGGGTGGTTGGCGCGCACTCGCTGACCATCGCGCTGCGCGATGCCGAGACCGGGCGGTTAGCGTTCCCGCTCGTCATACGCGGCGATCAGCGCGTACGGCCCGGCCCGGAGTCGTTCAATGAGGCGCTGTACGATCACGTGATCGATGGGCAGGAATCGCTGCTCATCAGCCGGGGCGTCGAGGCCGAGCTGCGGCGGCGCGGGCTGGAGCCGGTCGAGACCGGGCTGAAGTCGCTGCTCGTCGTGCCCTTCGCCAGTGGCAAGATGGCGGGCGCGCTGGCCGTCAAGGATTTCGAGCAGGAGGGCGCATTCGACGATGCCAACCTGCGCATCCTGAACCCGATCGCCACGCAGGTCGCCGTCTCCATCGAGAATGCCCGGCTGTATGCCGAGCTTGAGCAGCGCCTCTCTGAGACAACGACGCTGCAGGAAGTCTCGCGCGTGGTGAACTCGGCGCTGGAGCTTGAGGCGATCTTCAACCGCGTCGTCGGCCAGCTCGCGCAGGCGTTCAATTACCCGCTGATCGGGCTGTACACGCTCGATGGCGACCGGCTGAGGCTCGAAGCGCAGCACGGTTACAGCGATGCGCTGATCGAGCGCATGGACGAGGTCCCGGCGGATCGCGGTTTGCTGGGTAAGGCTGCCGCCGGGGAGCCGCTGCTCGCGCGAAGCACGGAGACGGGATCGTACCTGCCCTTCGGCCCGCAGGTGGGCAGCGCGATCGCGGTGCCCATCATCGCAGACGAGGACGTGCTCGGCGTGCTGACCATCGCCTCCGGACAGGAGCGGATGCTGGGTGACAACGACCTCGACCTGCTGCGCACATTCGCCGGGCAGGTCGCGACCGCGATGACGAACGCGCGGCTTTACGAGCAGGTCGTGACGCTTTCGGAGGAGCTAGAGCAGCGCGTGGAGGACCGCACGCGCGAGCTTCGCGAGGAGCGCGACCGGATCGATACGCTGTACCGCATCGCGGTCGAGCTGACGGCCAGCCTCGACCTCGACATGGTGCTGAACCGCGCGCTGGAGCTGGTGGGGGAGGCCGTTGGCGCGGACACTGGCGCGCTGTTCCTGATCGACCCGCAGTCCGATCTGCTGATCCATCGCGCCTCGATGTCCTACGAGAAGCCGCTGCCGCCGGGTGGGCGGCAGGTGCAGATCCGCCAGCATGAGGGGCTGGCCGGGTGGGTGATGGACAACCGGCAGTCGCTCGTGCTCGACAACGTGCAGGAGGATCCGCGCTGGGTGGACCTGCCCGGCTCGGAGACGCGGCGCTCACTGCTCGGCGCACCGCTCATCGCCAACAATGAAGTGCTGGGCTGCATGTTCTTCAACAGCGATCTGGAGGGCGCCTTCAGCCACGAGCAGTTACGGCTGGTCGAGGCGGCGGCGAACCAGGTCGCGGCCAGCATCAATAACGCGGAGCTTTACCGGCTGATCCGCGATCAGGCTGAGCGGTTGGGCGTCATGCTGCGCAGCCAGCAGACGGAGGCTGCCAAGAGCCAGGCCATCCTCGAATCGGTGGCAGATGGTGTCATGGTGACGGACCCGGCGGGTGAGGTGATCTTGTTCAACGCCGCTGCCGAGCGCACGCTCGGCCTGCACCGTCACGAGGCGCTGGGCCGCTCGACAGCCGAGATCAGTGGATTGGTCCCCGGCGCGAGCCAGTGGGCGGCCATCCTCCAGCGCTGGCAGGATGACCCCAGCGCCATCGAGGGCAGCTTCGTCTCCGAGCAGCTCGAGTTCGATGAGCGCGTCGTCTCGGTGCACGTCTCGCCGGTGCGGCACGGTAGTGAGTACATCGGCCTCGTCTCGGTTTTTCGTGACATCACGCGGGAAGTCATGGCCGACCGCATCAAGAGTGAGTTCGTGGCGCGTGTCTCGCATGAGCTTCGCACGCCGATGACGAGCATCAAGGGGTACGCCGACCTGCTGCTGCTCGGCGCGGCAGGTGAGGTCACGCCCGAACAGCGGCGCTTCCTCGAAACCGTCAAGAGCAACGCCGACCGGCTGAGTCTGCTCGTGAACGACCTGTTAGATATCTCCCGCATCGAGCAGGGCCAGATCGACCTCGACATAGAGGCCGTCGAACTGGAGGCCATCGTGGGGGACGTGCTGGCCGCCTTCCGGGGCCGGATGCAGCAGGAGGGACGCGACCTGCTGATTCAGGCCGTGCTGCCTGACCACGTCCCGCTG
>CAZWUX010000149.1:0-10660 GCA_964637665.1 uncultured Anaerolineae bacterium
CACCGCGCCCGTGATGCGCTCCCACCCCTTTTCCGCCGACTCGATCGCCGCGTCGCTGAAATCGACGGGGCTGGAGTAGTGGCTGGAGAGGATGAAGGTGCGGATTGCCTCCGGGTGCCAGCGCTGTAGCGCCTCGCGCACGGTGATGAAGTTGCCCAGCGACTTGCTCATCTTGACGCCGTCGATGGTCAGCGAGCCGGTGAGCAGCCAGTAGCGGGCGAACGGCTCCCCGGTCAGCGCCTCGGCCTGCGCGATCTCGCACTCGTTGTGCGGGAAGCGGTTCTCAAGCCCGCCGCCGTGAATGTCAAACGTCTCGCCGAGGTACTTCATCGACATGGCCGAGCACTCGATGTGCCAGCCGGGGAATCCGACGCCCCAGGGGCTGTCCCACTTCATGATGTGCTCCGGGTCGGCGTGCCGCCACAGCGCGAAGTCGGCGGCGCTGCGTTTACCCTCCGCCACGTCGACGCGGTGCCCGCCGATCAGGTCCTCAAGCTTCTGGCCGGATAGCTTGCCGTACTCCGGAAAGCTCGTCACGTCGAAGTACACGTCGCCCTCGTCCGACACGTAGGCGTGCCCCTTCTCGATCAGCCCCTCGACCATCTTGATCTGCTCCGGGACGTGCCCGGAGGCGCGCGGGGAGATGTCGGGGCGCAGCACGTTCAGCGCGTCCATGTCCTCGAAGTACGAGCGGGTGTACGTCTCGACGACCTCCATCGGCTCCAGCGAGAGCGCGCCCGCCTTCTTCAGGATGCGGTCCTCGCCGGTGTCGAGCAGGTGGCCCACGTCCGTGATGTTCTGGACGTAGCGCACCTTATTGCCGAGGAACCGGAAGTAGCGGTTTATCATGTCGAAGTTGACGTAGGTTTTGGCGTGGCCGATGTGCGCGTGGTCGTAGACGGTCGGCCCGCAGACGTACATCCGCACCTCGCCCTCGACGAGGGGGATAAATTCCTCTTTTTGCCGTGTCAGTCGGTTGTAAACGACGAGTGTCATATAGTTACCTATCCTTGTCGTGATATGCCGGGGATTCGCTGAAGTTCGGGTCTGTTTATGGGGGGTGGATACGCCGACCGTGCTGCCGTATGCCGCCGCCCCACCAGATTATACCAGCCGCAGGGCGCGATCAATACGTTGCAGACACTCATCCCGGCCCAGCAGGGCAGCCAGATCGGACAGGTGCGGGCCGCGCACCCCGCCCGTCAGCGCAGCGCGGGCGGGGAACATGACCGCGCGCCCGCCCCACCCGCGTGATTCCTTGAAACGACGCCTTAACGCCCGGAACAGCGCCGCGCTCGTGGCCGCATCGAGCGTTGCCTGGGCGGCGATGTCCTCACGCAGGGCGGCCAGCACCGGGCGCGAAGGCTCGCTCAGCAGCGCCTCGCGCGCCTCCGGCGTGATCTCCCCCATATCAAAGATAAATCGAGCCGCCTCGGCGATGTCCGCCAGCGTGGTGAGTTCGTCCTGCATCACCCCGGCCAGCTCGGCCAGCCACGCCGCGCCGCGCTCCGCCGCCGCCGGATAGGCCGCCGTCAGGTAGGGCAGCATCCGTGATGCGAGTTCGGGGGGCGAGAGGCGGGCGATGTGCTGGCGGTTGAACCAGCGCAGGCGGTCCTCGTCGTGCGCGGCGGGGGCCTTCGACAGGCGGTCGAGCGTGAACGCCGCGACGAGTTCATCCGGCGTAAAGACCTCTTCCTCGGTGCCGGGATGCCAGCCCAGCAGGGCGAGGTAGTTCATCACCGCCTCAGGCAGATAGCCACTCTCGCGGTAGACGAGCGCCACCGAGCGCGCGTCGCGCTTCTTGAGCTTCTGGCCTGCCATATCGGTGACGAGCGGCAGGTGGACGAAGGCGGGCGGCTCCCAGCCCAGCGCCTCGTAGACTCGCAGGTGGAGCGGCGTGGATGGAATCCACTCCTCGCCGCGCAGGACGTGGGTGATGCCCATCGCCGCGTCGTCGACCACCGCCGCGAGGTGATACGTCGGGTAGCCGTCCGACTTGATCAGCACCGGGTCCTGCGGCGCGGCTTGCCACGCGATGCGGATTTCGCCGCGCACCACGTCGTGGAAGCGGGCTTCACCCGTGCGGGGCGTTTTTAGGCGGATGATGCCGGGTTCGCCGGCGGGGCGGTAGGCGGCATCCAGCGAGACGAGACGAGCCGCCGCCGCGTGGTAGCGTGCCAGCCGTTCGGACTGGCGATACGGGCCGTGCGGGCCGCCGATGTCGGGGCCTTCGTCCCAGTCGAGGCCCAGCCACGACAGCGCGGCGATCATCTCGGCCTCGGCGCTGAGGTCGAGGCGCGTCCGGTCGGTGTCCTCGATGCGAAGGATGAAGCGTCCGCCCGCGCTGCGTGCGAGCAGCCAGTTAAACAGCGCGGTCCGCAGGCTGCCGAGGTGCGGCGGCCCGGTCGGGCTGGGGGCGAAGCGGACGGCGAGCGGCGCGGCGTTTGCGGCTGGCCGGGGAGCGGTCATCCGGGCTTAGCTGTTGGGCCGCGCGAAGATCATCCGCCCGGCGGAGGTCTGGAGGACCTTCGTCACCGTCGTCTGAATCTTACCGCCGATGTAGCGCCGCCCGCCTTCGACGACGACCATCGTGCCGTCGTCGAGGTAGCCGACGCCCTGACCCAGCTCGCGCCCTTCCTGGATGATCTCGACTTCCATCTCCTCACCCGGCAGGAAGACGACCTTCACCGCGTTCGCCAGCTCGTTGATGTTCAGCACGACGACGCCCTGAAGCTCGGCGATGCGGTTGAGGTTGAAGTCATTCGTCACGATGGCGGAGCCCATCTCCTTCGCCAGCGCGATCAGTTTCTCGTCCACCGCCTCGACATCCTCCACGTCCACGTCCGTGATCTGCACCGGCACGCGGGCCTCCTTCTGGAGGCGGTTGAGAATCTCGATGCCCCGCCGCCCACGGTTGCGGCGCAGCGGCTCAGGCGAATCGGCGATGTGCTGAAGCTCCTGCAAAACGAAGTGAGGCACGACCATCGGCCCCGTGATGAAGCCCGCCTCGCTGATGTCCGCGATGCGCCCGTCGATGATCACGCTCGTGTCGAGCAGCACCTTGCGGGAGGGCGTCAGGCCCTCTTCGTCGCGCGGGGGGCGGCGCAGGTTGAGCCGCCCGCCGAACAGGTCGAACACGTCCCGCCGCCGCGTCGAGAAGGTGACGGTCCCTAAATAGCCCAGCACGACCGCCGCGATGCCCGGCAGGATGCCGCTCCAGGGCGGAGGCAGCATCGACAGCGGCAGCGAGAGCAGCGCCGCGATGATCAACCCGATGATCAACCCGACGACCCCGGCGACGAGCTGCTGGGCGGGAAGGCGGCTGAGGTAATCGCGAAGCTGGCGGGCCGGGCGGACGGTGAAATAGGGCGTCAGCACGAGGCCGAACAACGCCCCGACCATCGTCATCACCAGCCCCCAGACCGCAGGCTCGCCGTCTGCAACTGCCGCGACTCTGACGCCAAGCTGAAGGCCGCCAAAGGCCAGCACGATCATGCCGATAATCCGTACGAAAAATTCAGTGCTCATGATGGTCCGGAATCCAAATTAGGTCTCCACACTGGCAGGGAGATGCTCGCTGGCGGGCGGCGCAGGGCGCCAGTTAGTACGAAAGGTGCGCTGTGCAGAGGAAGTGATATAGATAAGAACAGCGAGAAAGTAAAAAGAGTAAAAGCGAAGCGTTGGCTAACTCACGAGCCCTGCTCAGACACATCTCCCCTTCCCACGCTGATTGTAGCATAAAGGTGTGCCGCCAGCTAGACGGGGGGAAATGAGTACTATGCCGGGGCCAGCGCGCCCGCCCGGCGTCGATTTGACACCCCGCGCAACTGATGCGATAAACAACGGGCATGATCTGTCAGGCGCGGTATATCAAAGGGAGGTAGCATGGCAACACCCTATGAGGGCAAGGTTTGCCTGTGGCACTGGGAAGGCGACGCGGTGGGCGAGGCGACCATCAGCGCGCTGATCAACACTGTCAAACAGCGCTGCCCGGTGGCCGACAGCGTTTTCGTCAAGACGAGCGATGGTGGTGAGTGGCAGGGGAACTACGACAGCAAGACGGCGATGCGGATCGACGGGCCGTCTGACATCCGCGAATGGGTCAGCGCCCTCAATGGGGCCGGGCTGGATTTTCATGGCTGGTGTGTCGTGCGGGGCGTGGACCTCGACGACGAGATCGACCGGGTCTCGCAGGCGGCCTCGGTGCAGGGTGTTAAGTCGATGATCCTCGACGTGGAGCCGTACTCCCAGTACTGGCAGGGCAGCCGTAACGATGTCATCCGGCTGATGAGCGGCATCCGCAACCGGATCGGGAACAGCTTCCACATCGGCCTGAGCATCGACCCGCGCAGCCACTGGTACGACGACATCTATCCCGATGCGTGGCGGCCCTACGTCAACAGCGTCCACCCGCAGTGCTACTGGGGCACGATGCAGCGCACGCCGGAGGACATCCTCACGGAGGCGTACGTCGTGTGGGGTGGCTACGGGCTGCCGATCTACCCGGTCCTTCAGGCGCACGGCGTCTCGCCTGACAGCATCCGGCAGGCGCAGGACATCGCCCGCAGCGTGCGCGGCGCGACCGGCCTCTCGTACTGGCGGCTGGGCGTGATCGGCCCCAGCGAGTTCGACGCCATCAACGACGAGAAGGTGGATACCGAGGTCGGCCCCGACAACGTGTGGCGGCGCTACGGCTGGGAGAAGATCATCGCGCCCGGCCAGCAGGGTTACATGGACGGCACGCACACCGGCCAATCGTCCTCACAGGCGTTTGACGAGACGACGAGCGTCCGGGGCCACACGATCAAATACAAGTCAACCCGCGCCAACCGCGATACCGTGTGGGCGCTGTGGCGTCCGCACATCCCGGCGGGGGGCCTGTACGAAATCTCCGTGTTCGTGCCGGGCCGCCACGCCACGACGAGCGACGCCCGCTATCACATTCACGGCATCACCGGGGTGGCGAGCGAGCTGCGCGTCCCGCTCGACCAGTCGCGCTATTACGACCAGTGGGTGCCGCTGCTGATTTATGAGTTCAACAATCAGGCCGACGGCGCGCAGGTCAACCTGACCGACCTGACCGGCGAGGACGATAAGGAGATCGCCTTCGGCGCGATCCGCTGGCGGCAGGTGCTCGAACAGGGCCAGCCCAGCGCGGCGATCGGGTTCGATCCGCCGGTCGGCACGGCGGCGGAGCGCAGCGGCGACCAGGTCTGGCCGGGGACGTGGTTCGACGCAACCGGGTTCGCGACGTACTATACCGCCGTCGGCGCAGCCTATCACACCGGCGCTGACCTCAACAACAACCGCCCCCGCTGGAACTCGGACTGCGGGACAGCCGTCTACGCCCCCGCCGACGGACGGGTGACGTTCTCCGGGACGGGCAGCGGCACGTGGGGCTGGATCATCGTGATCCGGCACGACCCCCTGTCCGATGGCAAGGTCTACTACACCCGCTTCGCGCACGTCGCGAGCCCGCGCGTGCAGGAGGGCGACCGCGTCGAGCGCGGCCAGCAGGTCTGCTCGGTGGGGGACGCGGGCGGGCGCGTCGCGTGCCACCTCCACTTCGACATCTGCAAGACGGGTATTCTGGAGCAGAAGCCGAGCCACTGGCCCGGCCTCGACCTCGACGAGGTGTACGACAACTACGTCGACCCGCGCGAGTTTATTATCAACCACCGTCCGGGGCGCTGAGCGGGATCACGCCCGCCGGGCACAAACATACAGACTCAAAACGGGGCAGGCCGCACAGCCTGCCCCGCTGCCTGTCTGCATAATAAGCTCACAACCCGAACGATTCGAGCGCCATCTCCGCCCGGCGGCGGTGAACGTCCCGCGTCGCGACGAGGTCCTGCGCCAGCGCGAACGCGGGCAGGCTGCCCGCCTCGCCCTGCCGCACCAGCCACTCCGAGATCGCCCACTGCTGGAGCGGCGTCACGACGTTGTAGAGCGGCGGCCCCTCGAAATGCCGCCCGCTGCGTGCGAGGTAGGTCGAGAGGAAGTGATCGGCAGCCCCCGCCGCGCCGAAGTCCACGAGCTGCATGTACGTGTTCGCCACGTCCCAGCGCGGATCGCCCCACGCGCCGTACTCCCAGTCGACCAGCCCGGCGATCTGCCCACCGTGCAGCAGGGCGTTCAGGAAGTGGTAGTCGCCATGCAGCATCACCGGGGGCAGCTCCGGCACGTCGTAAGCGCGCTCCAGCGCGCGCTCTGCGGCGTCGTGCAGCGCCCCGTGCCTCATCTGGTAGGCCAGCGCAATGAGGTTCGCCAGCGTGCTGGGCAGCGACACCTGCGGCACGACCTGCCGGACGGCGTCCGGCGGCGTCAGGGCATGCAGATCGGCCAGCAGGGCGGCGAAGGCGGCCACGTACGGCTCGACCGCCTCGCCCAGCGTCCGCCCGTTGAGCCGCAGCCCCCGCCCTTCCAGCCACTCGAACACGACGATGTCACCCGTCGGCCCGACCTCCCGCGCGTACACCGCCGGGACGGGGAAGCCCTCCTCGCGCAGCCACTCGCAGATCGTCGCCTCGCGCTGGGCCTTGCCCCAGTCGTCGGGCCGCCACCAGCTCAGCGGGCTGACGTAGTGCCGGGCCAGCAAAAGCTGGCTGCGCGGCTCGCCCGCCTCGGTCAGCCATCCCAGCTCGAAGCGGATCATCTCGTGCTGGCGGCTGGGAAGCTGCCGCACGCCGACGATGATCTGCCGCCTGCGGTCGGGGAACGCCCGGCGGCACGTCTCGGCGAGGTCTCTCGGCTTGAGGGGTGTGGTTGGCATGGCGGGGCGCTGGCCTTTCGGGTGAGCTTATAGCCATCCCCGCTACAGGCGGGGTGGCTCTCACGCCGTCAGTTTAGCTGTATGGGAATGGGTTGCCAAGTCGGGGAAGCCCTGCACGGCGGCGTCTGTCACCGTCCGGACCACTCACGTCGATGTGCTCAATCAGCCCGCGCCGGGTTTTCTGAAGGGCAAAGACGTGCTAATTTTCCGGTGAGAACCCCTCAAATCCCGCCGCTCTTGCCTCACTTCTCCCCTCCCCAGTCATGGTTGAGGGGCCGGGGGAGGGGTCTCTTCTTGTCGCCAACCTGAAAGACTGTCGTGTCGTCAGCCCTGCGGAGATAGCGAGTCCAGGTCGCTATTGGAGCACTTTTTACCCGATTTTAACCTCCACCCGTTGACTCACCTCCACACTATCGCTATAATCTTTACCAAGATAGTAGTATTGTTTAACGGCTGACGAGCAAGGCTCTGAACGAAATGTCTTATTGCATATGTCTTAGGCGGGGACGCAGGTATCCTCGCTGACAGCGCGCACGACAATCAGCACTGACCTTCGAGGGTAACCCCGTCTCCGCCCTGACCGGCCTGGTCTGCGGCACGGCGTACAGGTTGCCCTTTTTTGCTGCCTCTCGCCCCGCATCACCGTTGTTTTCCGTTCGTCAAGCAAGCAAAAACACCACCAGCACCGGACCGTCGACCGATCGACGCCCTGTAATGATGCCAGCAGCACGGCAGGGGAGCGGTGTATGGTTCTGATGGAAAAAGGATACCGGTATGCAGCAGCTTGAAGCTTATCCGCTGGTCGCGCGGCCCGCTTCACCCCACGCGGCGGAGCGTCTCGGAACGCGCATCGACGCGCTGATCGGCGGCACGCCTCTGCTCAGGTTCCAGCGCGTGACGGCCCACCTGCCGGACACCGTGCAGGTGCTCGCCAAGGCCGAGTGGGCCAACCCCAGCGGCTCGGTGAAGGATCGCCCCGCGCTGAGCATCATCCAGCACGCCGAGGGGCGCGGTGATCTGCGCCCCGGCGTGACGCTGCTCGACAGCTCGTCGGGCAATATGGGCATCGCCTACGCGATGATCGGCGCGGCGCGCGGCTACGACGTGAAGCTGGTCGTGCCCGCCAACGTCAGCCGGGAGCGCATCGCCATCCTGCGCGCCTACGGCGTCGACCTGACGCTCAGCGATCCGGCGGAAGGGACCGACGGCGCGATCCGGCTCGTCAACCAGATTTACGAGGCCGACCCGGAGCGCTACTTCTTCGCCGACCAGTACTCCAACCCGGACAACTGGCGCGCCCACTATAATGGAACCGGCGTCGAAATCTGGGAGCAGACCGGCGGCGCGGTGACGCACTTCATCGCCGGGCTGGGTACGAGCGGCACTCTGATGGGCACCGGCAGGCGGCTGCGCGAGTACAATCCGGGGGTCGCCATCGTGGCCCTGCAGCCGGACGCATCCCTGCACGGGCTGGAAGGGCTCAAGTACATGCCCACCGCCATCGTGCCCGCCATCTACGACGCGGATCTGCCCGACGAGACGATAGGCATCCGCACCGAGGACGCTTACGCGATGTGCCGCCGCCTCGCCCGCGAGGAGGGCGTGATGGTCGGCGTCTCTGCCGGGGCGGCGATGGTCGGCGCGCTGCGCGTCGCGGAGGGGCTGGACGAGGGGACGGTCGTCACGGTGCTGCCCGACGGTGCGTATAAGTACCTCAGCGAGCCGTTCTGGTCGGAGGGCGAGTAGACCGTGAAAGTGTGGCTCACAGGAGCCGACCTGCGGGCGGTCGAGGCGCACGGCGAGGCAACCTACCCCAACGAGGGGGCGGGTTTTCTGCTGGGCCGCGTATCGGACGGATCGGTGCGCGTCGAGGCGGCCCTGCCCGTCGACAACCGCCGCGAATCCGACGCCCAGCACAACCGCTACGAGCTTGGCCCGCGCGATTTTCTGCGCGCCGAACTGGAGGCCGCCCGGCGCGGGCTGGATTTAGTCGGGATTTTTCACTCGCACCCCGACCATCCGAACCGGCCCAGCGAGTTCGACCGCGAGCACGCGCTTCCCAACCTGAGCTACCTGATCACGTCCGTCGAGGGGGGGACCGCCGCCGGAACGCGCGCGTGGCGGCTCACGGCGGACCGGGCGCGCTTCGAGGAGGACACGCTCGCGGTGCAGGAGGATTGATACATTGTTACGCATGGAGGAGACACGCAAGATGACACAGGTACGCATCCCCACGCCGCTCCGGCCCTACACCGGCGGCAGCGAGTACGTCGAGGTGGACGGCGGCACGGTCGCCGCCGCGCTCGACGACCTGACCCGCCAGTACCCGGAGCTAAAGGCGCACCTTTACAATGACGGCGAGCTGCGCAGCTTCGTCAACGTCTTTCTGGGGGAGGAGGACATCCGGTATCTCGACGGCGTCGAGACGCCGCTCGACGGCGAAACGCAGCTTATGATCATCCCGTCCATCGCGGGAGGATAACTGAGGGGGAACCATGTCGAACGTCGACACGACGGTTTACGTCGACCATTCCGCGCTCCGCACCAATCAGGCGTTCATCATCGCCCTGCTGCTGACCGCGTTCATCACCGGCTTCTGGCCGCTCACGGCCTTCGTCGCGGCAGTCATGCTGATCGGCACGCTTCTGCCGGGGCTGGCGCTTTTCCAGCGGATCTACCGCCACGTTCTGCGGCCTACCGGGCTGGTAAAGCCCGACCCACAGCCCGACAGCCCTGCGCCGCATCGCTTCGCGCAGGGGCTGGGCGGCACGTTCACGCTGGTCAGCGCTGTGCTGCTCGCGACCGGCACCGGCGCGCCCGCCATCGGCTGGGCATTTAGCTGGCTGGTGATCCTGCTCGCGGCGCTGAATCTATTTGTCGGGTTCTGCGCCGGATGCTTCGTCTACTACCGTTTGGAGCGTCTCGGCGTGCCGGGCTTCCAGACCGTTAAACAGGGGGGCGGCAGCCATGCTTGAGCGCGCGGCCATCGCCCTTCTTCTCGTCGGCGCAGCCTTCGGCGCGTACGCTATCGGCACGCGCTGGCAGGTGGGCCGCGTCGACCGGAGCACCGCAGGCGACGCGCTTCTGTCCGGGCTGCGGCCCGGCGTCCCGGCCATCGTCTATTTCTGGTCCGAGGCGTGCGCGCCCTGCAAGTTCGCGCAGAAGCCCGCGCTCGATCAGGTGGTGGGCGATCTCGGTCCGGACGGCGTGCAGGTGATCGCCGTCAACGCGCTGGAGCAGCCCGATCTGGCCGACGGCTGGGGGGTGCTCGGTCTGCCGACGACGTTCATCGTCGACGCGCACGGCGAGCCGCGCCGCGTCAATCACGGCGTGACGGGGGCCGCCCGGCTCAAATCCCAGATCGAGGAACTGGCCCACTGAGTTAGAATACGGGGGGTTCGGACCGGCGAGTAGCCGGTCCGCCGCCCCTTTCGGAGCAGGTATCAGGAGACAGCAAATTATGAGCGCAGTAGAACGCATCGCACCGGAGGCCATCGACCTGAGTCACGAGGAGATCAGGCGCTACAGCCGCCACCTGATCATGCCGGAGGTCGGCATAGAGGGCCAGCGCAAGCTCAAGGCGGCCAGCGTGCTGCTCATCGGCGCGGGCGGACTCGGCTCGCCGCTGGGCATGTACCTCGCGGCGGCGGGAGTCGGTCGCATCGGCCTCGTCGACTACGACGTGGTCGACGAGTCGAACCTCCAGCGGCAGGTCATTCACGGCACGAAGGACATAGGCCGCCCCAAGCTCGACAGCGCCCGCGAGCGGATGCAGGACATCAACCCCAACGTCCGGATCGACACCTACAGCACGCCGCTGACCTCCGAGAACGCGCTCGACATCCTCCGGCCCTATGACGTGGTCGTGGACGGCACGGACAACTTTCC
>CAZWUX010000150.1:0-10655 GCA_964637665.1 uncultured Anaerolineae bacterium
GACAGGCCCACCAGAAGCGGTGGGCCTGTTGATTCACACCGGGGGCGGGCTACTCCGTCAGCAGCTTGTTCAGCTTCATGGCGAGCGACGCCTCGCCCTTGATCTTGACCTTGCCCTGCATAAAGGCGGTGACGGGGTTCAGATCGCCGTTCACCATCGCCAGAAAGCTCTCAGTGTTGGCGGTCAGCGTCATGTCTGGATCGGCAGCCGTGCCCTCATCCAGCGCCAGCGTTCCATTTTCGATGTGGGCGATCCACTGTCCCCCGCCCTCACCCGTGATGTCGAACGCCAGCGTGGCGTCCGTATCTTTCCAATCCGCCGGATCAAAGTGACGGGCCAGTTCCGTCAGAACATCCTGCACGCTGTCCGCCATCGCGCTCGCTCTCCTTGCTGTCAGTTGACTTCATCAGTAAGAATTTGCAGCCTGCCCCACTCAATAGGGCACAGGGTCCTGCCGGGGATGCGGCGTTGATAAACGCCCCCCGGAAAGTATACTACAGGATACCCTATCCCTGAGAGAAACGCCCGCCTGAGTTCAATGGGACGGCAACCATGCGCCAGATGTTCCGCCTTAAGCTGGCTGCCAGCAGCCTGATCACCCTGATCGCGCTGGCGGCGTGTGGCATGACGTTCGGCGCTGGCGGCGACACTCCGCTTCCCGATCTGCCGCGCGCCGACGAGGCCACACAGCCCCCGCCCACGACAGAGGAATCCTCACCCGCAGACTCATCACCGGACAGCCTGGAGATCGCAGAGCTTCCCGCGGCAGGCAGGCTGGCCGTGACGGGCGCGGACCGGAACATGTACGTCCTGGAGCGGGGGCAGGAACCGGTCAGGCTGACCGACGACGCGGTGCCGATCGACGCCGAAATACTGAGCGGCCACATCTATCTGCATCCAACGTGGTCGCGCTCCGGGTGGCTGTCGTACGTGGGGGTGGAGGTGCTGGGCGGCACGTCGATCGAGAACGACGTGATCATCCATGCGCCGGGCAGCGCCGATCCGGTCTCGCTGTACGCCAGCGGCGAGGAAACGTTCATCTACGGCTACTGGGCGCCGCAGGCGTGCGCCGACGGCGGCGGCTGCGAACGCTACGCCTACCTGATGAACAACGACGAAGGGATCGGGCTGCGGTTAGCTGAAATCGACCCGGATGACAGCAGTATCGTCAGTGATGACGAGATTGGCCGGGCCGCTCCGTTCTATTATTCGTGGGCGCCGGATGGCGCATCGATGCTCTGGCATCAACACGGTACGACCGTCAGCCGGTACGACGTATCCGGCGGACGAGCGGTTAATCTCCAAGATTCACCATCCGGGCGTTTTCTGGCCCCGCACTGGTCACCGGTGGACGACCGGCTGCTTTATGCGACGCTCACGGACGATCAACTGACGCAGATGCTTCTCGCCGATGGCGATACGATCACACCGTTAGGGGATGCACTGCCCGGGGCGGTGTATTTCAACTGGTCGCCTGACGGAAGCCGGATCGCCTACGCTCATGGGGTCGATGCGCTCTCCGCCGTGTCGGTCATCAGCCCGGATGGGGAACCCGTCGCCACGTTCGAGGACATTCCGCTGACCATCGCGTTCTTCTGGTCGCCGGACAGCACCCGGCTGGCGATTATCTCCGTCGAGGCTGTACAGGACACGGCGGACCAACCCGACCTGTCTGTGCGGGCGCGGCGGGCGGCGCAGCCCCAGCCGCAGGACCCGCAGGACTTCACCTTCGGGCTGTGGGTGGCGAACGTCGAAACGGGCGAAACCACGCAGGTAGCGCGTTTCCTGCCCACGCCTGAGCAGTGGACGCTGTTCCGGTACTTCGACCAGTACGGGCAGAGCCACCGACAGTGGTCGCCGGATGGCCGCTACTTCGTCTATGCCGAGCAGCTACAGGAGGACGCGCCACCCCAGATCAGGCTGGCGGACACCACCGGGGAGGACGAACCACCGCTCGTGTTGATGCAGGGTACCCTCGCCATTTTCTCATTTGACGAATAGGCACAGCGCGCTATTATCCTGCTGGCAGGCCGGTTGAGGGGGTGGTAATATTGCGCCTGCCACCCTCGCCGGTGGCCTGTTTATTACCGAACGCGGACCGGGGCCGATGTATGAGCTTCAGCAACCGTTTGGAACGTTCCAAAAACCTTCTCGCCCGCATCATCGCCCGGCTGCCCTGGTCGGCAAGCGTGGCGAAGGGGATCATGTGGCGCACGCGCCCGCGCTTCACGGTGGGTGCCGTCGGCGTGGTGCTGAACGCGCAGGATGAAGTGCTGCTCGTCAAGCATGTGTTTCACCCCGGCTCACCCTGGGGGCTGCCCGGCGGTTGGATCGAGCGGAACGAAGGGCCGCGCGAGGGGCTGAAACGGGAAATTCGGGAAGAAACAGGGCTGGACGTAACCGTCGTCGAACCGCTTCTCATCGAACGAGGAGAGAAGAACGGCCCGTTTTCAGCCCATCTGGATATCGCCTATCTGTGCCGGACTACTGGACGCGTCCACCATCTGAGCGCCGAATTGACGGACTTCCGGTGGACACCGTTCGAGGACGTACCGCTGCTGGAGACCTTTCACGGCGATGCCATAGCAGCGGCTCACAGCAAGCTGAGTGGCAAAGGATGCGAGGGATGAGATCGTCACCGACTCCGCGCCGGGGGGGATTCCCGGTGCTGGAAGTTGCCGGGTTACTACTGATCCTGGCCGCGACGCTGTTGTTCATGCGCGAGTTGAGCCGGTTCAGCGAGGAGCGCCAGCAGATGAGCCAGGGGCTTGTGCTGGGCGAAGTGCCGGTCAGCGGGCTGACTCGCGCCGAGGCACAGGCTTACGTCGAGCAGATCTACGGCGCTCCGGTGTCTGTGGTGCTTCAGGGGCAGGAAATCCGCCTCAACCCGGAGGAAGTGGGCTTCAAAGTCGACTCGGAGGCGATGCTGTCACGCGCCGGGACGGACGAGACGTTCTGGAGCGGTTTCTGGGATTACCTGTGGCGGCGGCCCGAACAGCCGAAGCGCATCGACCTCATCGCAAGCTACTCGGACGAACTGCTCAGGGGGTGGGTGGCCGATGTCGCCGCGCGCTACGACGCGCCCGCCACGTCAGCCGCCAGCCGGTTGGACACGCTGTCGTTCAACGAGGGTCAGGCCGGATTTGTGCTCGATCAGGATGGTGCGATCGAAGCGCTGGACGAGGCGCTGATGCGGCCCGTCAACCGGACTGTCGAGCTGTCCATCGAGCAGACGGATGTCGAGCGCCCTGGCATGGACACGCTGAGCGATCTGCTGGTCGATTATCTGGAGGGCCAGAAGTATCGCGGCGTCGCATCCATCTACCTGGTCGACGAGGTCACGGGCGACCAGATGTCGCTCGACGTGGACCTGCGGGAAGGCACGCCGGAGATGGTCGACTGCGACATCCCCTACGCGGGGCTGAGCACGATGAAGATCCCGCTGACGGAGGAATACTTCCGCTGGCTGGTGGACATCTACCCCTACGAGTTCGACGTGATCGAGGCGACGCTGACCGAATCGAGCAACCTCAACGCTAACTTCATGCTGCGTGATATCGGCGGCGGCGACATGCAGGCGGGCACGCAGGTCGTGAACGCGTCGATGCAGTATCTCGGACTCGAGAACACGTTCATGGTCGCCCCCTATGATGAGGAAGACCCGCCGGAGTATTACAGCACACCCGCCCGCGAGGCTGTGCGCAATGGGGAGTGCATCAACACGAACCCTGACCCATACATGCAAACGACCGCCGAAGACTTGATGATGATGCTCGACATGATCTACCAGTGCATGGCGTTCGACGGCGGCGGGCTGATCGCGGCCTACCCCGGCGATGTCAAGCAGAGCGAGTGCGAGATGATGATCGACGTGATGCAGCAGAACGACGAGGGCAAGCTGATCCTCGCCGGTGTGCCGGAGGATGTCGAGGTCGCGCACAAGCATGGCTACACGTACGACACCATCTCGGACGCGGGCGTCGTGCTCAGCCCCGGCGGCGACTACGTGCTGGTCATCTTCCTGTGGGAGGATGTAAGCTGGATCGCGGGCACGGCCTTCCCGATCATGGAGGGCATCTCGACGGCGGTATTTAACTATTTTAATCCGGATATGATCAACGTCCCGCGTCAGGGGTATGGGGATGTGCTCACACCCGTCGAAACCGTCACGCCGGATACCCAGTAACAGACTCCTGTCACGTACTGCCGTGCCTACACCGCCCCGGCCCCGTTTAACGCCGGGGCGGCGGTTTATCCCGGCGTTTCGGCGGTGCGCCGCAGCATCCAGATCGTCAGGTCGTCGCTTTGAGGCGCGCCGCCTACGAAGTCATCCACCGCGTCGAGCACTGCGTCCATCATCTCCCCGGCGGTCCGGCCCGCCGTCTGTTTGAGCGTGGCGCAGAAGCGTTCGAGGCTCCACTCCGTGTAATCGATCTGCATCGCCTCGGTCACGCCGTCGGTGTAAGCCACCAGCACGTCGTCGGCGCGGAGCATCACCTGCTTCTCGGCAAGGTCGATCTTCGGGATCACGCCCAGCGCGATGCCATCCACGTCCAACGTAATGACATCGCGGTCCGATGCGCGCACCAGCAGCGCGGTGTTGTGCCCGCCGCTGGCATAGGTGATGTATCCCGTTAGCGGATCGAGCACGGCATAGAACACGGTGACGAACAGATCCGAGCGGGCATCATTGAAAAGAAGCTCGTTGACGCGCTTCAGCGTTTCGGCGGGCGAGACGCGGTTGGCGGCCACCGCTCGCAGCAGCGTCCGGCAGACGGCCATGAACAGCGCCGCCGGGGTGCCCTTGTCTGCCACGTCGGCGATGACAAGCCCCCACTGCCCGTCCGGCAGCGGGATGAAATCGTAGAAATCGCCGCTCACCTGCCGGGCCGCCCGCCACGTCGCGGCGAACTCCCAGCCCGGCAGATCGGGTGGCTCCTTCGGAATGAAGCTCGCCTGGATGCTGCGCGCGACCTCAAGCTCCTGTTCCAGTCGCCGCCGCTCAGCCTCACCCGCCTGAAGGCTGGCCGTTTCCAGCACGGTAGCGGACTGATTAGCGATCCCGCTCAGGATGCTGTTCAGGCGCGGATTCTCCTGTGTGCGCGGATAATCAACAATCAGCAGACCGGCCAGCCCGCTCTTGGCGTTGAGCGGCAGACAGTACACCGACGAAACAGACAGCATATCCGCAATCGGCTCAGGCACGGGAAGCTGGTGACCCTCCCCCGCGCCGAGGGGTTGATCCGTCACGCTGAGTAGATCGAGCAGCGGATGCTCGCGGACGAGGATCGGGTTGTCGACGTAGCGCTCGAAACGCTCGCGCGCAACCCCATACTGCGCCTGCACCAGAAACGCCTGCCGCTCCTCGTCCCAGCGCAGGATCAGGCAGCACCCTACCCCGGCGAGCAGGGCCGTCAGGCGGGCAATCGTATCAAGCGCGGCTCCCGCCCCGGTCTGCGCGTTGACGGCCTCCGCCACCTGAAGCAGCACCGTCGTCACGTAGGCCTCCGCCTGCTGCGCGGCGTAGAGGTGCGCGTTGCTGATGGCGATGGCCGCCTGGTTGGCAAATGCCGAGACGAGTTCCACGTCCTCCTCAACCGGCAGCCAGGGATAAAGCTGCTCGGCGGCGACATACCCGATCAGCTCGCCGCCGACGGTCAGCGGTGCGGTGATGAGGGGAAGGTCCTCTGCCTCGCTCAGCAGATCGCCCACGATGGCGCGCACGGCTCCCTCGATCCCCCCACCGGCCAGCGCGTCGAATTCGCCAAGCGAAATCTGGCGCTCCTGAACCGCTTCCGCGCCGGGGGCGGACAGGACATAAGTCGACACACGGCCCGCACCCGGCTCAAACAGAAGCAGCGCCGCCGTGTTGAGCGTCGACACACGTCGCAGACCTTTCAAAACCTCCGTGACAACGTCCGCCAGATCGAGTTCTGAGGCGAGAGTCCCGCTGACCTCACGCAGCGCATCGGCCAGATTGCGGCGGCGGCGTTCGTTGGCGTAGAGCGCGGCGTTGCGGATCGCAACGGCGGCGGAGTCGGCCAGCGAGCGCATCAGGATGAGGTCGGCCTCGGCGAACGCGTCCGGCTGGTCGCTCTGGATGTCGAGCACGCCCATCACACGCCCGGTCATGGTGATCGGAATCGCCATCTCCGAACGTGTGTCCTCGAGGCCCTGACCGGGGCGGTAATCAGGGGATTGGCGCACGTCGCCCACGCGCACGGCCTGCGCGGTGCGGGCTGCCTTGGGGATCAACCCCTTCTCGTCCAACCCGTAGGCCACCTCCTCGATCAGCCAACGCACGCTGTACGGCCCGATCCCGGCCCGGAACACGAGCATATCCCCGATGCGGATGAAGATATGCACGCGCTCGAAACCGAACATCTCAACGATGAGGTCGACGAGCCGATCCAGCAGATCGTCGAGATCGAGGATCGACACGACAGCCTGGCTGACCTGCACCAGCGTTTCGAGTCGGCGCGCAAGCTGCCGCTCGGCCTCGTAGGTCTGTGCCTGCTCGATAGCCAGCGCAAGCTGCCCGGCCAGCGTTTCGAGCATGAGCACATCCTCGCCGGAGAAGGCATCGACCCGGTCGCTCTGCACGTCCAGCACGCCGAGCACCCGGTCCTCAACCTTGAGCGGGAGGGAAAGCTCGCTGCGCGTTTCGGGCAGCACGCCCAGATCGCGGTAGCGCGAGTCGTTGGCGACGTTGTTGGCGAGCGCGGGCTTGCCCTGCCGGGCGGCCCACCCCACCATGCCGTGGCCCGGCTTGACATCGGACATCGAGTTTTCGAGCGCCCGGCTCGTGCTGGCCCCCGCCGCGAACCCATCTCCCTCCAGCACGAAGATGCTGACGCAGTAGTATCCGAACGTCGTTCTGGCGAGCGTCACGAACTGGTGGAACAAATCGGAGAGGGGCTGCACCGCCGAAATTTGCGCGGTCACCTGCCCGACGAGTTTAAGCTGTTCGGCACGATAGCGTGCATCCTCGTAAAGCTGGGCATTGCGGATCGCCGCTGCCGCGAGATTGGCGAGCGCCGTCAGCAGGCGCAGATGCTCGTCCGTGAAGCGCCCCGGCTCGCGCGACTGCACGCTCATGACGCCGATCGTGCGCGTCCCGGCAAGCAGTGGGACAAACAGGCCCGATCGCGGTGGATTCTCCAGACCGGCATCAGGGAAGGCGGGGAGCCGCTCGCGCTCCGCCTCGTAGTCCTGAATGAGAAGCGGCTGCCCGGTCTCGTAGACCCAGCCGACGATGCCTCGACGCGCGGCCTCCGGCACTTCGGATGGGTTGCGGCGGATGCCATCTCGCACCCGAATCTGGACCTGATATACGTCGCCTTCAAAAAAGCCAAGCTGGAAAAAGGGTGAGGGGACGATGCGGATCGCCTGCTGATAGACCAGCTCGCACAGCTCATCGACGCTGAGTTCGGCCCGCAGAAGCTCAAGGCCGACCTCGTTAATGGTGGTTAGCTCCGCCGCCGCACGACGGGCGCGCCGCTCGCCGAGCTGATAGGCGAACCACGCGACCATCACCGACACGAGGATGACGGCAATCAGCAGATACAGCAGGGGAGGCATTGGTAGATGAATCTTCCTGACTCAGCGCCCCCCGGAGGAACGGGCCTGTCCATCCTCTTCACGACGCTTCACCATCACCAGACGGTTGCCGCGAGGGCCGGGCGTGTAATGGACCTCATCCATGACGGTGTGCATCAAGTGAAGGCCGAGGCCGCCGGGGCGGGTATCGTCAATGGAGAGGTTGTCGTGCGGCAGATTGACGTGGGCGGGGTCGTAGGGCTTTCCGAAGTCCGTGAGATGGATGGTGCACATGCCGTCATGGGCCTGGATGTAAGCCTCGATCTCCCCTCGCGGGTCGTTGTCATAGGCGTGGCGGATAATGTTGGCGCAGGCCTCGTCCAGGGCGAGACGACACTGGTAGATAGCCTGCTCGCTGAGGTTGGCCTCTCTCCCGATGCGGGTCAGCACCGCACCCAGCCAGCGGATGCTCTCTACACGGGCGGGCAGACGACGGTGAATGGCCTGCCTGCGGGCAAGCAGCAGCGCAGCGATCAACACGGCGAGCAGCGCGCCCGCCGATGCGAGTATAATCCACCCGATCAGGCCACCCTGAAATGTCACCTTATCCGGCACCCATTCATCAGCTGCACGTGAACGGTCCATTTATGGACTTCTGGTTTCGAAATCGGCCAGCGCATCGTCACATGTCCTGTGGACGGTAAATAACCGGCTGAAACCGACCGTGTCCAGCACGTCCCGGATTCGCTCCGGCATGGCGCACAGCGCGAGGCCCCCTCCGTCCTCGCTGGCGCCGCGCCACGCAGTTACCAGCGCCTTCAGGCCCCGGCTGGAGATAAACGACACATCCGAAAAATCGACGATCAGCCAGTGCCGTCCATCGGCGAGCAGTCCGGCGAACGCCCGCTCTAGCTCCGGCGAGCGTATGGCATCGAGTCTGCCCTGCGGGGCCACGACGCCGATACCGGGCGCAGGCGTCCGAACGGGCATTCCTACCGCTGCCTCATCACGCCCCTCTGAGGCGTACTTCTCCATAATCAACTGATTGCGATCCAGCCCGAAGCTAAACCGCACGTCATCCATAAGCTGGCGCATGAGGTGAAGGCCGATCCCGCCCGGCTGGAGGCTCTCAACATCCCCGGAAAACGAGGGTGTGGGCACGTCCGAGGGCTCGAACCCCTCGCCGTAGTCGACGATCTGGACCGTCAGTCTGCCCGGCCTGACGGTCACGGTGATCTCGATAACGCCCGCTTTATCATCGCCGTAGGCGTGTTCGACGATGTTCGTGCAGGCTTCGTCGGCAGCCATCTGACAGTGAAACGCCTCGGCCTCGCTCATTCCGGCAGCACGCGCCGCCTCCGCCACAAACAGGGCGATGGTCGGGATATTCTCGAATCGAGCAGGCAGGGTGAGATAACGGGTATCGATCATTTTTGCGATAGTCTGGGCTGGCGGACTGCCGGTTGTCATTCTGACTCGGTGTGATCTGCGCTCTTAGTAGCTGCCAACGGCTCCCACCTGATCGTCATACACCTTGAAGATGGAGTCAAGCCCGGCCAATTCCAGCACCTCGCGCACGCGTTCGGACGGCGCAGCAATGCGCAGATCGCCGCCCCCCGGCTTCACACGTTTCAGAGCGGTCACCAGCTCGCGCAGCCCGGCGCTGCTCATGTAATCAACCCCTGACAGGTCGATGACGAGGTTCTTCTTCCCCCGATCGATCTGGGTGCTCAGGGCCTTGCCCAGTTCGGGCGCAGTGATGCTGTCCACACGACCTTCCACCACGATCAGGTCGCTGCGGTTCATCTCCTTAACGCTGACGTTCATGCGGGTCTTGCCTCCTGCTTGCGAGCCAGTGACTCGCCGGATGTTTAATCTGCCAGCGCGAACGCCGGAATCGACTCAAGCGATCAGGCTCGAACAGACGCGTTTTTGACGGCTAAATTCCGGGCGATTATACAATGAGGGCAGGGTCTTCACAACGCAGGTCGGATCGTCCGCCAGTGCCGCCCGGTATTGTTCCCACATACAGGCCAGCGCGCGCATGTAGCTGAGCGCTATCCGGCGTGCTAGAATCCCCCCTGTGAGATGGCATGAGAAAGCTGCTAGTTCGTCGAGACTGGGGAAGCGCAGGTTGGAAGATCATCAGGCACCTTTAACAGAACAGCAGGCTACCTCGGAGCACGTTGACGCGCGTCGCTGGGAGGCGGTCGGTTTCGCGGCCCTGCGCGGGGTTGGGATCGGCCTGCTGCTCATCGCCGCATTTCTAGCAGGTTATTTCTATCGCGCACACGCCGCCGAGGCACGGGCCGCCGGCACCGATCTTTCGCTCCTTCAGGAAGTAGAGGGCGTTCTGGCGAATCACTATCTTTACGATCTGCCGGACGAACCGGCGCTCGTTCACGGCGCGGCGGCGGGAATGGTCGCCGCGCTCGACGATCCGTATACCTACTTTACGGAGCCGGAGACGACCGAGATCGACCAGACGAACCTCGCGGGCAGCTTTGGCGGTATTGGCGCGGAGATCGCCCGCAACGAGCAGGGTGAGTACATCATCCACAACGTTTACCGGGATAACCCCGCCTTCGAGGCAGGTGTGCAGGTCGGAGATATCATCGTCGCAGTGGACGGCGTCCCGGTCGACGAGACGGCCCCGGACATGACTGCGCTGCTGGCCGCCATTCGCGGTGAGATCGGCGACCCGGTGACGCTGACCCTGCGGCGTGACGGCGACCAGTTCGACGTGGAGATTGTCCGCGCGGAAGTGCTCATCCCATCGACGTTCTGGCGGGTGCTGGAGGACGATCAGCGCATCGGATACATTCAACTTACGCGCTTCACGACGCGCTCACCCGATGAGGTTCATCAGGCCATCGAGGAATTGCAGGCGCAGGACGTTGAGGCGTTCATCCTCGACCTGCGGAACAACGGCGGCGGGCTGGTTGATTCTGCCGTCAAGATAGCCGGGGAGTTCGTCGACGGCGGCGTGGTGCTGATCGAGGAGCGCCGGGGAAGTGACGAGCGCGAGTTTACCACCAGCCGGGGCGGGCTGGCGCTCGATGAGCCGCTCGCCGTTCTGACTAACGGAGCCACTGCAAGCGCCGCCGAGATCGTGA
>CAZWUX010000151.1:0-9865 GCA_964637665.1 uncultured Anaerolineae bacterium
ATAACGCGCCCGGCATCGCACATCATCCCCTGACCCTGCCCATCTAGAATCGGTACAAACGACCTCACGGCAGCGCTATACTCATCAATACATCGAATCACCACACATAACACACCCCCGAATCACACAAGGAGCAAGCATGGAACTCAAAGATAAGGTCGTCGTCATGACCGGGGCAGCGGGCAGCCTGGGGAGTGTTGCCGCCCGTCTCTTTGCCGGGGCAGGCGCGAAGCTCGCCCTCGTCGACGTGAAGCCCGACCGCCTGCTTAAGCTGTGCGGCGACCTGCGCGACGAGTACGGCGCGATCCTGATCGGCAACACCGATGTGACCGATCCCCGCTCGGTCGGCAAGCTCGTCGACCTCATCATGGACGAGGTTGGCCGCATCGACGTGCTGGTCAACATCGCGGGCGGCTACCGCTCCGACGGGCTTGTCCACGAGACGAGTCCCGACACGTTCGACTTTCTGATGAACCTCAACGCGAAGTCCGTCTTTCTGATGGCGGGCGGATTTGCCCCCCACATGATTGAGCAGGGCTACGGCAAGATCATCAACCTCGCGGCCAGTTCCGGCCTGCACGCCAAATCCCGCAACGGCGCCTACGCCGCCTCGAAGAGCGCCGTCATCCGCCTGACGGAATCCCTCTCCGCCGGGCTGAAGGATCACGGCATCAACGTCAACTGCGTCCTCCCCTCCACCATCGACACGCCGGGCAACCGCGAGGCGATGCCCGGCGCCGACTTCGAGAAGTGGGTCAGCCCCGAAGCGCTGTCCGACGTGCTCCTGTTTCTGGCGAGCGACGCCTCCCGCGCGATTCACGGGGCCGCCATCCCCGTCTACGGGCGCGTCAACGTCTGACATCAGCAGGGCGGCAGGCAGCGCGTCCCATCCCGTTAGGGAATGACGCGCTCTCCCGCCACCCCTCTGGCTGGCGGCGTTGAGCATCGGTCGGCAGCCCCGGCTGGTGATGCGTCTATCGGGCGCTGTGGTATACTCTCCGCTCGACAAGCAGGCCGGTCATTTCAGGGTATCGACACAGGCATGGTTTCACGACGCGCAGTTCTCAAGTCCATCGCATTTCTCGGCCTGAGCGCCGCAGCGGGCCGCGCCCTCCCCGCCCGCGCGGGGGATGACGGCCCGATGACCGCCGACCGCTGGCACGGCGAGCCGCTGGCCCGCATCGCGCAGGCCTACCAGCCCGCCCGCGCCGAGCCGACCACCGACGCCGACGCCGTGACCGAGCTTCTCCGCGACGACGTGGTGCGCGTGCGGCGGCTCGTTCACGGCCAGCAGGTGTACGGCAACGCCGATCTCTGGCTGGAGACGAAGTACGGCTACCTGTACGCGCCGTTCGTCCAGCCGATATATTTTCACCTGCCCGCGCCCCCCATCGCCGATCTCGGCGCGGGCCGCTGGGCCGAGCTGATCGTGCCCTACTCCGAGGCGTTCGAGCGCCCCGATCCATCCGATCCCGAAGGCTCGAAGGGCCGCGTTCACTACGGCAGCACCTACCGCGTCGATCAACTTGTCACCGGGGGCGACGGCAAATCCTGGTACCGCGTCCGCGAGCAGTACCAGTCCATCTACCTGCGCGCGACCCACCTGCGCCTCATCCCCGACGCCGACCTCGCGCCTCTGTCGCCCGACGTGCCGGCAGAGGAAAAACGCCTCACAGTCGATCTGCCCTCCCAGACCATCACCGCCTACGAGTACGGCGAGCCGGTCTGGTCAGCCAGCGTGTCGACCGGCGTGCTCGGCCACGAGACGCCTGCCGGGACCCACTTCATCTGGCAGAAGCGCATCAGCGAGCGCATGGTCGCCGACACCGTCTCCGACGACCCCGATTTCTACAATCTGCCCGGCGTGCCCTTCGTCTGCTATTTCACCGACAACTGGGTCGCGACGCACGGCACCTACTGGCACAACGACTACGGACGCCCGCGCTCACACGGCTGCGTGAACATGTCGCCCGCCGACGCCCGCTGGGTCTGGCGCTGGACGACGCCCCACTACCCCATCGACGAGTTCTACGATGTCGTGACCAACCGCCTCGACGGGACGCGCGTCGTCGTGCGGGCATAACCACCGGCAGGTACCCATGCAGCCACTTCTTGCCCGCTACCGCCTGATCCTTCCCTCCGAGCACGGTTCCTGGTCCCTGACGCTCGTCCCGTTCGTCATCGGGGCCGGAGTCGGCATGCTGACTCCCGCACCCCGCGCCCTGCCCGCCGCCCTGCTGTGCCTCACCACCGTGCTGGCCCTCTTTCTGGCCCGCCAACCCCTGAACCTCTGGCTCCGCATCGCGCGGGGCCGGGGACGCCGCTCGGATCGCCCCGCTGCGCTGTTCTGGTCGGCGGCCCTGTTGGTCGTCGCCGCCCTGTCCACCGCCGGGATGCTCGCGCTGGGCCGCCGAGCGGTGCTGTGGCTGGCCGTCCCTGCCCTCATCATCCTGATCGCCACCCTCGCCCTGACTGCCGCCCTCGGCCCGCGCCGCCTCAGCACCGAGCTGATCGGCGTGGCCGGGCTGGCCCTTTCCGCCCCGGCAGCGGCCATCGCCGTGACCGGGCATCTGGACACGCTCGCCGTGATCGTCTGGGCACTGTGCGCCATGCACAACCTCATCAGCGTGCTGTACGTCCGTCTGCGCATCGACGAACGG
Organism: uncultured Anaerolineae bacterium; assembly: GCA_964637665.1. GTDB lineage: Bacteria > Chloroflexota > Anaerolineae > Aggregatilineales > UBA3940 > CAZWUX01. Next base: position 2,661 of record CAZWUX010000151.1, read on the forward strand.
CACGGACGCGCCAGCCGCGAGCAGGCCGCCTGGGTCATCGCCGCCCATGCCCTGAGCCTGCTGGCCGTCACCGGGGCAGCCCTTCTCGACTGGCTCCCCTGGCCCGTGACGATTCCTGTCGGGCTGCTGCTCGTCCGCGCCCTGATCGTCGCCCTCCGGCGTCCCCCCATCACGAGCGTGAAGCGCTTCGGCTTCACCGAGGCCGGACTCAGCCTCGCCTTCGCCCTGATCGTCATCGCCTCTTTCCTGCTCGCCTGATCGCGCCGCTGCACGCAGCGCGCCCCGGTTTGACGCGGCGCAGCTTACGAGCTAACCTTTTTACACAATCGGGGGTGGTTCGGTCCCGGTGGGCCGCGCGGTCTTCAAAACCGTTGGGGGGTTGCGGAGCAAGCCCCGGTGGGTTCGACTCCCATCCATCCCCGCCTCGACTCGAACGGGAGGCCGCGTCAATATGCGGCCTCTCGTTTTCTACCGGAGGGCAGACTCCGTGACCCTGACAATCGTGGCAGTCACCGGCGATCAACCTGATCTCCACCGCCAGATGGCCGATCTACTCGTTATTGGATTCGCCGAGCACTGGCCCGGATCATGGGATACCCCGGAGGCCGGTTTGCGGGAGGTCCGCGACGTGCTGGCGCGCGGGTTCGCACTGGCCGCCGTCGACGAGCAAGGGCGTGTCCTGGGCTGGATCGGCGGCCTGCCCGAATATGACGGCAACGTGTGGGAGCTGCATCCCCTCGTCGTCGCCCCGGACCGCCAGCGGCAGGGCATCGGTCGGATGCTCGTTCAGGCGTTCGAGCACGCCATCCGCGAGCGCGGCGCATTGACCATCATGCTCGGCACCGACGATGTGGACGGCATGACCTCGCTCTCCGGCGTCGACCTGTACGACGATCCGCAGACCCACATCCGCCGAATCCGCAACCTCAAGGGCCATCCCTACAGCTTCTACGAGAAGCTCGGATTCGTCATCGTCGGCGTCGTGCCCGACGCCAACGGGCGCGGCAAGCCCGACATCACCATGGCGAAGCGCGTCGATCAGCCTGTTTAACGTCTGCGCCCTCAAATTGGCGGGCCGCCCCCTTGAAAGAACACCGGGCATCGCTATACTCCGGTAACATAATCGCTCGTCGCATCACCAGGAAAGGCATCCCCATGACTCGACAGGCGCTCCTGCTCGGCAGTATGCCCTTTGAAAACGAAGAGGCCGCCATGACCCGCGCACTCGACGCGCTGGGCGACAGGCTGTTCTCCCTGCCCGACGGCGAGATCGGCGAAAAGACCGAGGCGTATCCGAAGGGCCGCCGCATCGCCTGGGTGATGACCGTCATCAACCGGCTTGCGGAGGACGCCGAGAACTGGGAAGTCGTGCGGGAGTCGGATCGCTCCGACGTGGACGGGATGCCCGTCGATTACGACAAAGTCGTCCGCCTCAAGCCCCGCCACTCCCCCGCCAACATGCGCGACAAGCTCTACTTCGGCTATCACGACTTTTTCAACGCCAGCTACCCGATCTTCAAGCGCCTGCGTGCGGAGCGCGGCCTGAGCGACCTGAAATTTCAAGTCGGCGTCCCGACCGGGCTGGGCGTGACCTTCTCCATGATGTCCCCGCTCGACGCTTTCCGCTACGCGCCGATTTTCGCCGAGCGCATCGCCTACGAGGTCAACCAGATCGTCGCGGCGGCCCCCGACGACGTGATCATTCAGGTCGAGGCCCCCGGCGAGGTCGCCTTCGCCTACCAACTGCCAAAGCCGCTCGTCGGAATCCCCGTCCGCTTTGTGACCGGCCTCGTCAAACGGATCGACCCCCGCGCCGAGATCGGCGTCCACCTGTGTCTGGGCGATCTGAACAACATCGCCCTCGTGCAGGCCGACACGCTCGACAAGCTGGTGCATTTCTCGAACAAGCTGGTCGATAACTGGCCGGAGACGCATAAGCTGGCCTACGTACACTATCCACTGGCCGAGGCCGCCGATCCGCCCCCGGTGGATGCGGCCTACTACGCGCCTCTCGGCGAGATACATCTGCCGGGCGACGCCCGGTTCGTGGCGGGCTTCGTTCACGAGAAGCGGTCCACTGCCGAGCACGGGCAGATTCTCGCCGCCATCGAGTCCCTGCGCGGCGGCGAGGTCGACGTGGCGTGCTCCTGCGGGCTTGGCCGCCGATCCCCCGACGTTGCCGCCAAGCTGATCGACATGACGGCGGAGGTCGCGGCCCTTTAGCGTTTTTCGCGCAAAAACGACGGCGGATGGCCGGGTGTCCGACCATCCGTTTTTTGTTCGATCTGGAGAGGCCGCTTGTTAGCAGCAGCCTCCCATTTCCCGCCTCACCTTATGTCATGTCTGGAGGAGTCCCATCAGGGACACGCTGTATGCCTCCCTCACGAAGCGTATCAATCACATCCGCGAAAATCAGGTTCCGCAGCCGGGGGCTGGCCGTTTCCTCCATCTCTTGAAGCAGGCTGATCGCCTGCTTGTGCCAGCTTTCTCCCGACCAGGGGCAAAAGAAGAGATCGTGCAGTGTTTTGCGCCCGGCCATCGCACCGGCCCAGCTCGTGGGACCCAGCACGTCTCGCATCACATCACATTCAGTTCCACACACCCGGCAGTTGATATGGGCTTCCTCACCCGGCTCCCTGATGAAAACATCGTACTCTTTGTGCCTGACCAGCCCCATCAACGTATCCTTTCGGTTAGGCCAACAAAAAACCGGACATCCACCCAGATGTCCGGCGTTGTTTCTGCTAGCCGTCCTTGCATCTGTCAGAGGTTTCCCTCTGCCGGAGTTAGCACCTTTTCCGGTCGCCCGGCGGTTGCTGCGGTTTCTCAGGGCCGTTCCCTCCACCGCTCTGGATGCTGAATATCCACGTTATTTGGTTGGCATGGTTCAGTTGGTCTACATCATAGCATGATCTAAATTTGCAATCAAGACCTTTCCAGCCGCCCTATCCTGTTGGCGGCGCTCCGCGCCGCCAACACTAACGGGGTTAAGGGGCCCTCGGCCCCTTACGGGGGCATGGGGGCAGCGCCCCCAAATAACTACCCACCCTCCCCCGGACCCGCCGCCTTCACAACCTCGTCGAAGAACTGGATCGACCGCTGCATGGCCTCATTGAAGCCCGCCGAGATGTTGTGATTGTCTCCGGGGTACAGGAATATCTGCGCCGGGATTCCGGCATCCAGCAGCTCCTCGAACAAATTCTGCGAGAACTCCACCGGAACCGTCGTATCCGCCGTGCCGTGATGAAGCTGGATCGGCCCGGAGAGGTCGGCCAGGTAGCTCGTCGGCGAGATCGACGCCCAGAACGCCGGATTCTCCTCGAACGTGCCATACGTCTCCATCAGCGAGGTGCGCCACCGTCCTCGCCCCATTCGCGTCGGGTCGGGCGTCGCCGTCGGCGCGCCAACCGGACCCCGCCGCCAGTTCTGGATCAGGTCCGGGTACGAGGCGACCACCCCCGCCCAGATCACGCCCGCCTTGATGTCATCCGTGACGACCATCGCCCGCAGCGTGATGTGCCCACCCATCGAGTGCCCCCACATCCCAATGCGGTTCGGATCAGCATCCGGGTACCGTTTGATCGACGCCACCGCATTCAGCACGTCGATGGTGTAATCCGGCGTGCCATATCCTCCGGTCGGCGCACCCTCCGAACTGCCATGCCCCCTGTAATCCGATTTCAACACGATGTACCCATGCCGCGCGAAGCCGTCCACGTAGTCGACGTAGCGCTCCGTCGTGCGGTACTGCGTCGGCGGGATGTACCCGTGATTGAAGATGATGACCGGCCAACCCGTCGGCGGCGTCTCCCCCATCGGCACCGTCAGCAGCGCGTAGATCGTATTCCCTTCCGACTGGTACGAGACGATGTAGCGGTTGTAATTCGCACCGGGCTGGAGCACTTCCTCGAAGACGATCTCACTGCCGGGGTAATCCTGCTGCCGCATGTACTCGATCATGAGCGGGTTGATCGGGGTCGGCGTGGCCGTCGGCTGCGGTGTTTCCGTCGGCTGCGGCGTCGGGGTGACGCTCGCCGCCACGCTCGGCTCAGCGGTCGCCTCCGGCTGTGTGGCTATGGCAGGCGCGGGGGCACCGGTCGGCAGCGAAGCGCCCGCCGGCAGCGGGACGGCTACCTGCGGCGGGGCGGCGCAGGCCATCAGCGCGGCCCCCACAGCTAATGCCCCGGCGATCCGGGGCAGGGCTTTCGAATGGACGAGCTTCCTCACCGGCCTGTCAAGCATCATGGGGCTGCCTGCTCATTCATCCGTTCGGTCCAGTGATTATAGCAGCCGGATCGTCGATTTCCCTCACCCTGCAAAAAGCAGAACGGGCGGACAGCCTTTGCGGCTGCCCGCCCCTTATTGGTGAATGAACCGCTCTTATCGTGAATTGAGCATATCCGCGATGGCGTCCGTCGCTCCATCTAACGGAACGATGCTCACATCAGCCTCATCGCGCCATTTCGCCTCGATCCCACCCTTGCCCAGGCTGCGCTTGCTCACCGTCAACCGCAGCGGCAGCCCGATCAAGTCCGCATCATTGAACATCACACCGGGGCTGAGGTCACGATCGTCGTACAACACCTCGATGCCCCTCGCCAGTAAATCATCGTAAAGCGCCTCTGCCGCCTCATACGCCGCTTCATCCCTCGCCAGCGCGATCAGGTACACGCTGTACGGCGCGATATTTATAGGCCAGACGATGCCCTGCTCATCATGATACTGCTCGATGACCGCCGCCATCAGCCTGTCGAGGCCAATGCCGTAGCTTCCCATCACGATCAAGTTTTCCTCACCATTCGCGTCGAGGTACGTCGCGCCCACCGGCCTGCTGTAATACGTCCCCAGCTTGAAGCAGTGCCCCAGCTCGATGGCCGATTCGATGCGCAGCGTGCCGCCGCACCGCGCGCACTCCGCGCCGTCGTACGGCTCCGCGATGTCGTCGATGGTCGTCACGTCGAAGTCGCGCGGATAATTCGCATTGACGTAGTGAACGTCCACCTCATTCGCACCCGTGACGAAGTTCGTCATCCCTTCTAACGACCTGTCCGCCACGACCGTCACACCCGTGTCACCGTCCGCCGTCCGCACGTCGAGTCCGATGGGGCTGGCATACCCCGCCGCCCCCCCGATCCCGCTGATCTGCTCCTCAGTCGCCGCCTCCAGTTCGCCGACGCCCAGCAGGTTGCGCAGCTTGGCCTCACTCACGTCGAGGTCGCCCCGCACCAGCGCCATCACGACGCCCTCATACGCGCCCGACACCGCATAAGCGGCGTAGAACACGACCTTGAGCGTCTGCTGCGGCGTGATGTCCAGAAACTCACACAGCGCATCGATCGTCTTGCAATCCGGCGTCTCGACCTTCTCCAACGCCCCCGGCTCCCCGAAGCGCGCCTCCCGCCGGACGAACTCCGCCGCCTCGACGTTGGCCGCATACCCGCAGTCCTGGCAGCGCACGAAGCTGTCCTCCCCCTGCGGGTGGGGCATCACGAACTCGTGCGACGCACTGCCCCCCATCAGCCCGCTGTCAGCCTCCACCGGGATAGCATCCAACCCACACCGCTCGAAGATGTTCAGGTACGCCTGATAGCACTTGTCGTAGTACGTGTTCAGCCCTTCCTCGTCGGCATCCATCGAGTAGGCGTCCTTCATCAGGAATTCCCGCAGCCGGATCAGCCCGCCCCGCGCCCTCGGCTCATCCCGTTCCTTCATCTGTATCTGGTAGATCGCCTTGGGCATGTCTTTGTAACTTTCGATCTCGCGCAAACACAGGTTGACGACGACTTCCTCGTGCGTCGGCCCCAGCGCGAACTCCCGCCCATCACGGTTCTTGAGCCTCAGGAGCGCATCCCCGAAGGTGTCCCACCGCCCGGTGGCCTGCCATATCTCCGCAGGCTGTACGACCGGCATTCGCATTTCCTCAGCCCCGGTGGCATCCATCTCCTCGCGGATAATCTCCTCCAATTTGCGGATGACGCGGAACCCAAGCGGCATGTGCGTCCAGATGCCCGCCGCCAGCGGCCTCGCCAGCCCGGCCCGCACGATCAGCTTGTGGCTCGCCATCGTCGCATCGGCGGGGGCCTCCCGCAGAGTGCGCCCAAAGTGCTGCGACATTCGCATCGGCTTCTCTTATCTCCCTCGTTTCAGGTCTGCCAGAAGATCATAGATAGAGCATAGTTAGCGTGAGAATCTATGCTATGATCGAACCAAAATTCCGTATCCTGTGTCGGTGGATTGACGGCTGATCCAGATTCCCTACCCACCGCTCAATTCGCAGGAGGCCGCGTCAAATGACTGTCCTACCATCGCTCCAACCCGCTTGCGATGCCCTTCCCGGCTTGCGTTCCGTCAAGCGCCCGCCTCGCCCGGTCTGTCCCTGCTATCCGGTCAATTCCGGCCAATCGACCGGATCATCCGGCCAATCACGCTCACCCCATCCGGCCACCCGACCGGTCAATCCGGCCACCTGCGCTCAGTCATCCAGCCAACCGTTCGGCCATCCACACTCAGGTATGGAGTTCGCTTTGCGAACTCCCGGTCAGAACCGAAGGTTCTGTACTGAAAGCGAACGAAGTGAGCGTACTGGTAACCGGAAGCGAGCGCAGCGAGCGTACTGACAACTATCCGGCCACTGGCCGGAACTGGCCGAACGCGCGGATCGCCAAATTTCGCCATTTTTCCGGCCAACTCAAACCACCATTTCGCCGGAGCCTCAGAAGATTGTATCATACTCTCAACACCTCAGCACCCACCGGCAGGAGCGCATCACCATGAGCCGCCACGTCGCAGATGTCGTCATTATCGGGGCCGGAATTCAGGGCCTGAGCGCCGCCTACCATCTGGCCCGGCGCGGCGTGGAAAACGTCGTCGTGCTGGAGAAGGCGTTCATCGGCGCGGGGTCGTCGGGCCGCTCCGCATCGATGCTCATGCTGCAAGTGTGGAACGAGTGGGGTATCCGCCTGTCTCGGTACTGCTTCGAGCGGTACATGGCGTTCGAGGATGAGCTTGGTGTCGACCCGGAATACGCGCCCATCGGGACGCTGCTGCTCGCCACCGCCTCCGTCGCGGACGAGGTCCGCGCCCAGGCCGAGCTTCGCCGCGCGCTCGGCGTGACGAGCACCGAAATCCTCGATGCCGACGGCATCACCCGGATCGCCCCTGTCGTGAACACCGACGACCTCGTGCTGGGCGTCTACGGCCCTGAG
>CAZWUX010000151.1:9875-10621 GCA_964637665.1 uncultured Anaerolineae bacterium
CGGCGCGCGGCGGCACGGCGCGGATATCCGGCAGGGGGTCGCCGCCACCGGGATCGCCGTCGAAGACGGGCGCGTGGCGGCGGTCGAGACGCCAGACGGCCCGATCCACACGCAGTGGGTGGTCAACGCGGCTGGGGCCGACGCCGCCGACGTGGCCCACTGGGCGGGTATCAACCTGCCGCTGGACAACCGCGCGCGCAGCGTGTATGTCACCGGGCCATTCCCACAAATCCCCGACGACACACCATTTGTCTACGACGAGGCCGCCGGATGGTACTACCGTAAGGAAGGCCCCGGCGTGCTGATCGGCATGGGTAAAGAGAAGGATAAGCCCGCTTCGGAGGGGGTGAACCGCGACCTGCTGCCCGCCGTGATCGACGTGGCGATGCACCGCGTCCCGATTCTCGCCGAGGCGAGCATCGCCAGCGGCTGGACGGGTATCCGCCCGCTGACGCCGGACGGGCGGCCCATCCTCGGCCCGGTCGACGGCGTGGCGGGCTACCTCAACGACGCGGGCTGGGGCGGCGAAGGCGTGATGCACGCCCCCGCAGGAGGGCAGCTCATCGCGGAGCTGGTCTGCGACGGCGAAACGTCGACCTTCCCTGTCGAGCCGTTCTTGCTCGCCCGATTCAGGTGAAAAACGCAAAACGTTTTTCACTCGGAGAACGGCGCAGCCGTTCTCCACAGGGCACATCATTCGCTCATTGTGGCGAGGGCTGCACCCGGCGGCGGGTCCGCAGCGGGCC
>CAZWUX010000152.1:0-2277 GCA_964637665.1 uncultured Anaerolineae bacterium
GCCGGGGCCGTGCTGCGGTACGGCTTCGAGACGGCGGGCCTCGACACGATCAGCGCCGTCGCCGATCCACCCAACCGGGCATCCAGCCATGTGATGGAAAAACTCGGTATGACCTATCGCGGCATCACGGATCGCTACTACGACAACGCCGAGCTTGTTTACTACGTCATCGAACGTCACGGGTTCAGCCCCGGCGAGGGGCATTACCGGCTCATCGAAACGAAGAGATAACGCTTTATGGAAGGTTTGACCGCTCTATTCGCGCTTGGTGCGGCCCTGGTTCTGGCCGCGTTTGTCGTCCAACCCCTGCTCAGCCGCCAGAGCGGCGCGGGCCGGTCGGGCCGCCGCCGGACGGCGTCGATCCTGCGTCTGCACGCCGATCTACTCGCCGAGCGCAACCGCATCTACGCCGAAATCCGCGACCTCGACTTCGACTATAAGACGAATAAGCTCACGGATGAGGATTACACCGCACAGCGTCATGCGCTGTTTGCGCAGGGCGTCGACGTGCTGAAACGCCTCGACGACCTGCCGACTGTCAATGCGTCCCCCGACAACGATATGATCGAGGCAGCAGTAGCCGCCATTCGGAGCGGCGGGCAGCCTGTCGAACTGGGTGCCGCCGGGGGGGCGAAGGCCCGCGCATCGTTCTGCCCGCAGTGCGGGGAGGCCGTTCAGCCGGGCGACCGTTTTTGCAGCGTATGTGGAGCACGGCTGTGATGCGCAGCAGAGCGGTCTCATCCGTGCTAACAGACTGGAATATCATGCCTCACTTCATCCGGCGCATCATCGCCGCCGCTTTCGCGCTCGCCGCCTTCGCTCTGGCCGGGTGCTCGCTCGCCAGCGAGCCGATCCCCGCCGGGCCGGTCGAAACCGGTCCTCTGCCGGGGGAGGTCGTCGAGGCCGCCGCCCCGATCAGCCAGCCGAGCGCATCTCAGGGCGAGCTGATCTACCTCCAGAACTGCGTGGCCTGTCACGGGCCGGGCGGCGCGGGCGAGGGCGAGATGTCCGCCGAGCTGGCCCAGCAGGGCGGCGTGCTTCCCGACCTGTCCGACCCCGCGCTGGCCCGCTCTCGCACCCCCGATACGTGGTTCCGCATCATCACCGACGGCAACATGGCCGCCATGATGCCCCCCTGGGGAGGGTCGCTCAGCGACGCCGAGCGCTGGGACGTGGCCTACTATCTGTACAACTTCAGCACGCCCCCCGACACGCTTGCCGAGGGGCAGGCGCTCTACGAGGAGCATTTCGCGGACGAGTACGGCCCGAACGGTGAGGCGATCGGGCTGGACGATCCGGCGGCAGTGTCAGCCCTCAGCCAGAGCGACATTGTGGACGAGTATCTGGCTGATTCCGGCGTCGACCTGACCGAGGATCAGCAGTGGGCGGTCGCCGCCTACATGCAGACCTTCGGCTACGATCCGGCGCTTGCCTCAGCGGCTTCGCTCGACGCGCCCGATTTCGGCGGCGAGGGCGAGCCAGCGGAGGAAACGCCGCCTGCCGAGGAGGCGGCTCCCGACGCCGGAACGGAGGAAGCGCCCTCTGAGGAAGCGGAACCGGCGGCGGAGTCCGCGCCCGGCACGGGCGTGGTGCGCGGCGAGGTCGTCATCGCCAGCCCGGACGTATCACTGCCCGACGAGCTTGAGATCAACCTGCGCGGCGTCGCCGTCGACGAGAACAACGAGGTGTTCGAGTTTCTGGCCCAGACGGCGGCGGTCGGCCCGGACGGCACATTCGTCTTCGAGGACCTGCCCTTCGACATGGATCGGGCCGCCTACGTCGTCGAGGCCACCTACGACGGCGTGACCTTCTCCAACGGGCAGATCATCGACCCCTCATCGCCGGAGATGGACCTGCCACTGACCATCTACGGCAACACGACCGATCCCGGCGTGGTGACGGTCGACGCGATGCACCTCATCATTTCCGAATACCCGGACGCGCTGCTCGTGACGCAGCTTTACGTGTTCAGCAACGCCAGCGACCGCATCTACGTCACCGAGACGCCTGTTGCGGGCGGGCGGCGGGGCAGCGTCTCTGTGGCCGTTCCACTCGACGCCTACGGGCTGACCTTCGAGGAGGGCCAGCTTGGCGGACAGTACATCCCCGTCGGGGACCGCATCTACGATACGGCCCAGATGCTCCCCGGCACGCGGTCGCACGCCATCGTGATGAACTACTTCCTGCCCTACGAAGACTCGCGTGACATTGAGATTCCGTTGTTCTTCAACACGAGTCAGGTGACCGTGCTCGTGCAGGAAGGCCAGAGGATTCGCT
>CAZWUX010000152.1:2287-10615 GCA_964637665.1 uncultured Anaerolineae bacterium
CTCCGACCAGCTAAACGAGGCCGGGACTGAGGTCATCGACCAGGCCGCGTACGCCAACTACATCGGCCAGAATTTCAGCGCGGGCGATACGCTGTCCCTGCACATTTCGCCGGGCGGATCGGTTGGCCGGGTCGTGCCCATCGTGCTGCTCGCGGCGGCGGGCGCCCTGCTGATCGGCGGCGGGGCATACTGGTTCTTCCAACAGCGGGCCGCCATCTCTTCGTCAGGGGCCATCGGCCTGACGCCTCAGAACGAGGCGCTCGTCCACGAGATCGCCCGGCTCGACGAGGCGTACGAGGCAGGCCGGGTTGACCGCTTCACCTACGAGACGCGCCGCGCCGATCTGAAGGCGGATCTGGCCGCCGGACTGGAAAACGGCGAGCCAGAATGATCGAGGCGTTCGGCGTCACGAAAGTCTTTGGCCTGCGCCCCGTCCTGCGCGGCGTCGATCTGCGGGTGGAGAACGGCGCGTTCCTGACGCTGTTCGGGCCGAACGGCGCGGGCAAGACGACGTTCCTCCGCATCCTGTCGTCCCTCAGCCGCCCCACGACCGGCGCGGTCCGCATCGCCGGGTACGTGCTGCCCCAGCAAGCCTCCGAGGTACGGAGCGTGCTGGGCGTCGTTTCGCACCAGCCGCTCCTGTACGGCGATCTCTCCGCCGAGGAGAATCTCCGCTTCTACGCGCGCATGTACGCGCTGCCCCGCGAGTCACGCGAGGATCGCATCGCCGAGGTGATCGAGGCCGTCGGGCTGCGCAAGCGGGGCCGCGACCTCGTGCGCACCTTCAGCCGGGGGATGCAGCAGCGGCTCGCCATCGCCCGCGCGGTGCTCCACGCGCCGCCTGTCCTGCTGCTGGATGAACCCTATACCGGCCTCGACCAGGACGCCGCCGCCATCCTCGACGATGTGCTGCACGAGGTGGCGACGCGCGGGCGCACCGTCCTGATGACCACCCACAACGTCGCGCGCGGCCTCGCTATGGCCGACCGGGTTGCCATCCTCTCGAAGGGAAAAATCGCCTACGAGGCGGGGCGCGACGGCCTGTCGGTCACGTCCTTCGCCGAGACCTACGCCGACGTGACGGGCATGGCGGGCGTCCGGTGAGCGGGGATCATGGATCACAAGCAGACGAGGCGGATGAGTCGATGACGGTCGAACGCGAACGCGAGGCCCCACAGGCGGCAGTCCAATCCGCCCGGCGGACCGGCCTGTTCAGAGCGGCGGGGGCTGTTGCGTGGAAGGACCTCCGGGCCGAACTGCGCAGCAAGGAGACGGTCAGCGCGATGATCGTGTTCGCCCTGCTGGCGATCATGATCTTCAGCTTCGCGCTGGAGTTCGACCGCTCCGGGCGGCAGGCCAGCGCGGCGGGCGTGCTCTGGGCGACGCTGATCTTCGCCGGGACGCTGGGGCTGGGGCGCTCGCTGGGCCGTGAGAAGGATCAGGGCTGCCTCGACGGGCTGCTGCTGGCCCCGGTCGACCGCAGCGCCATCTATTTCGGCAAGCTGGCGGGCAACTTCATCTTCATGATGGTCATCGGGATCGTGCTGCTCCCCCTGCTGACCATCCTGTTCGACGTGTCCTTTTTCAAGCCGATGGTGGGCGTCGTGCTCGTGCTCGGCATGCTCGGCTACGCGGGCGTGGGCACCTTGATCGCCTCGATGTCCGTCTACACGCGCGGGCGCGAGGTGATGCTGCCTATCCTGCTGCTGCCTATCGCCCTGTCTCTGCTCATCCCGGCGGTGCGCGCCACGCGCGGCCTGCTGGAAGGGGCCGCTCTGGCCGATCTTCAGGTGTGGTTCAACCTGCTGATCGGCTCGAACGTGATCTATATTACGCTCGCCTACGCCCTGTTCGACTTCATCGTCGAGGAATAACCGGGTTGCTGGACAGCCTGGGCGATGGTGGGTACACTCATTCAAAATATGATTGAATCTGTCCAAATCTGTGGATTTTCGAGGGAGAGCGCCTATGGCGACGCAAACCGCTGAAATGCCCCGTGTGACGCGCCGGGCGGGGGCACCGGTTGGCCTGACGGCCCTCACGGTGTTCACCGCGCTGATGCTGCTCGCGGCGACCTACATGGCCTTTATCTACGCCCCCACCGAGCAGACGATGGGCGCCGTGCAGCGCATCTTCTACTTCCACGTCGGGGCGGCGTGGGCCGGTGCGCTCGGCTTTCTGGTGACGGTCGTCGCCGGGGTGGCCTATCTCGTCAGCGGGCGGCGTTTCTGGGACATCGTGGGCCTCTCATCGGTCGAGGTGGGGCTGGCGCTCGTCACGATGACGCTCGCCAGCGGGCCTGTGTGGGCACAGTTCGCGTGGGGCAAACCCTGGACATGGGATCCCAAGCTGACTTCGGCGGCGGTGATGTGGCTCTCATACGCCGCCTACCTGATGCTGCGGCAGGGCATCGAGGATCCAACTCGCCGGGCGCGCTTCGGCGCGGTGTACGGCATCATCGCTTTCGCCAGCGTGATCGTCGTCTACATCGGCGTGCGCTTCGTCTCGGCGACGATCCACCCCACCGTCGTCGGCGCGAGCGCCAGCACGGCGCAGGGCAATTTCGGGCTGGCGACGAAGATGCTGCACGCGATGATCTTCAGCTTCGTGACGTTTACGTTCGTTTTCGCGACGCTGCTGTGGCACCGCATCCGGCTTGAGCAGTTATCGGACCGCGTCAACCTGATCAAAGCGCGGCTGCTTACACGCTAGAAAGAGGACATCATGTTTGTTCTGGGACTTCAAGCGCCGCCGAACACGATCAGCTATCTGATCGTCGGCTACGCCATCATCGGCGGCATCGGCCTGCTGTATGTGCTGAGTCTGCTGCTGCGGCAGCGCTCGCTGAAGCGCGATCTGGACGTGATCGAGCGCCTGTACCTCGACGATGACGAGTCATAGCGCATTCGCCATTATCACTGTCCTGAAACGGGCGGGAGGGATACCCCTTCCGCCTGTGTGCATTTCCGGGGCAGTTTATTTATACTGAATGAGGCGAGGTCGGGGTCACACCACACGACCGCTGGTCCCTCCGCCCATTTACATCTTGACACAAGCTACCGGATATCAACGCCATCGTGATACGTGACCACGTTCGCGGAAAAGTCGCCAGCTACTGGGCCAGCGCCGTCGCCGATGCGCAGATCGCCGAACATCTGCTGCACTACGTGCGGACCGGTGAGCGCCCGCCGCAGGACGGCCACGTCACGCAGCGCGCCCACCGCCTGATCGACACCACACCGTCTGACCAACATGAACAGCGCGTCGCCGTGCGCGCCTTCACCGAGCGCCGCCTCAACGGGCAGGCCGACGCCGCGTTTGCCGCCCAGCTTGATCGGCTCGCCCGCACGGGCATGATCGACGGCGCGGAGCCTTACGGTAGTCGCGACGTGGCGTTCCGGGCGCTGTTTTTCCCGTGGACGGCCCTCTATGCCGGGCGCTTCGACAGCGTGGAGCGTTATCTGCGCGATCACGCCGGGCTGGCGCTGACGCTCCCTCCCCGCGAGGTCGTAATGGAGATCGTCGCCGTACAGCGGGTGAACATCGCCGCCAACTACGACGTGACGGACCATCTCCACTTGCTGACCGAAGATACCCCTTCCGATCACCCCAAGGTGCAGCACATCAGCGCCCTCGTGGAGCACGCCCGCCGCCCGGAGGTGTTTCTGCGGGCCGCCATCCGCACGCAGGTAGCCGCCTCTCGCTGGGACTGGCTGTTCATGCAATCGCTGCGAGCGCGGTTCCTCATCTGACGGCGCGTAAGAAACCTCTATGCGTTTGTCGTCATCTGAATAAGTACGGAAAGCTTATCTCAGGGGCATGACGATGACCCGCCCGCTCCCCCTCTGGCAGATCCTCGTGCGTTCACTGCAAAACGCACCCGACCGCGACCTGACGTGTGACGAGTGTTTCGCGGTGCTGGAATACCTGGCGGACAGCGCCGTGGCGGGCGCGGACCCCGACCGGCTGCGCCGCTCCGCCCGCCGCCATCTCGCCCACTGCCCGGACTGCCGCGAGCATCACCTCAGGCGGCTGCGCGAGCTGGAAGCGCAGGTCGAGGGGGGCCGGGATTAAACCCCTCCCCGTTCATCTCGCGTGCGCGGCAGCGTCGCAAACACGACGGCGGCGGTCAGCCCACCGATCACGAGGCCCATCTCAAGGTTATTCCCTATCAGGATGATCCCCGGCCCGGCTGCGTTCTGGTTGATCAGCGCCGCGATGGCGAGGGCCAGCAGCACGGTCAGCGGAAGGGGCAGCAGGAGCGACAGCCCGACTGCTTTCGCACGCCACCCGGCGACGTTCAGACGTTTTCCCAGGTGCAGCCTTCCCCTCAGCAGGATCACCAGCCCGGCCCCCAGCATGGCGAGTTCGATGAGCAGCATAACGGACACGGCGCTAACGTCCCGGAATCGGGATCAGCGGCTCATTGAGGTTGTCCTCTGCTTCCGCCAGCCGGTCGCGAATCTGCATCAGCGTTTCGGCGAAGGGTGTGTCAGCCACGACGAGTTCGATCGGCACTTCGAGGTAAAGCGGCACTGCCGTGTCGATGGCGAAGGTCTGGTCGATCACGACATCCTGTTCGAGGTTGATCGGGATGGTCGTTTTAATCGGCACGTCGAGGTTGATCGTGCCGAACAGCGCCGTCTGTACCGGCACGTTGACGGTCGTGTCGATCGGGATTTCCTGATCGACCGTGACCGGGATGGTCGTGTTGACCGGCACGTCGGCCTGCACCTTCAGCGCCTCGTCGATGACGACGGTGTGTGTGTACGTCTGGTTTTGCAGCCCGTCGATCACGACGATGGCATCCTCGACCGCCTGCTGCGCGGTCTGCCGGGCCAGCATCATCTGGCGCACCAGCAGGGCGTTGACGAGCAGCGAGACGAGCGTCAGCACCCAGAGCAGCAAATAGCCGGTGGGTTGGCCTCCCGGCGGACTGCTGGGCCGTTCCTCGCGGTGTCCGGCGAGGTAGATCGGCTGCGTCCGGTCAAGGTTCTGGGTGTCGTCCTTTGAAAAATGGCCGGGTAGCTCGCTCATCGCGTCTCCTGTCGATCATCTTGTGGAGGGTGGTTTTCCTACCGAATATATATCAGTACGCTCGTACAGAGCGCGCTCGCTTCAGAATAACAGCCGGATGCCGACAGCGACCAGCAGCGCCAGCACGATTTTCTCGAATAAAGCCGGGTCGATCCGGCGGCCCAGGCTCAGCCCGGCGGCGATGCCCAGCGCGATGCCCGGCAGCGTGGGGATCAGGCTGCGCCAGACGACGGGTGTGAAATTTCCGACGATGCCGTGTACCGCCATTTGCAGGACGCCATTCAAGAAAAACAAACCCTGCAAATTACCTTTGAATGCGTCCGGGTCGGCATGGGTCAGGTTCAGATAAACGATGAAGGGCGGCCCTGCCGTTGCATACGCTCCTCCCAGCAGCCCGGCGGCTGCCCCGAACGGGTAAGCCCACGCCGGATGCGTGATCGTGGGCATACGGGGGCCGAGCAGCGCGTACAGCGCATAGCCCGCTGTGACGACGCCCAGCGCCGCCGTGACGATGTCTGCGTCCAGCCGCGATACGGCTACGATCCCCACCGGAACGGCGATCAGGGAGGCCGCCGCCAGCCGCGCGACGGCCTTCACGTCGACGCTGTGCCGGTATCGTATCAACAAGGGCAGGGTGATGGCATTGCTCAGCAGCGAGAGCAGCACCGCTGCCTCAGGCAAACCCAGCAAACTCGTCAGAAAGGGCATCGCCACGAGCGCGAGTCCGAACCCGGCGACACTCTGTGTGAAACTTGCGAAAAACAGGATGGTGAATAGGAGAAGGGGTTGAGGCATGAATGGGAAATCCGACCTAGTAGCCGCTGTTTGCGATGAGGGACAGCAGGCATGTAAAAATGACGCAGGCCGCGATGACACCTGCAACGATCAGCAGCCGCTTACGCCCTTTGTCTGAGAGCTTCTTCCGGGGGCGCTCGGCGGACGGGGCCTCGACGGGCGCATCATCGATCGACGGGGCTTCGACAAATCCCGCCTCATCTCCCGCTGCGCTCTCGTCTACGGGCACGATTTCGGGGTCAAACTGGGTCGCGTCGGCCAGCTTGACCGGCGGCAGCGATTCCGCGGGCGTGCCCCGCACCGGCCCCGCGACCATCTCGACGGGCGGGGCCTCTTTCTCCGGCAGGCGGAAGGTCAGCGCCGAGCTTCCGAGGCGGATCACGTCCCCCTCGCTGAGGCGGGTCGGCTCGTCGATGGGGCTGCCATTGACGTAGGTCTTATTCGTGCTGCCGAGGTCCTCTATCCACAGGCCATCGTCACGCTCCGTGATGCGGGCGTGATGGCGCGAGATGCGTGTATCTTTGATCGGCAGATCGTTATTCGGCGTTCTCCCGATGGTGATAGGCGTCGTGGAGATATCGTAGCGTATCCCCGACGCCGGGCCTTTCTGCCCGTGCAGCACCCCGACCATCTCAGCGGGCATGTCCGGGATCGACAGATCGGGCTCTGTGCTGGGGCGGCCCTCTTTCTCTTTGGCAAGGTCCGCCAGATTCTCACGGACGACGGGCGCGATGAACGTCTGCGGCACGAGTTCTTGAATCGCCGCGTCCGCCGACGACCGCACGAGCGGGTCCGGGTCGTTCGAGGCCATCTCTTCGAGCTTGGCGAGCGCCTGAGCGGCCTCATCCGGCGAGCCTTCGCCCCGCGCATAGGTGCGGAGCCTTCCGACGGCCAGCAGCCGCTCGCTTGAGTCGCTGCTCTCCGTTGCGGCCAGCAGCAGCGCCGAGAGCGCCGCCACCCGCCGCACGCTGAAGATGAAATCCCCGCCCTGGCTGCCCATCAGCGCCGCGTACTGCGGCGTCTGGAGCGAGCGCGAGTGCTGGGCCACCTGATCCTGTAGGTAACCCGCCAGGTGGAACGCTCGCAGGATGCCACCCGGCGCGGGCGCGGACCCCCGCAGCCCATCGATCAGGAAACCGGTGAATAACGAATGTCCACCCGGCCCCCACGTGTCACTGACGGCCTGCTCGCGCGTCCCGGCAGTGATAACCTGCCGCGCGGGCCGGATCAAAAAGTCCTTGATCTGCCGCTCGACGCCCGCCGACACGTCCCGCGTCGTCGCGAAGCCTGAGAAACAGGCATCGAACAGGAACAGGACGTGCTTGGCATGGATGCGATTGGCGAGCCGGGTCAGCTCATCCATCGGCACAGTCGTGTCGATGAAGCCCGGCTCCACGTCATAAGGCGCGATGCACCCGACCTCACCCTGCGCCGTGTCAAAGGTGACGCCATGCCCGGCGAAATAGACGACCACCCGGTCATTCGGGCCGACCTGATCCGCCCGCGACAGCGGATCGGTCAGCGCCCGGCGGATCGCCCGCTGGGTGGCCCGCCCGTTCGTGAGCGTGATGACGTGGTCGGGCTGGAAATTAAGCGCGGATTGCAGGACCTCCGACAGCTCCGCCACACCCTTCGTCGCCGTGCTGAGCGGGGGCAGCGAACCGCCATAGTCGTCAATGCCGATCAGCAGCGCCCACGAGTTTTGATAATCGGGCTTTAGGGTTCTCGTGCTCATCGCCATATTCCCCCAGTAACAGTCGAAGACAGCCCGGCGGGCTGGATCGTCCGTGTGACTATAATAATAGTGGAGCCGTGCCCGGTTGACAACGAGGCCGCGACGCCCGCCCGGTGAGAGGAAAGTCCCACCGGGCGGGTTTGACTGTCCGCCGCGCGCGATTGTATACTAGCCTCACCTCCGATGAGAGGATATACTGGCAGGCGCGATCCAGAGGATGACTTCTGAGCCGCCCCCGTTGTTCGGGGGGCTGGCTTGTAAGGAAAACCGGGGTCCCCTACGACGTTCGGTTTTCCACGTTACTCGTCAAGGCGGAGCCATGCAAGGCAATTTGCGGGACTTCAGCCCGACACAACTGCTCAGTTTGATCAGTCTCGCCAATAAGACAGGGACGCTGCGGGTCAGGCATAACAAAACCCAGGCGGACCTGTCTTTTCGGGATGGAAAGCTGATGTATGCGCGGGTGGGGGAGGCCGACGGGTCCCTTGCGTCGGTGCTTGAGCGTTCTGGCCGTGTGTCGAAGCAGCAGGCGAAGCAGCTTGCCGAATACGCGGCCCGGACGAGCGATAAGCAGCTTGGGCTGCTGCTCATCCAGAAAGGCTACGTCACACAGGCGGATATCGTGAACGCCATCAAGCGTCACGGGCTGGCCTCCGTCAACTATTTCGCGGGCTGGAACGACGGGCGTTTCGAGTTTCTATCCGACGACGCGCCGGACGAGAGCCGCATCACGATCCCGCTCAATCTCGAAAACGTCATCA
>CAZWUX010000153.1:0-2898 GCA_964637665.1 uncultured Anaerolineae bacterium
CCGATCAGGTTCGTCTCTTCATGCTTCGAGCCTTCCTGATCCTTCAGCGTCGACTGGCTCAGCGAGACGAGATGCTGGTACATCTGGCTGGCTTTGAAGCGTTCGACGGCCTGCTCGTGCGTCTTGCCGACGTAGGCAATCAGCTGCATGGCGACATCCATCCTGTCATAGTCGCGTCCCTGTTCCTCGACGAGCTCCCTGAAACGGGACACGCGCTCGCGGATGTGATCGACCGGCATCCCGGCGGGCAGCCAGCCATCACCATACATCGCGGCCCGGCGGAAAGCATTGGGGTTGTTGCCTCCGACGTAGATCGGGAGAGATTCCTGCCAGGGCTTGGGGAACATCTCCACATCCTCGACGTGGTAGTACTCTCCCTTCCACGATACGACGCGCTCCGTGAACAGCCGCTTGAGAAGCTGGATGCTCTCTTCCGTGAGGTTGCCCCGGTGAACGTCCCAGTCGGGGTGGAGGGCCTCAAATTCCTCGCGGTAAGCGCCCACGCCGAACCCAAGCACGAAGCGCCCGTGGCTGAGATGATCGAGCGTGGCAATCTGCTTGGCGACCACGACGATATCGCGGCGCATCGGGGTGACGAGCATTCCAGTGCCAAAACGCAGGTTGGTTGTATGCGCCGCGAGGTGCGCATAGGTGATCAGCGGCTCCCAGAAGTTCGGCGGCTGGTCAAACTCCTCACGAACGTAGCGCTGGGTGGTCATGTGATCGTTGCCCCACACGGAATGGTACCCTAATGCCTCGGCATGTTTGGCAATGGTGACGAGGTCATCTGCGGTGGCGAAGGGGACAGGGTACATCATCCCTTCCATGCAGGTGGGCAGCCCAGAACTTACTATCATGCGTCTATCCTCCGAAGGCTAACGACACTATCTAGTACAGATCACCTAGACGGACGGGCGCGCCACTTTCGTACGATTGAAGCGCCGCCTCGACGACAGCCAGCGTGTCGAGGCCTTGCTGTGCGCCCGTTTCCGGTTCGTGCCCACCCCGTATGCTCCGGGCGAAATCCTCCATCTGGAGCGCCAGCACATCCTGTGGCTCGACACTGATATCCTCAAGCTCCCCCTCGCGCGGATGCAGCGTCAGATTCGTCATCCGATCGACTTTCTCCGCATTCGGCCAGACGCGCATGTCGGCTTCACACCTCAGGTTGGCACGGTCTCCATACAGGTGCAGTTCATACACTTTGGGTGAGATATACGACGATACGACGGTCGCCCGCGCCCCATTCGCGAACGCCATCGTGACGATCCCCACGTCGTCAATGTCGCCGGGGGCCACAGCGTTGGCGAATTCCCCCGTTACGCTGTCCACCGGCCCCAGCAGGTAGATCAGGTTCTCGATCTGGTGGATGCCAAGCTGCATCAAAGCGCCGCCCCGGTTGGTATCGCGATGGCAGCGCCAGTTATCAGGGTAGAAGGTCCCGGCCAGCGACATGGCGGCGGACGCCGCCACCACATGGCCCAGTTTTCCGCTGTCGACCATCTGCTTCATGGCCCGCGTCGATCCCAGACGGCGCATCTCGTGCCCCACCATCAGCACCACCCCGTTTTCCTCGCACACACGGGCCATCTCCAGCCCCTCATCAAGCGAAAGGGCCATCGGCTTTTCAACCAGAACGTGTACGCCGTGCTCGGCGCAGACGCGAGTCAGTTCAGGATGGGCGTGAGCCGGTGCCGAGATGATAGCCGCTTCAACGTCGGGCGAGGTCAGCGCCGCCTCAAGCGTGGGCGCGGCGAGGCACTCGAATTCGGCGGCGAAGCTCTCCCTGACTTCAGGAGTACGCGTATAGCACATCGCCAGGTTTGCTGAGGGGACGCGCTTGACGGAGGCGGCGAGATGTCTGCTCCACTTCCCCAGGCCGATGATCGCCACGCCAACAGGTTCTGTCACAGATGCTCCTCTGTTGAGATACTGGTCGGCACAAGGGCCTGGCCGAGATTAGATGACCTCGCAGTCGCGCAGAACGGCGACCAGCGACTCCCAGCTTCCATCGATTTGCTGGACGGGGTTTTTCCCCACGCTCTGATCCTTGAAGCCGCTGGACGTGCTGATGCAGACCAGCGGTCCCCGCCCGCCGAGGCCCAGCTCGCGAGCATGTTGCGCACCGGCCAGCGAGATCGACGCGGAGAGTTCCGCCCAGATGCCCGATCGGCGCAGGCTGCCCTGTGCCCTGTACATCTCCTCGTCGGTGATAGCCAGGGCCACTCCATCCGTTTCCCGCACGGCGACGACGCCCCGGTAGCCGTTCACCGGGACGGCGATGGAGTAGGCATCTGAGTGCCCGGTCTCGACGACGACCGTCGGCTTGCCGACTTCCAGCGCGTGTTTCAGCGGTGCGCCCGCTGCCGGTTCGCACGCGATGAGGCGTGGCAGTTCTTCGATCAAACCGTACTGCCTGAGTTCAAAGAAGCCCTTGTAGATGCCAAAGATCAGCTCGGCGAAGCCCACCGGCACGAACACCGCCTCCGGGATTTGACGCTCAAGCTGGAGGAATAACTCATAGGCGATGGTCTTATAATTCTCCGCGCCGAAGGGATGGTTGGTGGGCGGAATGGTCTGGTTGCTGGCAGGGTGGAAGTCATACTCGTCCACCAGCCGGGACATCAGCTTCCAGCGAGTCTCGACATCGGGCACCGCGACGACGATCTGGCCGTAAGCCTGCAAAAAGCTGGCTACGGCAGGCGGGCGCGGCGTACACAGGATGACGCCCGGCAGGCCTGCGCGCGCCGAGTAAGCGGCAGCGGCCCCACCGTGATTGCCGGAAGAGGCTGCCACCACGCCTCTTGCGCCGACGTTGACTGCCGCGCTGACGACGGCCAGGTTGAGCCGATCCTTATGGCTCCACGTCGGATTGCGGCTCTCGTCTTTGACGTAGAG
>CAZWUX010000153.1:2998-10614 GCA_964637665.1 uncultured Anaerolineae bacterium
TGAGCCGATCCTTATGGCTCCACGTCGGATTGCGGCTCTCGTCTTTGACGTAGAGGTCGAGACCGTGGCCGAAGGCGTGCTCCGGCAGCCGCACCAGCGGGGTGCCGCCTTCCCCCATGCTTAACCCCTCAGCAAGAGGAGGCAGCACGGGCGCATAACGCTCCAGCCCCGGCAGCGCCGTTTCCGGCAGCCAGTCTGCTGTCGCCGGGTAGTCGTAGGTAAGTTCCAGCGGGGCCTTGAAATCCTCCGTCGCGCAGGCCGGGCAGCCAGCCACAACCGGAGGGTACAGGGGATACGTCTCGCCGCAGTACAGACAGCGCTGCCCCGTAGCAGTAGAGAGAGACATGGCGGCTCCTTTGGCTTAAGCTCCTCTCAGGTCGTGTACTTCTCGACCTCCAGATAGCGGTCACGGCTGTCGGGCAGCACCGTCACGATGCGCTTGCCGGAGCCAAGCTCCGCAGCGATTTGCGTCGATGCCAGCACGTTGGCCCCCGATGACATGCCGCAGAAAATCCCCTCTTTTTCGGCAAGCTGGTGAGCCATGTCGATAGCTTGCTCATCCGTGATGAATATCTGCCGGTCCACCAGCCCGCTCTCCCAGATGTCGAGGATGATGCCATCTGAGATTCCGGGGATGATAGGATAGTCATCCGGCGCGCCCATCATCGGGGAGGAGGCTGGCTCAACCCCTACGATCAGGATGTCCGGGTTGTGCTCTTTAAGCGCCTGGGCGATGCCCAGCAGCGTCCCGCCCGTCCCGACAGAGGCGACGAAGGCGTCCAGTTTGCCATCTGTCATCTCCAGAATTTCTTTGGCGGTCCATTCGCGGTGTGCGCCGGTATTCCATTCGTTCGAGAACTGCCGTGCCCACCACCTGTCGTCGTTCGCCTCTTCGAGGTCCCGACAGATTTTCCGCCCGGTCAGCTCGATGCGCCCCCCATGGACGCTCGTATCCTTGCCTTTCTCCCGCTGCTCTGCCTCGTAGGCCTCGGCGTCGACTTCCTCAAGCTCACAGCCATACGCCAGCATGATAGCCATCCGGGAGCGGTTGGCTACCTTCGTCGGCGCATAGGCGACAAAATCGAAACCCTTGACGGCAGACACGAACGCCAGCGCCGTCCCGGTGTTGCCTGTGGTAGCCTCGATGATGGTGTCCCCCTCTTCAAGCTCGCCGTTCTCCAGAGCATGTTCGATCATCATCTTGGCGATCCGGTCCTTGATGCTGCCGCTGGGGTTGAGGAATTCGGGCTTCACCAGAATTTCCGCCCCGGTTTCCCTGCCGATGTGATTAAGGCGCACGAGCGGGATATCCCCGATTAAGTCCAGCATACTCTCGGCAATTTTTAGATCGCGTTTCATGTATCCTCACATAGAACTCGTTGGTCGTCGTTGTCGAAGGATGTCTCGCAGGTAAAGCACTGTCCGGGGTGGATGCTACTTCGCCTCCTCGTCGAGCATGTCATCAACCATCGGTTTGACGGTCTGCGCGAACTCGCGCACGGTTTCTCGGATATCCCCACCATCCGGGGGGTGGGGGAGGAACGTGATGTTGTGGATGCCCATCCTCGCGACCTCTGCCACCTTCTGAGCGACTTCCTCCGGGGTCCCTGCCCAGCAGAACTTGTCCACAAACTCATCCGGGATGAGGTGGGCGTTGGGGGCCATCAGGTTATAGTCGCGCCTGGCGATGATCGCCTCCAATTCGGGGGGGACCTCAAGGCCGACCCGGTGCACAAACTTGCGATCCGGGTAGCTGGTCCACAGAAAGACGCCTACCATCGGCTTGACGGCGTCATAGGCCGCGCGACGGTCGTGGGAGATGCAGGCGTCCACGCGGGAGATAACCGTCAGGTCGTCGAGGCTGCGCCCCGCGCGCCCGGCCCCTTCCTCAACCATCGAGAGAGCGTGCCGGATGCCGACCGGCTCTGCGTATGTGGCGACCATGACGCCGTCGGCGACCTCACCGGCTGTCTGCAGCACGAGGTTGCCACGCGTCGCCACGATAATGGGGATATCAGGCCGGGGCGGCAGAGCGTTGAGCCGCCCATTGTTGCACTGGATGACCTCCCCCTGAAAGTCCACCGTCTCACCCGCCCACAGGCGGCGGATCACCTGCGCGGCCTCCTTGATGGCCTGTGCTGGCTTCACCCGCTTGATGCCCATCACCGGGAAGCCGGTCCCTCCTGCGCCCAATCCGAGGATCGCCCGCTCGCCTGACACGGCGTCGAGCGTCCCGACGGCCATCGCCGTCAACGCCGGGTGATGGGTATACGGGTCAGCAACGAAGGTCCCGATGTTGATGTGGCTGGTGTTCTCCGCGACCACGGTGGCGACCACGTACATATCGTGGAAGAACTTCTCGTTGCTGACCCATATCTGGGCATACCCCAGCTCTTCGACTTCTTTGATCAGGGCGACCAGGTCTTCGTAAGTGTCTTCCTCAAGCCAGTGCAGCCCCATGCCGAGCTTAATACCCATATCCGTTCCCTATCACTGAAGCCGGGGGATCACTTCTTCGGCAAAGCGCTGCATCTGGTCTTTCAACTCCTCGACAGAGTTTGCAGGGAACAGCAGCCCGCACAGGTGCGTCGCGCCTGCCTCACGTAATCTCTCAGCCTTTTCTACGATCTCGTCGGCGGTGCCGATCAGGTCGATCTCCTCGAATTTCACCCCTGCCGCCACCTGATCCTTCAGCGTCGTGCCGCTGAGCGAAACCAGATGGTTGTACATCTGGCTGTCGCGGAAGCGCGCCATCGCCGCCTCGTGGCTGTCGCCGATGCAGGCCACAAACTGCGGAGCCACGTCAATGGCATCCGGGTCGCGCCCGTTTTCCTCGGCGATCTCACGCAGCCGGTCGACGTGCTGCTTGAGCTGATCGGCAGGCATCCCGGCGCCCATCCAGCCCTGCGCGTAGAGAGCAGTGCGGCGGACGGCGTTGGGGTTATTCCCACCGATGTAGATCGGCAGCGGGTCCTGAAGCGGCTTGGGGTAAGACTCCACATCCTCGAAGTGGAAATACTCGCCATCCCATGAGGCCACACGCTCGCTGAAGAGCGTCTGGAGCGCCTGCACGGCCTCTTCGAGTAGATCGCCACGATGGACTTTCCTGTCGGGTTGCAGCGCCTCAAACTCCTCGCGATAGGCGCCAACGCCCATCCCTACCAGCAGCCGTCCATTGCTGAACTGGTCCAGCGTGGCGAGCTGTTTAGCTGTGACGACAATATCCCGGCGCATGGCGGGGACCAGTACACCCGTCGCAACGCGCAGTGTGCTCGTCTCGGCGGCGATGAAGGCCAGCGAGATCAACACCTCCCAGAAATTCGGCGGCTGCTCGAATTCCTCACGGACGTATCGCTGAGTGGTCATGTGATCGTTGCCCCACACCGAGTGATAGCCGAGCGTCTCGGCAAGTTTGCCGATCTCGACGATCTGCTCCGGTGAGGCAAACGGCACAGGATACATCATCCCTTCCATGCCGGTTGGCAGACCCACACTAACGCGCATAATCCCCTCGCTTTCGCCGTGACTCTATCCGGATCCGTTGGGTGCTAGTCGAGTAAGATGTGCAGCTCACGCCCCAGTGTCGTCAACAGCTCGTGGTTGCCATCTTCCCGCACGACGTAGGGGTCCTCGACGTGCAGCGCGCCGAGTCCGAATTCATAGTAGGGCGTTTCGATGTTGATGACACAGCCCGCTTCGATCACGTCCTCATTGCCGGGGGCCAGCAGCGGCGGTTCGTAGACCTCAGAGCCGATGCCGTGCCCGACGTGGTGACGGCGGTAATGGGGGGCGCCCGCCGCGCGGGTTGCTTCCATGACAACGTCGAACAGCTCCCCGCCCGTCATGCCGACCTTCGTCTTCGCAATGCCTACCTTTTCCCCTTCGAGCATGGCATTGTAGATTTTAAGCGCCCGCGCGGGTGGCTCGCCCAGACTGAAGCAGCGCGCAATGTCCGACCAGTAGCCTCGATAGAGGGCGCCCGTGTCAAACCAGATGATGTCGCCCTTCTGGAGTGGGGTGCGGCTGTGCTCGCGCTGCCCGGCAACCGCGTTACGTCCGATGCGGATCAGCGTGAACTGCGGGCGGCCACCCTGGCTGGCGATTGATCGCTCGAATTCACGCGCCAGTTCGTACTCGGTGACCCCTTCCCGCGCGATTCCGGTTGCGGCTAACATCGCCCGCTCGGTAATCTGGACGACCGCGCGAAGCCGTCGCACTTCTTCAGCCGTCTTCACTTTGCGCACCCAGCGCAGAAGCTGGGATGCTTTGACAAACTCAGCCTGAGGCAGTTTCTCAGTAATGGCCTCGAAAAACCCGCGCTTAAAGCCGATTTCGTCGATCCCGACCTTCTTGTCTGCCAGCCCCATCTGCTCCAGGGCGGCGATCAGCCCCTCCAGCGGGCCGCTGGCCTGTCTGGTATCCATTGACCAGTCTTTAAGCCATGCTTCGTCAGGCGTCAGCTTGACATCGTTAAATGGACCTTCGCGATAGAACGTGCCAAAGCGGACGACGCCGCTGACCGGAAAACCGTCTTGCACCTGATCGAGTTCGACGGTCGACGTGATGACGAAGGGCTTTGTCGGCTCATCACGCGTGATGACCACATAACACTGACCCTCGTAAGGGAACCCAGACAGCGCAAGGCTCCAGAATCCGGCGAAATAATGGACATTGGGGAGCGTGGTTGCCACGATCCCATCCAGCCCCTCTTCATCCATCCGGGCTTGCAGCCGCTCGACATTTACCAGCATGGAACCTTCTTTCTACTAGGCAGGTGAATACGCTCATCCACTATGCGTTTGTGCGAAATTGAGCCATAGACGCCTATCGCTCGCCCAGGTACGCCTCGATGATCTCCTCGTTTCTGGCTAATTCCTGTGCCGGGCCTTCAAAACGGATCTTGCCCAGTTCCAGCACAAACGCGTAGTCGGAGATCTCAAGCGCGCGCTTGGCATTCTGTTCGACCAGCACGATGGTCGTGCCTTCCTGGTTGATCTTCTGAAGCTCGTCGAATACTTCCGTCACCAGCACAGGCGCAAGCCCCAGTGTCGGCTCGTCGATCAGCAGCAGCTTCGGGTTGAGCATCAGCGCGATGGCGATCTCAAGCATCTGCTGCTGGCCGCCGCTGAGATTGCCTGCCGCGGTATGACGCTTTTCCTGCAGGATGGGGAAACGCTCGCACAGAGCGTCGATGTCCCTGGCAATCTGCTGCGGATCGTTCCGGGTATAGGCGCCCATCTCCATATTTTCCTGCACGGTCATTCCGGGGAAGTTAGAGCGCCCTTCAGGGACATAGCTGATGCCTCGCCTCAGCCTTTCGAGGGGGGAGAGCTGGTTGATATCCTGCCCCTGGAATTGGACATGTCCGCTGGTTGGGCGCACAATGCCAAAGATGGTTTTCAGCAGGGTCGACTTACCGGCGCCGTTCGCGCCAATGATGGAGACGATCTCACCCTCTTTGGCCCGGACCGAAACGTCGTGCAAGACCTTAATCTCGCCATAGCCGGAGTGAACCTGTTCCAGTTTCAGCAGGGTATTATTACCGGCCAAAGTAAGCCTCCCGCACCTGTTCGTTTTGCTGGATTTCGCTTGGCGTCCCCTCCGCGATTTTTTTCCCGTAATCCAGCACGACGATCCGTTGGGAGATGTCCATCACGACGCCCATGTTGTGCTCGACGACCAGAAACGTCTTTCCCCGCTGGTTCAACTCGACGATGTACCGCTTCATCTCGTCAACCATGCCTGTGCTGACGCCAGCCGCAGGCTCGTCGAGCATGATCATCTCTGGATCGGGGATCAGCGCGCACGCGAATTCGAGCATTTTGCGCTGCCCGTATACGAGGTTGTGCGCCTCTTCATCGCGCAGGTCGATCAGCCCGACTTCTTCCAGCAGCTCATCTGCCCGCTCGATGGACTGGGCTTCCAGGCGCTTGATCTTGTTGGTGTGCAGCGCCCGGTTGAAGAGGTTTTCTTCCTGGTGCTGTTGTAGAGACAGCAGCAGGTTATCAAGCACCGTCAGGTCGGCGAAAACGCGCACGTTCTGAAAGGTGCGACATATTCCCCGCAGCGCGATCTTATCCGGGCGCTCGTTGGTAATGTCGTTTTTCTTGAACAAGACCTGACCCTCTTCTGGGCTCAGAAACCCCGTGACGCAGTTAAACAGGGTCGTCTTGCCTGAGCCATTAGGCCCGATCAGGCTCATCAGTTCGCCGGGCTGAATGGCGATGTCGACGTGATCGACCGCCGTGACGCCGATAAAGCGTTTGGTAAGGCCGCTGATCTCCAGTAAGGGATTTCCATTAGCAGTCTGCGCCGCGCTCTGAGCGCTCATGCCTCCGCCTCCTCATTCTTGCCACCGCGGAAGCGGCGTACGAGGCCGGTGATCAGCCCATCCAATCCCTCAGGCAGGAAGATCATCACGAGTATCAGGATGATGCCATAGGCGATCTGCTGGTAAGCTGGGGCAATAGCGCGCGTCCCGCCCCCTTCCAACAGGCGAGGCAGGACACTGAAGATCAACGCGCCGATCATCACCCCCCGAAAACTGGCAACCCCGCCCACAAACACGATGATGAGCAGAGTTGTGGTGATACCCAGCGCCAGCTCTGAGGGGCATACGACCGTGATGTACTGCGCCTGGAAGCTACCCAGCGCCCCGACGATGCCCGCGCCTACCGCGAAGGCCAGCAGCTTATAGCGCAAGGGGAAGATGCCTACGGCTGACGCTCGGACCTCATCTTCGCGTACAGCAGCAAAAGCCCGCCCGATGCGTGACGAGGTGAGCGCGAGGTAAATCACGATGGTAATGACCAGCAGCGGCAGTTGCAGATAGTAGTAGTCGATCGGCTGGGCGATTTCCAGCACCCTGTTGGTAAGGGGGATGGTAAACTCAGGGCGGGGCACCCCCTGGATGCACATGGGGCCTCTCGTCAGATTGAAGGCGTTGTTCGCCACAAGCTGAGCGATGATTGCCGCGCCGAGTGTCCCGATGGCAAACGTCACGCCGCGAATCCGGAAAAAGGCCACACCGGCGATCAAAGCCAGCAGCGCCATCAGCACGCTCGCCAGCAGAAGGTTGCTCACGAAGCCGAGCCCCAGAATCGGCCCCAGGATAGCCGTTACGTAGGCGCCCACGCCAAAGAAGACGGGATGCCCCAGCGATACTGCGCCCACGTGCCCCGCAACCAGGTCAAAGCTGAGCGCGAATATCATCCAGCGCACGGTCGTGATCATGGCGTTGATGGCATAACCTGAGGTCAGAAAGCGCGGCAGCAGTAATGCCAAAGCGACGAGCACCACCAGTCCGCCAATACGCCACCATTGGCTCCGCGAGATACTCATAGCCCGATCCTCCTTCCAAACAGACCCCGGGGTCGGACAAAGAGCACCAGAATGAAGAGGCCGAAAGAAACAACGTCCTTAAACGCGAAGTCGACGTAGCCGCCAAAGATGGCCTCGACGAGTCCCAGAATAAACGCGGCGTACATGGCGCCGTTCACCTGCCCCATTCCGCCCATGACGATTGCGGCCAGCGCCTTGAGGGTGAGCAACGCCCCCATAGTCGGGTAGACGCTGAATAGAGGGGCGATCATCGCGGCGGCTAACCCGGTAATCGC
>CAZWUX010000154.1:0-10482 GCA_964637665.1 uncultured Anaerolineae bacterium
ATGCAGATCGATCACGCGCCCGTCGAGGAGGCCTACCCCGATGAGGAGGTCGCCATAAAAGTCGACGAGCGCGTCCGCGAGGGGGACTGGGTCTACCCCTACGAACCCGAATAAGAACATCGCCCGCCGAACACCACACCCGCCGCGCCGCCAGACGGCGCGGCTCGCTTTTGCGAAATGCCGCCGATCTGAGTAGACTGTCCTGTGCTGTATTGAGACAGAAACAGGTGATCGACGTGACATTTGCTTCACTAAAACATCTCGCTGCCGCCGCGCTGTGCGGCGGCCTGCTGCTGGCCGCGTGCCGGGGCGGGCAGGCCACACCCGAACTGAACTACACGCCGCTGGCCCCGCCCGGATCGGAGGGCGAGGCGGCGGGCACGCCGCCGCCGGAGGGCCAGAGCGCGGAGACGCAGCCCGCCGCCGTCGTCAACGGCGTGACGGTGTCGATGGACGCCTTCAACCGGGAGCTGGCCCGCTTCGAGGCCGGGCAGGCCGCGCTCGGATTTCAGGTTTCCGACGAGGAGGGCTACCGGCAGCAGATTCTCGACGTGCTGATCGACAACGAGCTGATCAAGCAGCTTGGCGAGCGCGAGGGCATCGAAGTGACCGACGCGCAGGTCAACGCCGAGATCAACAGCATGATCGAGGAGTACGGCGAGGACTATTTCTACAGCTGGCTCCAGACGAATTACTACACGCCGGAGGAATTCCGCGACGTGATCAAGGTGCAGTTGATGACCGAGCAACTGCTGCCTGCGGTCGTCGACGCGGTTCCGCAGACTGCCGAGCACGTCCACGCGCGGCACATCCTCGTCACCTCGGAGGGTGAGGCGGAGCAGGTGCTCCAGCAGTTGCAGAATGGGGCGAGCTTCGAGGAACTGGCCGCGCAGCACTCGACGGATGTCACGACGCGTGACCGGGGCGGCGACCTGGGCTGGTTCCCGCGCGGCGGGCTGCTCGTGCCGGAGGTCGAGGAGGCGGCGTTCAGCCTCCAGCCGGGCGAGACGAGCGGCGTGGTGGCGAGCGCATGGGGCTATCACATCGTCCAGACGCTGGAATACGAGGAATCACGTCAGGTCGATCCGGAGATTTACCAGCGCCTGCGGGAGCAGGCCATCGAGGAGTGGCGCAACCAGCTGCGCGTGGGGGCCGACGTGCAGCGCTTCCTCACGCCCTCGTCGTGACAACGAGCGAAGGGGAGCCACATGGCTGATCAAACCCCGGCAAGGACGGGCGGCAGGGCACACGTTTTCAACCTGATCACGGCGATCCTGCTGGCGCTGACGCTCACGGTGTGCTGCGTGACGGCGTATCTGCTCGTGTCGGCGGACCGGCAGCCGCTCGCCATAGGCGGTCAGGCGGAACCCACGCTGGTCGGCTTCCCGACGCGCACGCCGACCCAGCCCTGGCCCTCGCCCAACCCGACGGGGACCGCCACGCCGCTCCCGACGACGACCGGCACGCCGACGATCACCCCGACGCCGACCATCACAAGCACGCCGCTGCCCTCGCTGACGCCGACCGTCACCGAGACGCCCGAAAACTCCCCTACCCCGACGCCGACCGAGACGGCTCAGGCCACCGACACGCCGTCGCCGACGGACACAGAAGCGCCCACGGCGACCGAAACCGAGGCCCCGTTCGACTACGTGCTGGTCGGCGAGCCGACCTACAACGCGCAGACGACGTGCGATTGGCTGGGCATCGCGGGGACGGTGATCGACGAGAACGGCGACTCCATGACGGGCGTGCGGGTGCGCGTCACCGGGGGCGGCATCGACGAGACGACGACATCGGGCAGCAAGACGGATTACGGCCCCAGCGGGTGGGAGGTCTTCATCGACACGGCGCTGCGCTCTGACGTGTTCGAGGTGAGGATCGTGTCGGCCAGCAACGAGCCGCTCTCCGACACGGTGACGGTCGAGACGATCCCCGACTGCCAGAGCAACCTCGTGCTGCTGAGGTTTGAGAAGATCCAGTAAATTTGCCCGGCAGCCCGCACACGACACCACACCCATAGGGAGGGGCCGCTTGAGCGATCACGATCTGTTTGACGATTACGAACCCGCGCCGCCGCCCATGCTGGAGGAGGAGCGTCCGCCCCGCCGACGCCGCACGCAGCAGGGCGGGGGCGAGCTCTTCTACAACACGGCGGCGCTGTTCTTCGTGGCGGCGAGCATCGCCGTCGTGCTGGTAGCCGCGCTGCTCGTGCGTAACCCGACGCTGCCCATCAACCCGCTGCCCCCGGCGACCATCCCGCCGACGCCGACGCTGCTGCTGCTCGACGGCGGGGCGGGCGGGGGTGACATCGCGGCGCTGAGTGAGCCGACCGAGGCGTCCGTTATCCAGACGCCGATCCCGATCATGACGAGCACGCCGGTCCCCAGCCCGACGACGCCGCCCAGCGCGACGCCGCGCCCGGCGGTCACCCCGGCGGGCACGGTCACGCCGGGCACCCCCGGCGCGGACAGCACGACGCCCGAAGGTGAGGCGACGAACACGCCGTCGCCGTTCGCCTTCACGCTTCAGGATGAGGAATTGACGTACAGCGCGTACGAAGGCGAAGAAGGCTGCGATTACCTCGCCATCGCCGGGGAGGTGTTCGACGTGGACGGCGGGCCGCTGTTAGGCGTTCCGGTCGTCGTGGAGGGGGATGAGTTCTTCTCGGCGCTCGACTTCAGCGGCAACGCGCAGGCGTACGGCCCGTCGGGCTACGAGATTTTCATCAACGACCAGCCGTATGAGGCGGAATTCACCGTGAGGCTGGTCTCGGAGACGGGAATGTCGCTCTCGGAGGACGTGATCGTGCGCACGCATGATAGCTGTGAGGAGAACGTCGCGATCGTCAATTTCATCGCGAACCAGCCGCTCGACGGTTAGAACGGCTACGCCGTTCTAACTGGGAGAAAGCTCCGCTTTCTCCACGCTTGGCAATATAGAGCGTTTTCGCGGGAAACCAGCGAATCGCTGACGTTCGGCAAAAAATGTTATGCTGAAGGGGCGCACAGACGTGTGCCCCTTATTTCGTCATATGGGAAGGATGCCGCCATGCCCGGCACGCTGTACATCGTCCCGACGCCCATCGGTAACCTGGAGGACATCACCCTGCGGGCGCTGCGCGTGCTGCGTGAGGTGGCGCTCATCGCCGCCGAGGACACGCGCACGACGGGGCGGCTGCTGGCCCATTATGAGATCGACACGCCGCAGACGAGCTACCACGAGCACAACAAGCTCGCCAAGCTGGACGCCATCCTCGGCGCGCTGGAGGGTGGGGACGTGGCGCTCGTCTCGGATGCGGGCACGCCGGGCCTGTCGGACCCCGGCTACGAGCTGATCCGGGCGGCGCTGGATGCGGGGGTGCGCGTCGAGCCGCTGCCCGGCCCCAGCGCCGTCGTCCCGGCGCTGGTCGCCTCCGGACTACCAACGGACAGCTTCGTCTACCTCGGCTTCCTGCCGCGTAAATCCGGGGCGCGGAGGGATGCACTGGGCGAGGTCCGGGATGTGCTGCGCACACTCGTGCTGTATGAGGCCCCGCACAGGCTGCTCGACACGTTAGAGGACGTACGCGACGTGCTGGGGCCGCGCAGGGTGGCGGTCGCGAGAGAATTGACCAAGCTCTATGAGGAAGTATGGCGCGGGGACTTGGACGCGGCCATCGCGCACTACACGGAGAATCCGCCGCGTGGGGAGATCACGCTGGTCGTGGCGGGGGCCAGCCCGGAGGAGGCCCGCACGTGGACTGAGGATGAGGTCCGGGTGGCGCTGGCCGGACGGCTGGCGGCGGGTGAGCCGCGCGCGGCGGCGGCGAAGGCCGTCGCGCAGGAGGCGGGTTGGCCGCGCCGCCGGGTGTACGATCTGGACGTGTAGGGGCAAGTGCCGAGTGCCCGGTGCCAAGTGCCAAGTGATGGTTGGCGCTGCACCGGGGCTGGGATGTGCTGATTAGCCGATCAGTCTGTCAGGGCACTTGTAGTCATGTGAATGACAAGCGCCTGGCCCCGGAGTCAGCCGTTCTCTGCGTGTTGGGCGACGGTCGGGGGGCCGGGGGGTGATGCGGTATGAGAAACGCTCCGCGTTTCTCAACTGGGAGAAAGCTGCGCTTTCTCCACCATCGGGGCGGTGCGCCTTCAACGAGTGAACCCCCTCCGGCGCGCGTCAGCGTGCCTGCCCCTGAAGGGGGCAAAATCGAGCGCAGCGAGATTTTGGAGGGGGTTGCAGCCCGCCCACAACGCCGTCCCCTGCCCGGCTCGGATGCGGTTTGCGGTGGTGAGTCGGGGTGGAGCGGGCCGCCGGGAGACGCATCCACCCACGCCGGAGCGACCGGCGCGCTCCGGCGTTCCCCCCGCATTGGCGATAGAGCAGTTCATCAGACAAAAACCATCCCAGCACGGCTGCGCTTTTCGGTGGTGAGCACATCGCCTCCACACGGGAGCGACCGCCGTTCCGCGTTTGATGCTGGCATCCCCGCCAGGTGTTATAATCCGCCAGTCTCAAAAGGAACTGAGGGAGAGTCTGTGACGGAACAACCCAAACCGAACCCAACGCGCAACCGCCTGCCCGTCCTGCTGGCCGCCATCGGGCTGGGCACCGTCCTGATCGCAACCGGGGTGGCGATCCAGCGCGGCGGCGCAGACGGCAGGGCCGTCGCCGAGCAGGCGACGACCGCCGCACCCGAACCCGACACACCCATCCCGACGCCCTCGGCAGAGCCATCCGGCGACACGCCGCGCCCGGTGGACATGGAAACACCGCCGCCCGCAGAGGAGGCGACACAGCCGCCGACGGCCACACTGCCGGAACCGACCGTCGAGGAAACGCTCGACGAGGCCAGCCTGCCGACGCCCGTGCCGACGCGGGCGATTCCGCTCAACACGGGCAGTTATGCGGGGCCGTCCGAGCCGTCCGGCACGGCGGTACCGTCACCGGCGGCGCTGCTGCCCGTGCCCGATGGGGTGACGAACATCCTGCTGATGGGCAATGACAAGCGGGCGGACGATCCGGGCCTGCGCACGGACACGATCGTGATCGTGTCGATCAACACCAAAGAGGGCACGGTCAACATGCTGTCGCTGCCGCGCGACCTGCTGGTGTACGTGCCGGGTTGGAAGATGTCGCGCATCAACACGGTCTATGCGCACGGTGAGTCGACGGGCTGGCCGGGTGGGGGCTTCGGGTTGATGCAGGAGATGCTGCTCTATAACTTTGGCATCTACGTGGGCCATTATGCGATGATCGACCTGAGTGGTTTTCAGGACGTGGTCGACGTTCTGGGCGGGATCGAGGTGCCGGTCGATTGTGCGATGCAGGGCTACGTGCTGAAGGAGCCGCGGATGCGCGCCGAGGACTTCGCCACCTACGAGGAATGGGAGAACTACACCGGCGACGAAAGCAACTGGGAGATTTTCACGCTGCCCGTCGGCGTGCACGACCTCGACGGGTACATGGCGCTGTGGTATGCGCGCTGGCGCAAGGGGCTGGATGACTTCGACCGGGCTTACCGGCAGCAGCAGGTGCTAAGGGCCATCGTTGACCGCGCCCGCGAGGGTGGTTTCCTGAACGTGGCGCGTATCCCGCAGTTATGGCGGGAGTACAATGACCTCGTTCAGACGAGCATGGGAATGCGCAACCTGATCGACCTGGCCCCCGTCGCCGCCGATCTGGAGGGGGTGGAGATTCACAGCTACGTCGTGACGCGCAACGTCTTGATCAGCTGGGATGACCCCGAAACGCCGAACGTCGATTACTACCAGCTTCCCGACACGGAGGCGATGCAGTCGCTTCTCACCCTCGCGATGCAGCCCCCGGCGCAGAACTACGTCATCAACAACACGGTGACGGTCGAGGTGCGGAATGGGACATCGGCGGAGCGGCTGGACGAGGTTGCGGCGAGCAGCCTGATCTGGCATGGCATCGACGCCACGCCGACGGGCTACGCGGACGAGCGAACCTACGGCGAGACCGTGATCTACGACTACACCGGGCGGGAAAAGACGAGCCAGCTCCAGTTGATGCAGGCTGAGCTGCGCGTCCCGGACGCCAACGTGATCGTCGAGCCGAACCCCAGCCGGGCGTTCGATTACGTCGTCGTGCTGGGCCAGAATTACCGGACCTGCACGCGGCGGCCCGATCAGGCCCCTGTGTCGGGGGTCGAGCTGACGCCGACCGCCGATGAGATCACTGCCGAACCCGCCGCCACGCCCGCCCCGGAAGGGGATGGGGGTGGTGAGGGCGGCTCGTAGGCGGGGTTGGCGGCCAGAATCCATGAGATTGTCAAGTCGGCGGAGGCTTTGTTACAATCGCGGGCATGATGGATGAGGTAGGACCCGTTACGCTGACGATCCGGTCGGTCATGCCCAGCGATTATGAGCTGTGCATGGCGATCGATCACACCGTCAGCACAGAGACCGTCTGGCAGATGATGCTGGAGGAGGCGGACGGCGCGCTCCAGGCGACGTTCCGGGCGGCGCGGCTGCCGCGCTCGATGAAGGTGCAGTATCCGCGCGCCGGGGAGACGCTGCTCAACTCATGGCGGCTGCACGCGGCGTTTCTCGTCGCGGAGTGGGAGCACATCGTAGTCGGTTACGCGAACATCCACGAGCAGCCCGCGCAGGAGACAGCATGGATCGCCGATCTGGCGGTCGATGGATCGCATCGACTGAGGGGGATCGGGACGGCGCTGCTCGATGCGGCGCGCCGCTGGGCGGTCGAACACGGGTTTCGCCGCCTCATCGCGGAGACGCAGACCAAGAACTATTCGGCCATCAAGTTTTTGCAGAAGCGCGGCATGACGTTCTGCGGATACAACGACCTGTACTACCCGAATCAGGACATCGCCGTTTTCTTCGGCCAGACGCTGCGCTGAGCGTTTAGACACAGGACGTATGGTAGAACAGATCGCATCCATCGGCCCATTAATCAACCAGAGCCTGAGCGCCGCCATCGCCACCATCGCGGCCTCGTTTTTTCTTTACAGCCTCGTCAAGGGCATCAACAATCAGGTGGCGCGCGTCTACAGCCTGATGCTGTTCTTCGTGCTCGTCACGTATACGGGTGACCTCGGCCTATCGTACATCGAGTCGCCCGCCACCGCGGACAACTGGCTGCGGGTGCAGTGGTTGGGCATCGCTTTTGTCCCGGCGGCCTACGTCCACATGTCACACGCCATCCTGACGATGACCGGCCTGCCCTCGCGGGGGCGGCGGCGGTGGGTCGTGCGGGCGCTGTACGTCGTCGCGGCGATCTTTCTCGCGCTCGTGCTGGGGACGGACTTCCTCGTGCGGGGCCTCGTCATGGAGCCTGCGCCGCACTTCGAGCCGGGGCCGGGCTTCCCGCTGTTCGTGCTGTACTTCGTCGGGTCGGTGATCGTCAGCGTGTGGTTCGTGTGGCGGGCGCGCCGCCGAATGCTCGCCGCGACGACCCACCGCCGGATGACGCAGCTTCTCTTCCCATACCTCGCCCCGGCACTGGCCGTGTTCCCCTTTTTGCTGATATCGGGGCGCACGCTGACCGCGCCGCCCGTGTTCTACGGCGTGCTGATCGTCGTCGACGCGACGCTGGCCGTCATGCTGACCTACATGGCGTACGCGATGGCCTTCATGGGCACGCTGATGCCGGAACGCTTCATCAAGGCGCAGATGCTCCAGTTCTTCCTGCGCGGACCGGTGGTCGCCATCGTCACGCTGGCCGTCGTCGTGTGGACGCCGCGCGCCGGGGCCTTCCTCGGAATGCCCGGCGACGAGGTCATGCCGCTGCTGGCCGCCGCGACGATCCTGCTGACGCAGTGGATCATCACACTGGCCCGGCCCCACCTCGAACGCTGGCTGATCTACACGAGCGAGCAGGCGGAGTTCCGGCAGATTCAGCAGCTTGAGGAACGGCTGATCACCGGGGCGGACTTCCGGCAAACGCTCGACACGATCCTGGCCGCGATCTGCGACTATCTGCGGGTCGAGTCGGCGTTCGTCGCATCCATCGCGGGGGATGAGCCGAAGCTGGAGCGGGCCATCGGGCTGGTGGACGGGTTCGACCAGGAGCTGGCCGCTGCCGGGAACCTGCCGGATAACGCCAACGACCGGCCCGGCCTCGAAGACGTGAAGGCGTGGGGCGAGATATTCGAGTGGCAGGGCTTCTGGCTGATCCCGCTGTACACGGTCACGAACGGCGAGCCGCGCATGATCGGGCTGCTGGGCGTGGGCGCACCCGCCCCTTCCCCCGACAAGCTGGAGGACGACCAGTGGCAGGTGCTGATGGCGCTCGCGACGCGCGCCAGCGAGGTGCTCGACGACCGGCGCGTCCAGTCGCAGGTGTTCGCCTCGCTGGAAGGGCTGCTGCCGGGCATGACGACCATCGAGCGGCTGCGTGAGGCGAACCGCCACACCGGCTACGAGGGGCTGATCGTGCCCACCGAGGAGTTGATCTCCAGCCCGGATTTCGAGCAGACGATCAAGGATGCGCTCTCGCATTATTGGGGTGGGCCGCAGCTAACTGACTCGGCGTTGATGAGGCTGGGCATCGTCCGGCGGGCGCTTGAGGAGAACGACGGCAATCCGCAGCGCGCCGTGCGCGCCGTGCTGACCGAGGCCGTAGAGAATCTGCGGCCCGAAGGGCAGCGCAGCATGACCACTGCCGAGTGGATTCTCTACAATATCCTCGAAATGCGGTTCATTCAGGGGCGCAAGGTGCGCGACGTGGCGATGCGGCTGGCGATGAGCGAGTCGGACCTGTATCGCAAGCAGCGCATCGCGGTGGAGGCCGTCGCGGGGATCGTGGCGGATATGGAGCGCGCAGCCTACGCCGAGGAACAGTTGGGCGGCAATGGTGATCCCCTGACGATAAACGAGAAAACCCCCTAACCCCTCATCAGGTGGATGGCACTTTCAACCGAATCCGGGCTGCCGATCACCGCGACGACATCGCCGGGCTGGAGCATCGTATCGTCGTGCGGCACCATGACGGCGTGGTCGCGCTTGACGCTGAGAATCAGCGCGTTGCCGGGCATCTGAAGACGCCGGATGGGGACGTTCTGGACCCTGCCGTTGTGAACGACGATCTCCGAAATCTCGATGTCATCCGCCGCGTGAGAAAGCACATCGAACGCCGTCGGGAAGCGCAGCGCGCCCTCCAGCGCCATCGCCGTCGCCAGCGCGGGCTGAACGATCCGCACCCCCAGCGGCTCCAGCCGGGGGATGAGGTCGGCATCCTGGATCCCGGCGATGATATTGGGGATGCCGAACGTATCGCGGGCCAGCAGGGCGGCGTCGACGGTGAAATCCCAGTCGCGCGTGAGCAGGTAAAGCGCCTCGGCGCGGTCCGCCCCGGCCATCGCCAGCACGTCCGCGTCGTCCGCCCGCCCCGCAACGACCTTCAGGCCGTTGCGGGCCACATCGTGCAGCCGCGCCGGGTCGTCGCTGACGACGATGACGGGGTCCCCCACCTGCTTAAAACGCCGCGCGAGAAGCTCCGTCATCTGGTCCGAGCCGACGATGATGATCCCCTCACGCACGATCTGCTCATCCGGGTGGTAGATGCGGTTGAAGATCAGGGGAGACAGCGTACAGGTCAGGATCGCGATCACGACGATGTCCGCCTCAATGGCGGAGGTGATCGCCCCGATGCTCAGGGCGATGGCCGATGCAGCGATAATGAGGCTGAGCCGCGACGAGAGTAAAAAGCCGACAGAGAGCGTATCCCGCCATGAAAAGCGGAGGCGGAGCGGCAGCGCGGGCAGGATCTTCACAAGAAACGAGATCACAAACAGCACTGGGACGAGCAGCAGCCCCTCCGGGGAGTGGATGATAGCGCGCAAATCGAGCCCGACGCCGACCATAATAAAGAAAATGGGGATGAAAAACCCGTAGCCGATCGCATCCAGTTTTTCCTGCGCATCCACGTCGTCAGGTCCGGCCATGATGTTCAAAATCGCGCCCGCCAGAAACGCGCCGAGGATCAGCTCGACGCCCAGCATCTCCGCGAACACGACCCACGCGATCATCAGGAAGAACGCGCCGCGCACGCGGATCTGGGCCGTCGCGTGGTTGAGTTCGTCCAGCACCTGTTTGAGGCGGGGGATGCGCGCCGCCAGCCTGCCGATGCGGGCGACGATCACGAAGACGGCAAGCAGCACCGGGATGAGCAGCAGGTCAAG
Organism: uncultured Anaerolineae bacterium; assembly: GCA_964637665.1. Classification (GTDB taxonomy): domain Bacteria; phylum Chloroflexota; class Anaerolineae; order Aggregatilineales; family UBA3940; genus CAZWUX01. The sequence goes on from CAZWUX010000154.1 coordinate 10,145, forward strand.
CTCCAGGCCCGTACTGCGGGCGGCGATCACGACGGTCAGCAGGAGCAGTGTCGCGAAGTCGGCGATCGAGGCCCCGACGAGCATCGTCTGGCCGATGGGCAGGCCGAGCAGCCGCCGCTCCTTGAGCACCGGGGCGACGACGCCGAGCGAGGTCGTGCTGAGGATCAACCCCATCAGGAAGGGGGACTGGATCAGGCCAAGCATCTGGAGGCCCAGCCCGGACGCGAGGCCGAGGCCTTGCCAATCCACCTGGCCGACGACGCCGTGACGTTCACCCTCCGGCGATTGGACGCCTACAAGCTCGTCCTGCTGGAGGGCCGCCCCGTCGAGCCGTTCGG
>CAZWUX010000155.1:0-7969 GCA_964637665.1 uncultured Anaerolineae bacterium
CCAATGAGAACCGCAAAGTGTTTCTCAACGTCATTCACATAAATCTGCGCGCACAAACCCCGCCGTAACCCTCAATTTTGACAGAGATTATCCAAAATCATAGAATGCCTATCACAGCGGATTTCCTCCGGCTGGCCCGATCCGTTCATCTGAGGCCAGCCCGACCACTCGTCAGCCTGCTCATCCATCCCATTTATCGTATTCGCGAGCACCCCCCGGTGACAGGTGAAGGAGCACAGAATTCATGCCGCAGATTAAGGTGACGATCGACGACCGGGTGCGCGAGGAACTCGTGCTGGTGACGCTCGACGCGGCCCGCGCGGTGTCGGACATACTGGATAAGCTCATCGAGGACTTCGGCCTGCCCCAGCGCACGCTGGACCGCCAGCCGATCTGGTACGACCTGCTGCGCCTGAAGGACGACTCCCGGCTGGATGCAGCCCGGTCGCTGGCCGCGCAGGGGGTCGAGCAGGGTGATACGCTGCAACTGGTCAGCAAGGAGGGGCGTGATGCGTGGATCACGGTGCGGGACATACTGGAAGAGATCCGCGATCAGCTCATTGAGGAGGCCGTCGACCAGTTGACGGAGAGCGCGCTGGATGCGCTGTCCGGGCGGTTGGAGCGGGCGGCGAGCACGGGGGCCGATCCGCGAGCGGTGAAACAGCTTGAGGCCAAACTGAAAGCGGCGCGGCTCAAGATGGCGGGGAAAGCCGCGTCAGGCAAGACGGTGTCGAGCAGGTCCACAGCCAGCGCGAGCGCCAAGTCGGGCAAAGCCACGTCCGGTTCGAGCGCCAAGTCGAGCAAGGCGGCGGCGGGCAAATCCGCGCCCAAGCCGAGCGCCCAGTCGGCCAGCGCGGCGGGCAAGGCGGCATCGGAGGCAGCTAAAGGAGCTGCCAAGACGGCGGAAGCGGGGGCCGGTTCCGGCGGGGGCGGGGTTGTGATTGGCTGCCTCGTGCTGATCGGCCTGATCGTGGGCGGCGTGGTCGTGCTGGGCGTGATCGGCAGGCTGGTCAGCCGCCGGGAGGCCGAACCGCCGCCCCCGCCGACTCAGGAGCCGGTGTTCGAGCCGACTGATGTGCCGCTGTTCGAGCCGACCGTTGATCCGCCCGACGTAGCGCCCGGCGAGCCGGTGCTGGGCACGGGCGACGTGCAGGTGACGCTGCGCTGGTACTCGGAGGCTGACCTCGACCTGTACGTGGTGGACCCGTCAGGGGATCAGATTTATTTCCAGCAGCCGACCTCGCCCAGCGGCGGCACGCTGGACGTGGACTCGAATCGGGACTGCTCGTTCGCGACGACATCGCCGGTCGAGAACGTCTACTGGCCGCCGGGCGGCGCGCCGTCGGGCCGGTATACCGTGTACGTGAATTACTTCGCGACGTGCGGCGGCGGAACCGGCCCGCAGACCTACGAGCTAACCGTGCTGGTCGACGGGCAGGTGTGGGAGGTGTACAGCTATACGATCGAAGAATACGACTCGCATGAGGTGGTGACGTTCAGCTATTAGGGGCAGGGTCACTGCTTTTTTGTGAGGTCGCATGGGTGCGCCCGGACAGCACATCGACCCCCGGCGGGGTGACCGCCGGACAGAGCCGCGATGCCCGGCTCCAGGCCATATGGTCGTCATCCGCGCCGCGTATCGCCAATATTGACAATAGTGGTCCAAATAAGTAGAATTTATAATTGGTTGGACTACCATATTGGACTTCCTCTCTACTCGCCCGATTCCTATTCATCTCGGAATGGCTTGATACCAACTGAACAGCTCGTGCGCCGCATGATCATGCTGCCCTGCCGCCCCTGCGACCGGCGGGTACCGTGACCACGCTATGAAGGGAGCAGGATCTATGATGATGGCGGGGACCAGCCGCCCGTGCATCCCGACAGCGTGTCGGGGTGGGGCGGTATTTTCGTCCCTGCCGGGCGGACAATTTCTCGCGGAGGCGCGCTGAGGCCGCCCTCCCAACAACGATGAGCAGAACCATCGACAGTGTATCTATCAGCCAAAAAGGAGACAGCCAGCATGGCTACAATGTTCGTACGGCACGCAGTTAACGACTATGAACAGTGGAAGAGCGTCTACGATCAGTTTGCCGAGATGCGCCGGGAATACGGCGTGACGGGCGCGAGCGTGCATCGCGATGGCGAGGACCCCAACACCGTCGTCGTGATCCACCATTTCGACAGTCTGGGCGACGCTTACGCGATGGCCGATTCGGACGAACTCCAGGCGGTGATGGCGGATGCGGGCGTGGCGGGTCCGCCGGAAGTCTGGTTTACCGAGGATGTGGAAGAGACGCCCTACTAGCGGGCGGCAGCGGTCGCAGCGCCTCTCAGGATATGCCGGGCTATGTACAGCCCAGTCGAGGTGTCCCGATAGTGTCATGACTCAGGTTCGACATAGGAGACTAAATGTCCATTCAAGAGAACACGAAATTAGTCGAGGAATGGTTCGCAGCAGCTAACACACGCGATATCGACCGCTACGCAGACCTGTTCGCCGATAACATCGTCGTACGGAGCTCCATCCTGCCACAGGTGGTTCGGGGTCGAGACGCGGCTCGCCATCAGATGGCGGCGGTTTTCACCCCATTCTCGGCCTACAACGTCGCGCTGATAAACGCGGTCGTCTCCGACGACCAGTTCGTGTGCCAGCTTGAATTCACTGGCAAGGACGACGAGCCCATCAACCTGGAACTGGGCATCCCCACCCCGTCCCCGAACAGCAGCGGCAGGCCCCCGCAGGGCATCATCTTTGTCGCCATCATCAGGGAGGGCAAAGTCGCCGAGCTTCACCAGTTCCCCGATTACCGGGCCTGACGGAGCAGGTTGGTCTGGTGGCGCGCCGGGAGCAGACTGAGGGGGTTGTTTTCGGAAGAGCTGATTAGGGTGCCAAAAGTCCGGCACTTTTCCAATGCTCTCGCCCGCGGGCGAGGGCCAAATGCCAAAGGAGCACACAACCCACTATGATGAGCAGAGTGGATATCGCCAGAGAGGCGTTCAATCTGAATGACCCTGACCGGGCCGAGTCGCATCTGGCCGACGATTTTCAGGCCACGGACGAGGTCGGCAGCCCTCCGTTTGACAAGACAAGCTGGATCGGGATGGGCCACATGCTAAGAGCGGCCTTCCCCGACATCGACTTTATCATCGAGGATATCTGGGAAGAGGGCAACGAAGTCATGATCACCGGCCACTTCGCCGGCACCTTCACCTATGACCTCGACCTGTCGCCGATGGGCATGGGCGTCATCCCCGCCAACGGACAGGCCATCGTCTGGCCTGACAGCACCAACATCGTCAGCTTTGCGGGCGATAAGGTCGTGCACTCGCACGACACGAGCACCGGGCCGGATGCCGGGATGGCCGGGTTCTTCAAGCCGCTCGGCGTGGACATGGGATAGGCCGGTCATTGACGGCCATCACCAGCAGCGGCCCGGACCGTGACGGTCCGGGCCGCTTTTTTATGTGGAATGGCCGCTCACTCGCCGCGCACGTTCGTCTCAAAAAACGCAAACGCCCGCTCCAGAAAGCGGTCCCGCGAGGGGCCGTAGAAGGTATGGCCCGCGCCGGGGTAGAGATAGAGCGTCGAGGACGCCCCCGCCGCGCGCAGCCGGGCGTGCAGATCGCGCGACCAGTCGGGCGGGACCTCGGTATCCGCCGTGCCGTGATGGATCTGGACCGGGGCGCGCACGCGGTCGAGGACGTTCACCGGGGAGATGGCCGCGTAGAGGGCGGGGTCGGAGGCCGGGGAGCCGTACTCCCGCGCGGTGCGGTCCATCCAGAAGGGCGACCACGTCCGGTGGATGTGCTCCCAGTTGGCGGCCTGATCGGCGCTCATCGCGGCGTACAGAACGGTGGCGTCCACGCGCTCGCTGAGCACCATGACGTAGGTCGCCACGCCGCCACCCATCGAGTGGCCGATGACGCCCACGCGGTCCGCGTCCAGCACGTCGAGCGTATCCAGCGACTCGATCAGGTGCAGGGCGTCGACCGCGTAGGGGATGCGCAGCGGGTTCGGCCCGCCCGCCGTGCCCATGTAGCCGCGATAGTCGGGCACGATGGCGGCGTAGCCCCGCCGCGCGAAATAGTCCGCGATGACGAGCGCGTCGTCCCCGCGATGGTAGTCCGCGACCGGGATGTAGCCGTGCAGCACCACGATCACCGGATACGGCCCCTCGCCGAAGGGGACCTCCAGCAGGCCGGTGACGGTCAGGCCGTCGCTGGGGTACTCGATCACGTAGCGATAGAAGGGGAGATCATGCCCAACCGCCTCGCGCACGAGGATGTCGCCCTCTCCGTAGGTCCGTTCGGCGAGGGCTGCGATGCGGAAATCGGCCAGCGGGTGGGGCGTGGGGGTCGGTGGGCCGGGGATATCCAGCCCGGCGCGGATGGGTCGGGCGGTCAGCGTGATGGCGGCGATGAGGAGAGCGAGGGTAGTGAGTATTGCGGGGTGGGGTGAGCGGGTAGATTCGCGCATGGACTGGATTTTCTAATCCCTAGAACTACTCATCAGTCTCTACTTCTTCATATGGATTGGGACCATAAACCTCATAGGATTTACCATAAAAAACTACATCCTCGCCAATTACAGCTGTAAAAGTTGGCTTGACAGTCATCTTATAATCTCCGCCGTCAGGTTTGGAAAAAGACTTTATCTTAATGTCTGCATCAAACCAAGGATAAGGGTGTCCTTCATGTGCAAAGTTCTCAGGTCGCCCCTTCAATATTCCGCGAAGATACATTGTGTTAGGAAAGTGATTCATAGGTGAGTCGTAGGGATGGGATTGAAGAGTATCTAAGTGAGGATGCTCAAGTTCGAATAAATTGAAGATTGCATTTCGTAGATACTTTGCAGTTTTGTTGCGAATTTCTATGGCATCCTGACGGATTTCATCAAACGCTTTGATAGCGTGCACAAAACCGACGCGAGCTCTCCTTGCTTTACTGTAGCAATCGTTATCACCCTGAAAAATTAGTTTCTCGCGTACTGCAGCGTCTAGTTTATCATCTTCAACCCCCCATGCCCGTGTCAATTCTTCAGCGCTTATCCCAGTAGTCTCAGAATGCCTGTTCCGTGTAACTGGTGTTATGGCTTCTATTCCTGCCCACAAGTAGTGCACACAAAATAGCTCGCGCCCTGGCCTCCAGTTTTCGAGTGCTAGCCTGTAATAAACAACTGCTCTGTGCACTCGATCTGTTCTTGGATGTCGCTTTATGGCCTCGATCAAGGCCCCTGTAGCTTTAGCATTGATTATTCGAGTTCGAGAAAGTAGACCACCCGGTTTCGGGAGTATGCTTTGAAAAAACTCATGTTCTTCTAATTCAGGAGTTACGTCGTATGCAAATTCAACTTCTAAGTCACTAACAAATGCATTCGAAGACAAGGCAATTATTGGCGTAATAGTGGCGGCTGCATTCCAGAAATCGTTTATGGCTTCTCCAATTGCAGCAGCCTTACCTGCAATTTCTACGTACATTTGTCTAGGAACCCGGACATCAAATCCCTCATCAGCGTAGTGCGTCTTCAATCCTATCCCAATAGGTCCTAAGGAAGGAGAATCATCACTAATGACCATAGCTTCATCTTCTTTAAATCTGGCATCAGATTGTGCTCGACATACAACTAGATAAATGTATTCTTGAGACTCTTCACTTTGTAAAGACATAAGATCAGCCTTTGTGATCAAGATACTTTATCGACATTATATGACGATAGATGACATTTCATTCTCCCCACGTACAGCACAGAGGGAATTTCCCCAACCACCCCATCCCCATTAGAATACCCATCCACGCGAGCGCGGTTGATGAGGGGATTTACCATGCGCAGGATGCAGACAGAGACCATCGGGGAGGGCGATCCGCTGGTGCTGGTGGGCGGCGGCCTGACCGGCTGGCTGAGCTGGATACCGCACGCCGAGCAGCTTGCCGCCGAGCGCCGCGTGATCCGGGCGCAGCTTCTCTCGGTCGAGATGGGGTTGAGCGGCGAGCCACTCCCGGCGGATTACTCCGTGCGGATGGAGGCCGAGGCGCTGGGGGCCGCGCTCAACGCGGAGGGCACCGGCACCGCCGACATCGCGGGCTGGTCGTTCGGCGGATTCACCTCGCTGACGTACGCGCTCGATCACCCCGACGCCGTGCGCTCGCTGACGCTGATCGAGCCGCCCGCCTTCTGGGTACTGCGAACGCGCGGCCCGCTGCCCGACGAGGTACTGGCCGAGCAGGAAACGTTCCGGTCGTTCGGCCCCGGCCCGATCACCGAAGAGCAGCTTGAACAGTTCGCCCACATCGCCGGGATCGTGCCGCCCGGCAGCGATCCGCGCGACCTGCCGTCATGGCCGGTGTGGCTCGAACACCGCCAATCGCTGCGCATAAGCGACGCGCCCTACCGGATGGAAGGCGACATCGCGCGCGTGCGGGGCTTCGATAAACCCGTGCTGATGCTCAACGGAGAGGGATCGCCAGCGTATTACCGGGCAATCATCGACATCCTCGCCGAGGAATTTCCCGACGCCCGCGTCGAGACGCTGCCCGGCGGGCACGCTCCGCACATCGTCTCGATGGAGCCGTTCATGCGGATGCTGCGCGGTTTTCTGGCGGCTGCCGCCCGCTGAGCACATCCCAACCCCGGCGGGGCGACCGCCGCTCCGCGCGGCCCGGCCCGGAACTGCGCCGCCAAGAGCACGTCATTCCCCTACTGGCGGATTTTCCCCGCGATACAATGGCAGTACTGCCCTCACCGGGCCTGATCCTGCGCCCCCCGGCGATCCGGACACTCGCCGCCTGACCCTGATCCTCAACCGCGCCGTATCCCCAAATGGGAACCCCCCCGATTGTCGGAACGTACTGACAACTAAAGGGGGGAGAAAAACAACCTCACATCATGCAGGTCCCCACCTTTTTATGAGCCGCGTTCCTGTCTCAACCGTGTGGTAGACGCAGGACCCCACCATCACCGGAATAACCCATAAGGAGACAGTACGATGGCTGCCACTGCCAGCGCGCGATCGGATAGAAAAACCGCCGTTATCGTGGGCGTGCTGTTCATCATCGCGACCGCCTTTCTTTACATCGGGGAGGCCGTCTACGGCCCCATCCTGAACGCCCCGGATTACCTGAGCATCGCCTACCCGAACCGCATTGCCGTATCCGTCGGCATCCTGCTGGAGTTCGCGTGCGTGGTCGCGATACCGCTCATCCCCGTGGTCGCGTATCCCGTCCTGAAAAAATACAGCGAGCCGCTGGCTCTGGGGTACGTCGGGTTCAGGCTGTTCGAGGCCGTGCTTTTCATCCTTACGGAGATCAACGAGCTGTCGCTGATCAGCGTCAGCCAGGGGTATCTCTCCGGCGGGGAGGCGGACGCCGCCTACTTCCGGAATCTGGGCGACTCGATCCTGGCCCGGAACCAGTGGATGTTCCTGATGTACGTCATCATCTTCACGCTGGGCGGGATGATGTTCTATGCCGTGCTGGTTAAGTCGCGGCTCGTCCCCCGGTTTATATCGGTGTGGGGGTTTGCCGCCGAGGTGCTGCTGCTGATCGGGATCGTGCTGGTCATGCTCGAGATGAACACCGGCCCGCTGGGCAACGTGTGGGAGCTGATTTTCGCCGCGCCGATCGCCGTGCAGGAGATGGTCATGGCGCTGTGGCTGATCGTGAAGGGGTTCAACGCCCCGGCGACTGCGTCCGAGCCTGCCAGAGCGAAGATAGCGGCTGCGTAGACGCGCACGTCAGAGGAAAGAAACCCATGAAAGCCATCGTCTACACCGAATACGGCCCGCCCGATGCGCTGCGCCTCACGGAGGTCGAGAAGCCCGTTCCCACCGAGGGCGAGGTTCTGGTCGAGGTCCGCGCGGCGTCCGTCAATTACGGCGACGTAGCGCTGGTGAAAGGCGAGCCGTTCGTCGCCCGCCTGTGGAGCGGGCCGCTCAAACCCAGACACACGATACCCGGCGTCGACGCGGCG
>CAZWUX010000155.1:8069-10457 GCA_964637665.1 uncultured Anaerolineae bacterium
GGCGTGACGGGGTTCAAGCCCGGCGATGCGGTCTACGGCGACACCGGCGCGCATGGTTTCGGGGCGTATGCGGAATATGTCTCCGCGCCGGAAACCGCGTGGGCGTCGATACCGGCCAGCGTGACGTTCGAGCAGGCCGCCGCCGCGCCGCAGGCCGCCGTCGTCGCCTTACAGGGCCTGCGCGATAAGGGCCAAATCCAGCCGGGCGATCAGGTACTGATCATCGGGGCGTCGGGCGGAATCGGCACGTTTGCGGTGCAGATCGCGAAGGCGCTCGGTGGGGAGGTGACGGGCGTATGCGGGGCGGGCGGCGTCGAGATGGTGCGCGGGCTGGGCGCGGATCACGTCGTCGATTACACGCGGGAGGACTTCGCGGCGGGCGATGCGTGCTACGACCTGATCTTCGACATTGTCGCCAACCGCCCGATGCGCGATTACATGCGCGCGCTGCGCCCCGGCGGGCGCTACGTGGCGTGCGCGTTCAACCCCGCGTCGCTGTTCTTCGGCCCGCTGTTCTCGCGGGGCGGCAAGTCGGCGGGGTCACTGGTCCACAGGCCCAACCGCGACGACCTCGTAACTGTGGCGGAGATGATGGCCGATGGGCGGGTCGCCCCCGTCATCGACCGCTGCTATCCGCTGGAGGGGGCCGCCGACGCGCTGCGTTATTACGATGACGGTCACCCGCGCGGCAAGGTCGTCATCACAGTGGGGAACGGCGGCGGCTAGCAACTCGCGCCAGGGAACGACGTATCGACTTCTACACGGACATCGATTAGCTTCATCGATCAAAGGGGTGAGACGTGGACGAGATGAGGATCAGGCTTTCGGGGATATGGGTCGCGCTGATGCTGACCTACCTGCTGGGCGACGTGCTGCGCATCTTCAGCGGCGACTTCGAGGCGGGCGAGATCGGCGGCATGGAGGTGTCTCAGGGGATGTATCTGGGCATGGCCGCGCTGATGGTCATCCCGATCGTGATGGTCGTCCTGTCGCTGAACCTGAACCAGCCGGTGAACCGCTGGGCGAACATCGTCGTGGCGGTCGTCTTCTTTCTGTTCAACCTCGTCGGGCTGCCGACCTACCCGTCGGCCTACGACAAGTTTTTAATCGTGGTGGGGCTTGCCTTTAACGTCTTAACCGTGTGGTACGCATGGAGGTGGGTGTAGTCATGGAATCGAATCGAAAGACCGCGATCATCGTGGGCGTGTTATACATCATCGGGACGGCGGCGGGCGTGCTGAGCGGCCTCATCCTCGGCCCGGTGATGGGGGCGTCCGATATCCTCGCGCAGGCGGCGGCCAACGAAGGCCGGGTCATCACCGGGGCGCTGCTCGTGCTGGTGATGGGTTTACCGCTGGCGATGGTCCCCGTGATGCTGTATCCGCTTTTCAGGCCGTACGGCAGGGCGCTGGCGCTGGGAGCGGTCGTCTTCCGGGGGACGCTTGAAGCCGTGGCTTACATGGCGATAGCCAGCGGGTGGCTGCTGATGGTGACGGCGGGCCGGGCCTACACGGGGGGGCGGACGCCGCCTCGTACGGGGCGCTGGGGGCGCTGCTGATGGGCGCGCTCGGCTGGCTTGATCATCTGCTGGCGCTCGTGTTTAGCATCGGTGCGTTGATGATCTACACGCTGTTCTACCGCTCGCGGCTCCTGCCGCGCTGGCTGGCGTGGTGGGGGGTCATCGGCGGCGCGCTGTATATCACCGTGCCGCTGCTGGCCCTGTACGGCGTCGAAGTGGGTTTTTTGATGCTGCCGCTGGCCGTGCAGGAGATGGTCATGGCGCTGTGGCTGATCGTGAAGGGATTCAGCGCACCGGCTACTGCTGCCGTGCCTGCCCGTGCCGCGATGCGCGAAGCTTAGCCGAACGCATCTCAACCAAGGAGGCTAAAAGTGAAAGCGATTGTAGCCACAGGCTACGGACCACCGGAGGTTCTTCAACTCAAAGAGATAGAGAAACCTGCTCCGAAGGGCGATGAAGTCCTGGTAAAAATACACGCATCCACCGTAACGTCGGGGGACGTGCGGCTTCGCAGCTTCACGTGGGCCCCGTGGTTCTGGCTCCCCGGTCGAATCATGTACGGCATCACAGGGCCAAGAAAGACGATACCGGGGAATGAGCTGTCCGGGGAAATCGAAGCGGTGGGCAAAGATGTCACACGCTTCAAGAAAGGTGACCGGGTTTTCGGAATCATCTGGGAGACCAGTTTTGGCGGCGCCAATGCCGAGTACATCTGTCTGACTGAAGACAGGGTGGCGATAAAACCGGCCAATATGACCTATGAGGAGGCCGCCGCCGTTCCTATCGGGGGGCTGACGGCATTGTATCTTCTCAAAAAGGGAGGGGTTCAGAGCGGGCAAAAAATGCTCGTCGTCGGCGCTTCCGGCAGT
>CAZWUX010000156.1:0-10446 GCA_964637665.1 uncultured Anaerolineae bacterium
AGTGAAACGTTCGGCAGGCATGGTGAATCCTTCTGGTAAATTCCGGTCGCAGACGCGAATGAGGCCGGGTATGGGGGCTGTCCGTTAGCCGCCCGGATGCAGGATCAACCTGCTGTCTTTTTAGTATCGACCTCGCGCGACTCGTGCTGCGGTTGAAACGCCCAGATCCAGGTCTCGTGCCCGCAGCGGGAGCAGGTGGGGAACCGGTCACCGGCGTCTAAATAGATGGTATTTCCACAGACGATACAGCCATAATACCCCGTGTCGGGGGCGGAATCGCCGGTATCGTAGTGCTCCGGGCGTTCGACATCCCAGGGCGGCATGAGGGGCAGGCCCGGCTGGATTTCGTCATCGTGGAACTTGTAATGGCTGGCCTGACCATCCGTCTCCATGTAGACCCGCTGCACCTCGCCAAGCTGCTGATAGCCATGCTGGCGCAGCGTCATGAAGACCTCCTCACGAGACAGGTTCGCATACCGCATCCCTTCCAGGTCGATGCGACCATCGACGACGATCCGGACCGGGCTGCCCTTGAATACTTGCTCGGCTTTCTCGTGTCTGCGCGTGAAGAAGATGACCGCCCGCTGTATCAGGGCCACGACCGTGATGACGGCGATGCCGTGCAGCACCGGTACGTTTGGGTAGAACATCGGGTCGCCGACGGCGGACCCCAGCCCGATCACGACGATCAACTCCAGCGGCGTCAGCTCGCCGATGCTGCGTTTTCCCAGGGCGCGGAAGATGAGGAGCGCGTAGAAGTAGAGTATCGCCGTGCGGAGTACGATCTCGACAAGGAAAAGGAGCGGTAAGTCCCCTACGAGGATGCGCCGGAGGTCGAACGTGTACATAGTCTGTCACCTGTCTGATGGCCCGTTCGTTGCGTGGTCGAGAATCACTATACCCCAGCACGCAGAAGGCCGCTGTGCAGCGGCCTTCCATCTTTCTCTCTTCCAGTAAGGTATATTCCCGCACCGGCCCTGCGGGTGGATTGGACTGCCCCAGCCTCGGAACCGGCATGGTCGGGTCTGACAGGGTCGAGCGCCTACCAGTAAATGCCTGTCAGCCGCCATGTGCCTACCGGTATCTGTTTTTACCAGCAACACCGACCAGTAGATTTACCACTACATCGCATTAAGCGTATCATCACCGGGCTAAAAAAGTTCCAAACCTGACCTATATTTTCTCTAAAAAACGGTCTGGTTCGACCGGAATAGAGGATTTTACGGGCTGTTGCGCCGCGTTACCGTATTTCACCGGTCTCGTATATAATCGAATCCATCCGCTGGTAAATTTGAACTGGAAAAATAATCAATCCTAAAAACGACCTGAATGATAGCAAAGGCGAAGATGACACACGTACTGATCGTTGACGATGACCCGAAAATCAGGCAGCTCGCCCGGGTTAACCTCGAAGAGCGTGGTTACACCGTCACGGAGGCGGTGGACGGTCAGGAGGCCATTGATCAGTTCAAGGCGGAACAGCCTGACCTGATCCTGCTGGATCTCGTTATGCCCGGCCTGAGCGGGATCGACGTGTGTATCTGGGTGCGCGCCCAGCACGATATTCCTATCGTCGTGCTGAGCGCCTACGACGAAGAGGACCTCAAGGTCCGCGCGCTCGATGCCGGGGCCGACGACTACGTGACCAAACCCTTTGGCTACGAGGAGCTGCTGGCCCGCGTGCGGGCTGTGATGCGCCGCGCGGAGGGCGAAGCCGCGTCAGAGCAGGTGGAGAAAGTCCGAGTCGGCGAATTTCTGATCGACCTCGGCGCGCGGCGGGCCTTCGTCGGCGGGGTCGACCTCCAGTTGACCCGCACGGAGTTCGCCCTGCTGGCCGTCCTCGCGGGCAAGCTCGACACCGTCGTGAGTCACAGCGAGCTGCTGGCCCGCGTCTGGGGGCCAGAGTACCGGGACGCCAGCCACTATCTGTATATCTACTTCGGGCGCATCAGAAAGAAGATCGGTGAGGAATACGAGGACCTGCTCGAAACGGTGCCGGGTGTGGGGTATATGCTCCACTCCGAGGTGCCGGAGAGGAAAGAATAGACCCCCTTCTCCCACCGGGTTACAGCCGCCGCCTTTGTAGGCGGCGTTTTTGTTTGCCGGGCTGGCAGCGTCTCTCTACAGGATTATTTGGGAGTTATTTAGGTCGCTATTGGAATTTTTTAGGCGCCGTTTGGTATCTTGAAAATGTCTGTAATACTGATTTCGTTGCTGATTGCTCGTACAGGCACAAACACTCTGCCAGGATAAGTTAGCCTGGCTTACCCGAGGCGTGTCCACATGTACGTGCTGGTTATTTCGCAGGAAACGCATTACAGAAGTGTCATGGTCAAGGCTCTCGTCAGACGTGGTTACCTGGCCGCAGGAGTCTGCTCCCCTCAGGAAGGGCTGCGTCTCATCAGACATACGCCGCCCGACGCGATCATGGTGTGTGACGTGGCGGCCCTTCCCAAAAAGCAGGTGGAAACGCTCCGGTCATTCGACATACTGGCTGATAAGCCAATCTTGCTGATCAGCCAGGAGGAGCCGGACGCTTCCTGGATGGACAGGTGGGGAGTCGAAATGTGTATGTCTCCGCTTGCCGAAGCGCAAGAAATCGTGGACGAAATGAGCGAATGGTTAGTCCACTGAGCGCGGCGAGTGTCGCTGCCCGTCAGCATGTTAAGAATCACAGAGATAGGTTTTGCTCAGCCGGGGTAAGGGTCAGATCTTCCTTACCGCGCTTTTTATACGCCAATCAGTGGTGCGAATTATGGAAAAGGCGATGGAAAACAACGATTTGCCGGACCCTATCATCGAGCTTAAGGGCCTGACACTCGAATTCGAGCCGGGCGTCGGCGTGCGCGATCTCTCGTATTACGTGCCCAGAGGCTCGATTTTTGGTCTGATCGGCCCCAGCGGGTGCGGAAAGACGACGACCGTCCGGCTGCTGCTCGGCATCTACAAGCCGGACCGTGGCGAGGCCGTCGTGCTGGGCGAGCGGTCCAACGAGTTCAACCAGAAGACACGCGAGCAGATGGGCTACATGCCGCAGCAGTTTGTCCTGTATCCTGACCTGACCGTGAAGGAAAACTTGCGATTTGCCGCTTCGCTGTACGGGATGAGCTGGTTTGGGCGCGGTGACCGCTTTGACGAACTGCTCGAAATCGTCGAGCTGGCAGATGCCGCCGACCGGCTGGCCCGCAATCTCTCCGGCGGGATGCGGCGGCGGCTGGAGCTGGCGGCGTCTCTGCTGCACGAGCCGCGCATCCTGTTCGCGGATGAGCCGACGGCGGGCATCGATCCGGCGCTGCGCAGCAAGGTGTGGCACTATCTGGAGAGATACCGCGATAAGGGCAATACGCTGTTCATCACAACGCAGTACGTCAGCGAGGCTGCCTACTGTGACCTCGTGGCGGTGATGCGGGATGGGCGGCTGCTCCGTGTCGACACGCCGAAAGAGCTGCGTCGCTTTGCGCTCGGCGGCGAGGTGATCGCCCTCACGGTCGACGAGGAGCGCGAGCTTGAGGCCATCGAGGTTCTTGAGAGCCAGCCACGTGTGCAAAAGACGAACCGCATCGGTGATGTTGCGGGGCTGATCCACGTTTACGTCGACGAGGCCGACGAGATGCTGCCTGTTCTGATCGGGCTGCTCAACCGCGAGACGGACATCGACATTCAACGCGCCGATAAGTATGAGCCGCCGTTCGACGACATATTCCGGTTGTTGATGCAGAAAGCCGAGGTATCCACCTGATGCCCAAGCTGATCGTACGCCTGCTCGCGTTTTTTGGGAAAGAAATTAACGAAATCCGGCGGCAGCCCCGCCTGTGGCTGAGTCTGCTGCTCGGCCCCTTTCTAATCCTGCTGCTGTTCGGGCTTGGCTATGACGGGGAGCGCCCGCCGCTGCGGGTGGCGCTGATCGTGCCGCCTGATCTTGTCGAGGACGAGCGGCTCAAGCGCGCCGCGAATGCGCTCGCCAACTCATTTGAGCTTGTCAGCATGGACATTGAGCGCGATCGTGCGATGGAACGGCTTCGTAACAATGAGGTTGACATAGTCGAAGTGCTGCCTGCCAACTTCGAGAGCTACGTCGAGCAGGGCAAGCGCGCGCCGATGGAGTTCATCTACAACGAGATCAACCCACAGGAGGAGCAGTATCTTCGCTATTCGGCCTTCCTGCAGGTCGACGCTATCAACGATATCTTCGTTTCGGAATCGGTGTCCGAGCTTCAGTCGAGCGCTGAGAAGGCCGTTGCCTCGTTGAGTGACGCGCGCGGTGCGCTGGAAACGCTGGCGACGGACTCGGCCTCGCCGTCCGAACGCCAGACGGCATCTGGACAGCTTGCCGGGGCGGCGGATGAGCTGGCGCTGCTGGCTGCCAGCCCCACGCTGCCGCTCCTTGAGCGGCGCAGCGAGACGCAGGGCACGCAGGATTCGATCCTCAATCTTCAGTCCCGGCTGGCCGCTCTCAGCCAGGCGCCTCCCTCCGACCCGACCAGTGCAGATAAGGAGAATATTCGCGCGCTGCGCGAGGAGCTTGGCGCCATGCAGGATCAGCTTCAGAGCGTGGCGAACATCCCCCCGGATGCGCTGGTTGAGCCCCTTAAGCAGCGGTATCGCAACCTGCAAGGTGACTCGCTCAACCTGATGTCCTTCTTTGCGCCGGGGGTGGCTGCGCTCATTCTCCAGCACATCTCGGTGACGCTCGGCTCGCTCTCGCTCGTTCGTGAGCGCTACCGGGGCGCGTTGGAGTTCTTTGCGGCGGCGCCGGTTTCCATCCTCCAGGTATTCGTGGGTAAGTATCTCGCCTACCTGCTGTTCGGCGGGGTGGTCGCCGCCGGGCTGACGGCGCTGATGATCTACGGGCTGGGCGTGCCGTTTCTGGGCAGCGTGTGGTCCTTCGTCGGCGTGACGGCGCTCTTTTTGCTGGCCTCGATAGGGTTGGGATTCGCGATTTCGGTTTTCTCGAACTCGGACACACAGGCCGTACAGTGGTCGATGCTGGTGCTGCTACTGTCGATCTTCTTCAGCGGGTTCGTGCTCCCGCTCAACCAGTTTATCGTGCCCGTGCGCTACATCGGTTACATCTCCCCGATGACACACGGGATGGCTGGCTATCAGGACATCCTCCTGCTGGGCAAGCAGCCCGACCCCCTCGTGTGGATCGGGTTAGGAGCCATCGCCCTCGTTTCGTTCCTGATCGTGCTGGTGGTGGGCTACCGCCAGTTCAGGCGGCTGGCGTGATGGCGCTCAACTTGGGGCTACATGTGTGCTGGGTTGATCGACTATGAAACGACCTGCAGAGAACGGGGTGCCATACCAGGAGGACGAAGGCCCGGAGGTGCAGCGGGCACGGCAGCATGGCCGCAAGGTGCGCATGCTGCTCGACGAAACGTTCACGCGGACGCGGAAGCTGCAGGGTAAGGACCCGCGCCCGCCGGGACAGGGGGCGCCGGGTGGCGGCACGGATGGGGATGGTCGCTGGACTGCTGTGCTGCTCCGCTGGTGGATGATCATTCTGGGGCTGGCCCTGATCATCACCGGCCTGGTCAGCGCGGTGGTTCGCATCAACGAGAGAGCTGCTGTCAGCGGGCCGCCGGAGCAGGGCGTCGTGCCGTCCGATCTGGTCGTCGAGACGTGCGAGGATGCCGCCCGACAGGTCAGCCAGCCTCCGGCAGAACCCGTGACGGAGCATCCCGCGAATCTGCTTAACCCGGAGCGGGCAGAAGACCTTGCAGACGAGATTCTGGCCCGGCACGTTGGCTTCGCAGGGGGCGATGTCCCGGTGCTCGCCTCCGGCCCGGAGCTGCTTCAGGCCACCCTGCCCGATGGAACGCGCCAGCCCGTGTGGGCGCGTGTGTGGGTGCCTGACGCCGGGGGAGGGCAAGCCGCTGCGGGCGAGCCGACAGTCGATCCCGGCGCTGGCACGCCAACACCCGATCCCGGCACGCTCGGCGAGGCGATCGTCGAGGCGGCGGCTCCGGCGGCGGCTGCCAGCGCGCTCGTGCTCTATCTGGAGCCGATCAGCGGACAGCCGCTCGTGCTGTACGAGGGCGTAACGATCCAGCGCCCGCTGCTCGCCGAGTGTGAGGAGACGTTCGTCGGCGAGGTGTTTGAATCGCTGGACGATCTGTTTGCCATCCGCCCGGAGACGCTCGGTACGCTCGTCGTGTTCGTCGTGGGCATCGTGACTCTGGCCTACTGGCAGCGGATGTCTTCCGCCAGTAGCCCGCGCGATCCGCTCAAGACGGCCCGGCGCGCTCCGGTGGATATCGAGGAATAGGAGCCGTTGAACGCATCCTGAGGTGAGTGTTCGGGTGACGGTCCGCCGGATCGAATCCCGCCAGACAGACGAAAGGACCGTGTCCCTCTTTACACGGTCCTTTCTGCCTCTACGCGACGGGTGTTTGTTTGCTGTTAATCTCTGGTGATGCGGATCGTCACGTCACCCGGCAGGGCGGTCCCGGCGGCAACCTCGACGGCCTTGACGATGCCCACCGGAACGGGGCAGGCTGCGTGCGAGCAGAAATCGGCCCCAAGCTGGAGAATGGGCGGCAGCCCGCGCCGGAAGGAGAGATTCTCGTACGGGTTGACCTCGGTGAGCTGTTCGGCCATGCGCTGGATGGCTTTGCACTCGCTCTCGACGTGAATGACGATGCGCTGCGCGCCGTCGGCGGTAGCCTCGACGGTGGTGTGGTAGCCGCAGTTGCCGGGTTCGATCTCCGCTTTTGCCATATCTGCCCCTCTGTCATGTCTGGTATAGGTGAAAAAGTCTGTATGTATGATCGCGTAATGCCCGGTTCAATACTAGTGAAATTTGATAGCAATTATCCATGACAGGTGTCACATCGCTGCGGATACGAAAAAGGGCGCGGCAGACGCCGCGCCCCGTGTTCCTGTGGATAGAGTCCCGTCAGTTGTCCAGCAGGTCCGGGTTGATATTCTCCAGTATATCCGGGTTGATCTCAAACTGCGGGTCGACCACGTCGCAGGCGTCCGGGTTAATCACGCAGTAGTCAAGTGTCGCGACGATCGCCGGGTCGAGCGTCACATCCGGGTCCGTGTCGTCACAGCTGGGCAGGGCCGGGTTGAGGATGCACGGATCGATGGTCAGCGTGACCTGCGGGATTCCCTCCGCGCAGAGCGCCGGGTACAGCTCGCAGAAGTTGAGCGGCGGCACGAATGTCACGTCGACATCGCCATCGCCTTCACCACCGTCATCACCGCCGCCACCGTCGGTATCGCCACTGCTGCCGTCGTCGCTGCTGTCGTCACTGGTATCGCCGGCATCGTCCCCCGGCTCGTCGGTTGGCTCAGGCGTCGCGCTGTCGTCATCGCCTGTGCTGGCCGCGTCGTCGGAGGGGGCGCAGTCAGGCGCATCCAACACGGGGATGTTCGTCACGTCGGTGGTCGGTGTCGTGTAGGCGGTCGCCATCCAGCCGACGTTGTCCCCCCAGGGCACCTGCCACCAGCCGCCATCCGTCGACTTGGCGAGCACCACGATCTCGCTGCCCTCCTCGTACTGGCCCAGGATCGGGCAATTCGTGCTGCCGCCGGTGCGGACGCGCAGCGTGTCCGTCGCCCGGACCTTGCCGGTGACCGGCCCGCCGTCGGCATCACCCGCCTGATCGCCGCCTCCCCCGGTTTCTGCGTCGCCCGCTGTTTCCTCGCCGGAGACAGCCGCGCTGCTCCCCTCGGATTCGCTTTCCCCCGCCGTGCGCTCTCCGCTGGAGTTCAGGGGCACCGCCGTTGGTGTCGGCGTCGGCTCTTCCGCGCCCGTACCCGCCAGGTTGCAGGCCATCGCCGCGATCAGCAGGGTCAGTCCCCCCAGCAGAATGAGCCTACCGCGTCGTTTCGTCGTATTCTCCTCGGTATTCATGTCTCCGCTTCCTCCGTTGATCCTTCGTTCCGTCTCCCCTTGAACCCTGTCAATCCCAGTGTAGGATCAGATGGCCGGGCGGCGCAAGGCTCGCCAGCAACCTGGAAGCCGTCTGCAAGCAGGGTGACAGGTTCGCGTAAGGAAACGCCGGATCGACGACCCGGCAGGACAGTGGAGTGTGCTGATGTGGCGGCTGCGTGAGGGGATCCACAACGCTTCGACCGGCTCTGAGACTGGACATGCTCAGTTTCCCGGCGGGGGTAAGGGGAATTGTTAAAATTGGTGCGAGGGTCTTGATCGGATAGCAAATTTGTACTATGATGGTGTTTACAGTACAGGTAGCAGCCAACGCTGCCTGTCCACGCACAACCAGTCGGCGAACAGGCAGATCAGTTCGCCATTATACAGTCCCTCATTTGCTGAAAGGACCCCACCATCGACGTTGATGTCGCCCCGGGGTCTTTTCAGTTCAGACGCCGGCTGGCTCCTTGACCTCATATCTCAGCCGCAGGGTGAGTTCCGCAAGGTTGTCAAGCAGCTCCCGCACGAACCGGCGGGTCGTCTCGTCGACGAGGCGGCCATCCTGATCGAACTTCTCACGCACGCCCTGGACCAGCACTTCGGGGCTGAGGACGACGGGCGTATTCATGGCCCTGAGCACAGCGCGCAGGTGAATCTGCGCGCGGATGGTGCCCCACCTCCCGGTGGCGGCCCCCATGATGGCCGCGGGCTTTCCGGCCATCGGCGAGCGCCGGGCCGGGCGCGACGCCCAGTCGAGCGCGTTTTTCAGCACGCCGGGGATGCCGTGATTGTACTCTGGGGTGGCGACGAGCAGGGCGTCGGCCTCCGCGATGGCGGCCTTGAGCCGCTCGACCGGCTCCGGCTTCTCACTGCCGTCGTCGTCGGCGTTGTAGATCGGGATATCCGCCAGATCGAAAATGGCAATCGTCATGTTGTCCGGCGCGAGTTCCTGAGCGGCCTGGAGCAAGGCGCGGTTGTAGGAGCCTTCGCGCAGGCTCCCGGCGATGCCCAGCACGTTGAGATGCTGATGATTGGGCTGCACGTTCTTCCTCCGATCTGATACCTGTAGCATAAAGGTCGGAAATTAGCAGTCTATACTTTGAGGATAGGGAAAATAGCCCGGTGAGTACCATAAGAATTTCCCAAGATTCGGGCGGCCTTCTCTCCGGGCGCGGTTGATGGCGTTCCTAACACACGCTTAACGTCGGGCCGCTACAATCACGTTTTCGGCCCGGACGTGTTTGAGAGAAAGGTCAGGATGATGACAGACGAGCGGTTGAACGTGCTGGTCTTGTGTACGGGGAACTCGTGCCGCAGCCAGATGGCCGAAAGCTGGCTGAACGCCCGCTATGGCGACACGATCCACGCGGTCAGCGCGGGCAGCGATCCGAGCGGCTACGTGCATCCGAAAGCCGTCGAGGTGATGGGCGAGGTGGGGATCGACATCGGCGCGGGGCGCTCCAAGCACATGAGCGAGTTCATCGAGCAGCCGTTCGACTACGTGCTCACCGTCTGCGATTCGGCGGCGGAGGCGTGCCCGGTGTTTCCCGGCCCCGGCAAACGCGTTCACCGTGACTTCTTCGATCCGGCCAAAGCGGAGGGCGATGAGGAGCAGGTTCTCGATGTATTTCGCCGGGTGCGGGATGAGATCAAGATGTGGCTGGACGCGATATTCGAGGCAGCGTGAGCGGCGGAATATGCCTCCGGCTGAATCCCTGAACCTCGACACAAACGTGTGCAGGCGGGCGAACGGAGGGACTATAATCAGCGGTAGACGCATACGCGATTGAAGGGCAGGGGGTTATTCTATGGCAATGAACGAGGGGGATGGCGACCGGGAGGTGTTCCGCGAGCTAGGGTTCGACAGCCCGCTGACGAGCCGCTTGAGCGTGTTTCGTGATATCTGGCTGCGCATCCGGCTGTCGTGGATCCTGTTCCGCGATCCGCGTGTGCCGGTATGGTCCAAGCTGATCCCGCTTGGCGTGGCGGCTTATGTTTTGTCTCCTGCGGATCTACTTCCCGCGTTCCTGACCGGGCTTCTCGGCCTCGTGGATGACATCGTCGTGCTCACGCTGGGCCTCGACCTGTTCATCCGGTCCGCGCCGCCCGCCGTCGTGGCCGAACATGCGCGCGCGCTGGGCTATTTCTCCGGGCCGGAGCTGCCGGAATAGCTTCCTCAGAAGGCTGCTGTCAATTTCGAGCGGGGCCGGACTGAGCGGCCCCGCTCGTTTGATTCCCGTCATTTGTCCTGATAGTAACCGTCGACGACGATGTGCATATCGCGCGGCGGGCGCACATAGTGCTCGTCCTCCGGCGGGCGCGCCGGCAGGTCGATCAGAGGGGGCGTCACGTCCTTGAAATCGACCGATTCGAGCACGTGCCGGATGCAGTTGAGGCGGGCGCGGCGCTTGTCATCCGCCTCGATCTGGTACCAGCGAGCTTCGGGGATGTCGGTGTGCTCGAACATCATGTCTTTGGCTTTGGAGTATTCGACCCACATCTCGCGGGATTTGAGGTCCATCGGGCTGAGCTTCCAGCGGCGGGTCGGGTCCTGCGCGCGG
>CAZWUX010000157.1:0-10420 GCA_964637665.1 uncultured Anaerolineae bacterium
GTAGGCGATCTCCTCGATCTCCGCCTCGGTCGCATTCGGGCGGCTGTAGCGGACTTTCTCCGCAATCGTGCCGCTGAACAGGAACGGGCTTTGCGGCACGAGGCCCAGCTGGCTCCGGTAGGATTCCAGATCGAATTTGCGGATATCTGTGCCGTCGACGGCGATCAGCCCGGACTGGAACTCATAGAACCGGGTGATTAACCGGGCGAGCGTGCTTTTCCCCGCCCCTGTGTGCCCCACAAACGCAACGCTCTCGCCGGGTGCGATGGTCAGACTAAAGTCACGGAGCACCGGGTCCGAGGGGCTGTATGCGAAGTTGACGTGCTCGAATACGATGCCACCATGCAGATTCTCCGCCGGGAGATCATCGATCTGCCGGACGGTGTTCTGCGCGTCGATCAGCGCGATGATGCGCTCCAGCGAGCTTAGCGCCTGCTGGAACTGGCTCCAGTACGAGGCGATGTTGATGAACGGGAACCAGAAGCGGTCGAGCACCTGAATGAACAGATACCACTCGCTGGCGCTGATCGTGTTGCCGACGACGAACAACGCGCCGACGTACACCATACCCGCCGTCGCGAGGCCGCCGAGCACGTTCATCACCGGGAACACGGTCGACAGGATGAATCCGCGCTGCATGTTGATGCGGTAGGACTGGGTATTGACCCCGACGAACTCCCCGTAGATCATGCCCTCCTGGCGGAAATTCTTGGCGATGCCGATCCCGGTGACGGTCTCCTGAATCTTGTCATTGACGGCAGCCATCGCGCGGGAGCCCTGCCGCGTCACGTCACGGGCCACCCGCCTGAAAAGCAGCGCCACGCCGATGATGACCGGCGCGAAGATGACCAGCAGCAGAGTCAGCTCGACGTTGCGGGTGAACAGCACGACGGTCAGGAACAGCGCTTCGCCAAGCTGGGAGAGCACGTCCGACGTGAAGATGAGGACCTGCCCGAACTCCTCCGTGTCGCTCGTGATGCGGCTGATCAACTTGCCGGACTTATTCTCATCGTAGAAGGCCATGTCGCGCTCGACGGCGGAGGCGAAGGCGTCTTTGCGCAGGCTGGCGGTCAGGTTGGCGACGACCTGGTTGATCAGCAGGCGGCGCACCCAGTTCGCGCCGTAGCGGATCACACCCGTCGCGAGCAGGCCCCCGACCAGCAGCACGATGCGCCCCGTCGTCGTGCCCTTGTCGAGCAGATCGATCCCGGCGGCGACGATGATCGGCACGAACGCCTGCGCGATCGCCACGCCCATCCCCGTGATGGTGGCGATCACCAGCTGGCGGGTGTAGCCCTTCAGGTAGGAGCCGAGCCGCCTGAACAGGTATTTGTCGTCATACTGGCGGTCGTATTTATCGGCGTCGAGACCGGCAAACAAACCCATCTAACCTACTCCCCCGTTGCGCCCGACCGGGCGATCTGCTCGCCCGTTTTGCCGGTTTCGCCGGATTCGTCGTCCGAGGGGCCTTCATAGCGGGCGAAGATGCGGCGGTAGTCATCGGATGCGCGGAGCAGGTCCTCGTGTGTGCCCTGCGCGACGACCCGCCCCTGACGCAGCACGACGATGTGATCCGCCCACCGAATCTGCGACAGGCGGTGCGTGATCAGGATCGTCGTGCGACCCTCGGCAGCAGCCCATATGGCCTTCTGGATGCGGTCCTCGGTCGCGCTGTCGATGGCGCTGGTCGAGTCGTCGAGGATCAGGATGCGCGGCTCGGTCAGGAAGGCCCGCGCGATGGCGAGCCGCTGCCGCTGCCCCCCACTCAACGTGACGCCCCGCTGCCCAATCACGGTTTCGTAGCCCTCCGGGAAGCCCATGATGAACTCATGCGCCTGAGCTTTTTTCGCGGCCTCGACGACCTCATCCATCGACGCGTCGGGGCAGCCGAAGCGGATGTTGTCGGCCACCGAGCGGCTGAACAGAAAAATCTCCTGCTCGATGATGCTGATCTGCGAGCGCAGCGCCTCCAGCGCCCAATCGCGCACGTCGACGCCATCCACGAGCACCCGCCCCTCGTCCACGTCGTAAGTGCGGTTGATGAGCTTGGTCAGCGTGCTCTTGCCGGACCCGGTCTGGCCGACGACGGCGACCGTCTGACCCGTCCTGATCTCGAACGACACGTCACGCGCGACGGGCCGCTCCGGCTCATAGCCGAAGCACACGTCCTCGAACCGCACCGCGCCCTCCATCGGCTGGTCGTAACCCGCCTCATTCTGGTCGAGGTCCGTTTCAGCATTGATCACGCCGATGATGCGTTCCGCGCCCGCATAGCCGAGCGCGATCCGCGAGAAGGCGAACAGCGACACGAACACCGGGAAGCCGAACAGGTAAATCTGCCCCATGTACGAGACGATGTCCCCCCCGGTGATCGCCCCCTGCCTGTAAAGCAGCGACGCGTGCAGGAAGGCGGCGGCGATGGCGATGCCGAACATCAGCAGCGGCAGATAGCGCGCCTCGATGCGCCCCTGCTCGATGAACCAGTGGCGGACCTCGTCGACGTGCTGGTTGAACTCACGGGCCTCCTGCATCTCCTGCGCGGTGCCCTTGACGACCTCGATGCCATCCAGCGTCTCCGCGAGGTCCGTGTTCATCCGCCCAAAGCTCTGCCGCACATTCTGGGCGACGCGGTGCAGCCTCCGCACGTAGAAAAACTGCCCGACGATGTAGATCAGCACGAACGCGCCCGGCACGAGGATCAACTGCGGATAAATGGCCGGGGCGGCGAACAGCGGCATGAGCAGGAACATGCTGGAGCCGATGATCAGGTTGATGCCGGGGCTCATCATCATGTTCATCTCCCGCACGTCATTCGTGACGCGGGCCATGATCTCGCCGACCGGCTGGCGATCGTGGAACGTCATCGACTTACCCAGCAGGCTGGCGTAAAGCTCGTCCCGCACGTCACGCTCTGTGCGCTGGGCGAACGTCTCAGCGGAGAAATTGCGCATCAACTGGAGCACACCGCGCAAAAGCTGGCTGCCGACGATGATCAGCGTCAGCGTGCCAACGCGCTTCATGTCCTGATTATTGGTGATGGCATTGTACGCCTGGCCGATGAGGTAAGGCAGGAGGGAGGCCAGCGCCGCGTTGCTAAACGCCCCGAAGGTCAATCCGGCGACGACCACCGGGTGGCGGCGGATCTGGGACCAGATGAAGCGGGGGGCGCTCCGGGTGTCGGAGTCCTCGAATGTGCGCGCGACAAATTCAACCGACATGGTTCAGCAGGGCCAATTTCAACAGGGTTATCGGGTACCGGCACATCCTAAAGACTATACCAGTTACAGCGACCCAAACCCAATAATGAGGCAGCGCCGAGCGGGGATGGCGGCCTTTGATTCGGAGGGAAGGCGTGCTTCGAGGCAGGGCTGATCCCGGCTTGGGGAGAGGGGCAGCGCTACCAGCCCTGCGTGCCCGGCCCGCCCTTGAACGGGCCGACGATCTCATCCGTGATCCAGCCGCCGTAGAACGCCCCCGGCTGCGAGCGGACCTGCTCGCCGTCGACCGTTGCCTCGTCGACCCGGCCCGGGTAAAAGGCCAGATAGTCACGGATCGCCTCGTAGCCGGGCAGGGGATCGGGGTAGCTCCACGCCGCGTCGAACGCGGCGCGTTCCCCGACCTTCAGCCGCCAGTACACCGCCGTCCCCTTATACTCGCAGAACGTGCGCCCCACCACCCGCTTGAGATACGCCTTCTGCACGTCGTCGGGTGGGAAATAGTAGACCGGCGGATGGCTCGTCTCCAGCACGCGGATCGTGCGGCGCGACTCGGCGACCGTCACGCCGTTGAAGACGACGCGGACGAGCTTGTCGACCGGGTCGAGCGCGGGCGGGCGCGGATAGTCCCATACCGATTCCTGGCCCGGCCCCGGTTCGATGCGTTGCGGCATTCTGTTCTCTCCCCTGTTTAACTCAGGCTGATGCGCGGATTAAGCGCTGCATAGAGCAGATCGGCGATGAAGTTGGCGACGAGGATCACGACGACCGTGACCATCACGACGGCCTGAATCAGCGGCAGGTCGCGGTTGTTGATGCCGAAGATCAGCAGCCGCCCGATGCCGGGGTAGCTGTACACCGTCTCGATCACGATCAGGCCGCTGAGCAGCCAGCCGGTGCTCGTCGCGATGACGGTCACGGTCGGGATCAGCGCGTTGCGCAGGACATGCTTGACGACCACCACCCGGCGCGGCAGGCCCTTCAGCACGGCGGTCGTGACGTAATCGCGCTTTAACTCCTCGATCACCCCGGCGCGGGTCAGGCGCACGATGTACGCCATCAGGACGAGCGTCGCCGTGATGGCCGGCAGCCACAGGGCGGGCAGCGCCTCCGCAAACGACGCGCTGGGCGAGATGGACGACGACGCCGGGAACCACCACCCGAACACGCCGCGCAGCCTGTCACCCCAGCTGAGGGCGACGACGTTGATCAGGAACAACCCCGTGACGAACTCCGGCAGGCTCGCAACCGAGAGCGACAGGATCGAGATCACACCGTCGGCGGCCCTGCCCTCCGTCAGACCGGCGACGACCCCCAGCGCGATCGACAGCGGCACGGCGATGATCAGCGTCAGCAGCGCGAGCCGCCCTGAGTTCGCGAGCCGCGTCATGAGCAGCGGCCCGATCGGCTCTCGCGGGCGCGAGAACGTGCTGCCCAGATCACCCGTGACGAAGTCCCCCGCCCATCTGGCATACTGCACCAGAATCGGCTGGTCGAGGCCAAGCTCAGTGCGAACCGCCGCCACCTCCGCTTCACCCGCCTCACGGCCCAGCAGCACGCGTGCCACGTCGCCCGGCAGCACGCGCGTCAGCGCGAAGATCAACACCGAGGTCAAGAACAACGTGAAGACGAAAAAGGCCAACCGCCTGAGCAAATAACGCGCCATGTCAGCCCTCCTCCCCATTTGCTGCGACCCGCAGCGCCGCCTGCTTTTTGACCAACTCGTCGATGGGGATGTGGCAGAAGATGTGATGCCCCTCCTTCGCCTCCCGCCAGGGCGGGGTTTCCTCCTCACAGATCGGGCCGATCACGCGCGGGCAGCGTGTGTGGAACGGGCAGCCGGTCGGCACATCGCGCGGCGAGGGCACCGCCCCCTCCAGGCGCACCGACTCCTCACGGCGGGCCGGGTCCGCGACCGGGATGGCCGAGATGAGCGCCTCGGTGTAAGGGTGCAGCGGCGGCTCGAACATGTCCGCCGCATAACCGACCTCCATCAGGTGGCCGAGGTACATCACGGCGAGGTAATCCGCCAGATACCCGACGACGGCGAGATCGTGCGAGATGAACAGGTACGATGTCTCATTCTCCGCCTGAAGCCCCGCCAGCAGATTCAGCACGGCAGCCTGCACCGACACGTCCAGCGAGGTCACCGGCTCATCACACAGGATCAACGCCGGATCAGAGGCGAACGCCCGCGCGATTGCAACGCGCTGCTTCTCACCACCACTCAACTCATTCGGGTACCGGCGAGCATACTCCGGGCGCAGGTTGACGGCCTTGAGCAGCCGCGCCACTTCCCGATCGGCGGCATCCCGTCTCAGGCCGCGCAGCTTCATCAACGGGCGGCGGATCGCCTGCCCGACGGTCAGGTATGGGTTGAGCGTGTCCTGCGGGTTCTGGAACACCATCTGGAGGCGGGCGAGCGTATCTTTATCCCTCCGCCGCACGTCGCCCTCCACGTCCGCCCCCAGCAGCTTGATCTCCCCGCTCGTGCGGTCGGTCAGGCCAATGATCACGCGGGCGAGCGTCGTCTTGCCGCTGCCCGACTCCCCGACGAGGCCATATGTGCGCCCCTTCCTCACCGCCAGGTTGACGCCCTCGACCGCACGCACCGGGCGCGGCGGCGCGCCCCGCAGCACCTCGCCGACCGAGCGCCGCTCATCGAAATACTTGGTCAAATGGTCGACAGTCAACAGCGGATCGCGCTGCTCTGCGAGGTCGTCCTCAACCACCGGGCCGCCCTCCGCCGCGAACAACGTATCCCTGTCAAACTGTCCTTCCGCGATCTCCCTCCAGCGATGACAGCGCACGAGCCGCCCTGCGCCGGGCGCTTCCAGCGGCGGCTTCGTCTTGCAAATCTCGACGGCGAGCGGGCAGCGCGGCTCGAACACACACCCCTGCGGTAGCTCCGACAGCGACGGCGGACGCCCATGAATTGTCTGCAACTGCTGGTCCCGTTTCGTCTGTCCGAGACGCGGGATGCTGTTCAACAGGCCGATCGTGTAGGGGTTGAGGGGCCGCGCGAAAAGCTCCGTGACGGCGGCATCCTCCATAATCTCCCCCGCATACAGCACCGTGACCCGCTCGCAAAGCTGCGCGACGACGCCCAGATTGTGCGTGACGTACAACGCAGCAGTGTCCTCCTCCGCGATCAGATTCCGCACGAGGTCGAGGATCACGGCCTCCGTCGTCACGTCGAGGCTGGTCGTCGGCTCGTCGAGGATCAAAAGCTGCGGCTGGGTGATGAGGCCCATCGCGAACATCACGCGCTGCTGCTGGCCCCCACTGATCTCATGTGGATAGCGATCCATCATGGCCGCCGGGTCGGGCAGGTTGACGCGGGCGAAGGCCTGCTCGACCGCCGAGCGCGATTCGCGCATCGCAAGCCCGGCGTGCCGACGGACGACCTCGGCGACCTGCTCACCAACGCGGATGGAGGGATTCAACGCTTCCTTTGGATTCTGTGGGATGAGGCTCATGCGCTCGCCCCACACCGCGCGCATGGCTCCCACCGAGCGCCCGATCAGCTCCTCACCGAGCAGCTCGACGCGCCCCCCCGCCTCGATGCGCCCATTAGGCGGCAGGTAATTCATGATGCCCCGCGCCGCCGTCGACTTGCCACTGCCCGACTCGCCGACGAGGCCGACGATCTGGCCCGCCGCGATCGCGATCTCGAACTCGCGCACCGCCTCCACCCACCGGCCCTCGACCTCGTAGCTGATGTCGAGATTTTCCACCCTCAGGACGTTCGTCGGATGATCCACCGGCTAGCCACCTTTCTGCACGACACGCTTGATGCCATCCGACATGAGGTTGACGCCGACGACGAGCACCGCGATCGCCGCCGCCGGGTAATTCAACGCCCAGGGCGCGATGCGATACAGGCCCCCGCGATTCTCATTGACCATCAACCCCCAGTCCGGCGAGGGCGGGCGCGCCCCCACGCCGAGAAACCCCAGCGACGCGACGAGGAAGATCGCATAGGAGAAGCGCAGCGACGCCTCGACGACGAGCGCCGGAACGACCGACGGAAAAATCTCCCGGAACATGATGTACAGCGCCGACTCACCGCGAATCTGAGCCGCCTCTACGAACTCGCGGGTCTTCACGTCGAGCGTGCTGCTCCGTACGACGCGGGCCACGATGGGCACGTAGACGAGCGCGATGACGAGCAAGACGCTGTTCGCCGCCATCCACGCCCGGAACGTCCCGGCCTCGATGTCCAGGTTACGGACGATGCCCAGCGTGACGAGCGCGACGAGCAGCGCTGGCAGCGCGAGCAGCGCATCGATCACCCGGCTCGATATCTCGTCGAGCAGGCCCCCGGAGTAACCGATCGCCAGCCCAACGCCCGTCCCAACGGCGACGGCGATCAGCGTGCCCACCCCGGCCTTGACGAGGATGCTGCGCGCGCCGAGGATCACACGGCTGAACACGTCACGGCCCAGATGATCCGTGCCGAACGGGTAAGCGGCGGAGGGCGGCTCATTCGGCGGGTTGGCCTGATCGTTCTCCGCATAGGGGGCGATCATCGGGCCGAACACGGCCAGAATCAGGAAAAACAACACAACCGCCGTGCCCAGCGCGGACTGGGGGCGGCTGAAAAGCTCGCGGAAAAAGCGGGCGACGACGCCCGCCGTGCGCCGGAGCGAGGCGAGTGTCTCCGGCGGGGCCGGGGCAGCGCGGTTCGTGGCGGCCATAGGCGGTCCTGAACGCTAAGTGCTCTGTAAATCTGAATTTTGTACTTTCACAGAACCCCCCGCGATGCTGCGCATCGTCCGCCCCCCGTAGAGAAACGCGGAGCGTTTCTCCCAAGAAGAAGGCTCCGCCTTCTTCACAGCAAGGGGGCAAATTCGAGCGTAAGCGAGAATTGGGGTGTTCAAGCGAGTGCAAGAACTAAGTTTACAAAGCAATAGGCATAAAGATCAATAGGGGGCGGGGTGGCAGGCCAGCCCCGCCCCTCGACGGTTGTACCGCACTATGCTACGACAGATCGGCGGCGAAGAAATTCGTGCGCCCGGCGAAGGGGTGGACGTTCACACCCGTGACGGCGGGGGAGAAGACGCCGAACTGCGCGAAGAAGTACGGGATGATCACCGGACCGCGCTCGATCAGGATGCGCTGGATTTCGTGATAGGCTTCCGTGCGCGCGTCCTCGTCAAGCGTCGTGCCAGCCTGTTCGATCAACCCGTCAAGCTCATCATCGCAGAAGTGGGCCTCGTTCCACTGCGCGCCGCACTTGTAGGCGAGGTCGAGGTAGAGCTGCGGGATGGGGCGCGAACCCCAGGGGGTGATGCCCAGATCGACCTCCAGCCAGCCGTTATCGCCGTAGTAAACGGCCTCCTCCTGCACCTCGATCGTCACGTTGATGCCCGCCTCAGCCCACTGCGCGGCGAGCGCCTCCGCGAGCGCGGGGCGGCCCGGCGCATTGGGCACGTAGAGCGTCATCTCAAGGCCATCCGCGTAACCCGCCTCCGTGAGCAAATCCTGCGCCGCCTGCGGATCGTGCGGGGGCAGCTCGTATTGCTCGGTGTAATACTGCGAATAGAGCGGGCCGATCGGCGTGTCCTGCCCCAGCGCACCAAAGCCATACTGGAGCCGCTCGAAGATGGCCTCACGGTCAGTCGCCATCTTGAACGCCTCCCGCACGCGCGGATCGTCGCCGGGCGCGCGGTCGGCGCGCAACCGGACGAGGTCGTGCCCGTTCGTCGCGACGTCGACGGCGTTGAACATGCCCTCCTCGGAGATGCCGAGGAACGTCGCATTGTCCATGCGCAGTACGCCCTGAACGATATCCCCACGCAGCGCATTGACGGCAGCCTCGACATCGCCAAAGTACACGAACTCCAGACCCGTGACGGGCGGCGCGCCCTGGAAGTAGGCGTCATTGCGGGAGAACGCCGCTCGGTCCTCCGGCGCATAGTCGTCGAGCACGAACGGCCCGGTGCCATTGAACTCGCTGCCGATGTTCTGCGCGTCAGCCTGAAGGATCACGGCGTGGTTGTCCGTCAGGTTGTAGAGGAAGTCAGGGTTGGGGCTTGACAGCGTGAAGACGAGCGTGTTCCCATCACCCGGCTCGATGCTCTCGACCCCGGCGAACAGGTCGGCGGTGGGGCCTTCCGCATTGCGCAGCCGGTCGAGCGTCCAGATCACGTCATCCAGCGTGAGCGGGTCACCATTGTGGAACGTCACACCCTCTGCAACCGTGATCGTGTACTGCGTGCCATCATCACTGACCTGCCAGCCGGTCGCGAGGCGGGGCACAAGCTGGTTTTCCTGATCCGTATCGATCAGATAATCATACACGGCGTTCAGGAAGGCGATCTCGACATCGGCGGAAGCTGAGAGCGGATCGAGGTTGACCGGCGTACCGCCCCACGCGATGCTGAGCACCTTCTCCTCGGCGGGAGCCTCCTCCATAGGAGCCTCTTCGGTGGGCGCTTCCTCAGCAGGGGCCTCCTCGGTGGGCGCTTCCGCCATGTCCGCCTCGGTCGCGGGCGGGGCCTCCGTTGCCTCGCCGCCCGGCGAGCAGGCGACGACGACGAATCCCGCCGCCCCGGACGCCAGCAGGGTAAGGAAGCGGCGGCGCGAGACGCCGCCCGGCAGCGGGGCGTCCTCTGCATCGTGGTAAATGCGGTCTGAATCTGACATAGCTTCTTCTCCTCACTTGATTCCAACAGGTTACCGGGCCGGCAGCCCGCATTGTGCGTGACCTGTCGGCTGGAAAGGGTCCAAACTCCTGCCCAATTATAGATAATCGTTGGAACACCTGTCCAACCGGCGGGTGGGACTGTCGTTTCGCTAGAATGAAGGGGATACCTCTCTCCCTCGTACTTGTCGACGCATCGAGCTGCCGGAACCTTACGGCATAAGGCGTTTACTCTGGTAAGCATGGCCGGGGGAAGGGCGTCACTGTGGCAGGGCGTGATAATCAAACAGAGGCAAAGGAAGCTGATCAGCAGCGATGAGCACAGTAGAGGAATTTGACGGGATCGTGATCGGCGCAGGACAGGGCGGCGGGCCGCTCGCCAGCGCGCTGGGCCGGGACGGCTGGAAGGTCGCCATGATCGAGCGGGAGCACGCAGGCGGGACGTGCATCAACGACGGCTGCACGCCCACCAAAATGTGGGCCGCCAGCGCGCGCGCCGCTTACCTCGCCCGGCGCTCCGAGGACCTCGGCGTGTGCACCGGGCCGGTGACGGTTG
>CAZWUX010000158.1:0-10392 GCA_964637665.1 uncultured Anaerolineae bacterium
GGCATCCCGGACGATTCCCCGATCGACGTGGTGATCGTCCAACCGGACGTAACCGACCCGGAAGCCGGGCTGCGGCTGGGCTTCCAGCAGCGATTCTACCGGACCGGCCCCATCGCCCTGTACGGCGTCTACGCCATTCAGCCGTTCGTGACCGGCCCCGCCGGGCCGCACCTCGCGCCGCTGGGCGTCGTGTTCGAGGACGCGATCCATCTCGACGCGGCGGCGGCGCTCGCCGAGGGGGCCGGGCCGGGCGGGGTGGTGCGGATCGCGCTGCGCTGGTGGACGGAGGTCCCCGTGCAGGATTCGTTCCACATGTTCGCGCACGTCGTCGACGCCGCAGGGACGCTCGTCAGCCAGCACGACGCCGTGCCCGGATCGGGCCTGCTGCCGCTGACGGCGTGGACGCCGGGCGAGCGGGTGGAGGACCGCTTCGCCATTCCGCTGCCCGCCGATCTGGACGCCGGGGATTACGCGATATGGGTGGGGCTGTACGACACGGCCAGCGGACTGCGTCTGACCGTCACCGAGGGCGCGCAGGGCATACCCGATCATGCGGTGGTGGGGCGCTTCACCGTGCCGTAGTGGTGCATGGCACACGGTCAGGTGATTTAGCGAAATTTTCACACCCGGCGCGGATAGAACATCGACCCCCGGCCTGCCGACCGCCGCCCAACGCACATTCCCTAGCTCACCCGCCCGGAGCCTTGCATCCCCAGATCGAAAAACTGGCAACTCGAAACTGGGAACTCGTAGCTACTTACCACCCAACTCCGGCGGAGCGCCAACCACCACTCTGCACCTGGCACTCTGCACTCGGCACTTCCTAATGTGGCACGTCGGCGGATCGACGCTAGAATCTCGCTGGGTGGCCCCTCGTAAGGCCGCCAGCGCCGATTGACGCATCACAATGCCGACGAAGGGACCCTGTGACGACGCACCCAGCCAAAAACCGGCCCGCCATCTATCCGATCGCCCTGTTCCTCGCGGTGGGCATCATCCTGATCGCCTTCGGGCTGCGCACCGCCGCCATCGAGCGGCTGCCGCAGTTCGGCGACGAGGCGAGCCACATCATCCGGGCGCAGGATGTCCTGCTCAACGGCGAGCTGTTCACCGGCCTGCGCGACCAGAAATGGCTGTACACCGTCGTGCTGGCCGTCTTCGCGCCGACCGGGCCGGAGGCGACTCTGGTCGGGCGCACGCTTTCCGCCCTGTGCGCGCTCGTGACGCTCGCATCAGCGGTCGCGCTCGGCAGGCTGCTCGGACGCCGCTACCGGGGCGCGATGGTCGGCTGGGGCGTCGGGCTGACGGCGGCGTTCCTCTATGCACTGCTGCCGATGGCCGTTTTCCACGAGCGACAGGCGCTCGTCGACCCCATGATGTCCGCCTTCACCGGCGTCGCGACCGTGCTCGCGGTGAAATTAGCCGAACGCCCGCGCGTCACGACGGCGGCGTTCGCCGGGCTGATGCTCGGCGGCGCGGTCATGACGAAGGCCTCCGCGCTGCCGTTTCTGGCCGTGCCCTTCGCCGCCTCAATCCTGCTGGCCCGCCGCCGCGACGTGCTCCCCGCGCTGGCGCTGAGCGCCCTCTCCGCCGCGCTGGCGGGGGTCCTCATCGCCGGGATGTACTGGGCCGGGGCGCAGGACGACGTGGTTCCCCGCGAGTCGCATACGCCCAGCTTCGACAATACCTGGCTCAACGCGCTGCGCGACCCGACGACCATCAACCGCTTCGAGGAGAACTACGACGACACCGAGGAGGCGATGGAGGACTACGTCGGCGAGGCCGCGATCCTGCTCGCCGGGCTGGCCCTCGCGTGGATCATCGCCGGGCAGGCGCGGCGCGAGTTCCTGTTTTTGCTCGTGCCCGCCGTCTCGTTCATGATCATCCCGCTCACCTACCGGCAGGTGACGGGGCACGGCTACCTGCCGCCGCGTTATTACCTGCCCAACGCGATGCCCCAGATCGTGCTCGTGTCGCTCTCTCTGTTCGTCGCGATATCGCTCATCAACCGTCTGGAGGGCGGCGAGGTCGCCGCCGGGGCAGTCTGGATCGCCGCGCTGATGGCGGTCGGCCTGCCCGCCCTCAGCTTCGACGCCGCCCTGATCCGCGACCCCGTCAACGCGCCGCTCACCGACGTGGATCGTGACCAGTACATCGATCAATACGAAACGGTCGCCTCCCAGCAGATGGCGGCCTATCTGCTCGAGCGGTTGAGGTCAGGGGATTGGCCCGCCGTGACGGTCGTCGGGCCTCCCTTCGAGACGCGGGCGGTGCAGGCCTATCTGGGGCCTGACCTGGGCCGCTATCACGAGCTAACGAAGCGGGGCGCGCAGATGCTCATCCCGGCGCTGGCGCGCGGCGAGCCGTATTTCATCATCGTCAACGACGGCGACATGGGCCAGATCGAGGAATTCCTCGGCGGGGGCGTCGAGACGGCGTCCATCGCGCGGTTCGGCTCGCTCGATCTGCGACGCGTCGTTCGCTACGAGGACCCGGCGGCGCGGGAGATTTACGAGACGCGCGGCGAGGACGGCGAGGTCGCGGCGGCGGACATCGCGGTGCTGGTCGACGCGCTGCGATCCGGCCCGGCGGACGCGCCCGTGCTGGTTTTCCCGGCGCTGTATGAGGCGGAGATCGGCGCGGCGCTGGATCGCCCCGTCGTGCGGATCAAGCCCGGCATCTGGCCGCTGACGGCGGACAACGCCCGCCCGGTCATTCAGGCCCTCGACCTCGGCACGGCGGGCCAGCCGTTCGATCTCGTCGTGATCCGCGAGTGGTCGACCGACGATCGGGCCGGGCTGCGGCTGGCGCTTCAACAGGTGGCCTACCGCACCGGCGACGAGTCATTTCACGGGCCGTTTCACCGGATGCGGTTCGTCACCGGGCCGGACGATCCGGCCTTCACGCCGCTCGACGTGGCCTACGAGGGGGTGATCCATCTGGATTCGGCGGCGCTCGTCGACTCGACCGCTTCACCCGGCGGAGCCGTCCGCCTTGCCCTCCGCTGGCGGACGGATGTCCCGGTTGCCGACTCATTCCACGTGTTCGCCCATCTCGTCGACGCGTCGGGCGAGCTTCGCGCCCAACTCGACGGGGTTCCGGGCGACGGCCTGCTGCCCATGACGGAGTGGGAGCCCGGCGCGGTGGTGGAGGATCGTTTCGCCGTGCCCCTCCCGCCGGACCTGCCTCCGGGCGCATATGAATTGCAGGTAGGCGTCTACAACGCCGAGAACGGCCTGCGGCTGCCCGCCTCCGGCGCGAACACCGGGCCGGGCTACGCCGTGATCGGGGCGGTAACGGTCGAGTAGCCGGGCGCGTGAGCGGCTCAGCTTGGTTGATCCCATCATGCCTCAGGCATGACGTTTGATATTTGCATACGCCGGGCGGATGGCGTAGAGTAGGGGCGCTGAGGGTTCGATCGCCTGGGGCGCTGCCGCTGGCAGAGAGGTGTCGGCGCTTTTACCGCGCCGATGCTGTCCCCATCGTGCCGTTCGATTGATTGATTGGCGGTCCTGCGTTGGCTGAAGTCCGGCAGATGGGCCAATGCTCCACGACACGCCGGGTGAAACGTGGACCCCCGGCAGATCGATCATCACACGCCATCGGACGAGTTCCATCAGTATTTGGTCTTTAGGGGCCTCCGCGGGAAAGAGGCGCTGCGCGGTTGGTCAGCCTCTGCCCCCGACTTCGATCGACGCGTTCTACCCATCGAGGTATCCCGAAGCATATGGTTTCCACATCAGCACAACAGCATTCGCCGCCCCCGCGGCGCTCGACATCGTACTATCTGATGCGTATTCTGGCATGGCTGAAGCGTGACGGGCTGGCCCTGGGCCTGTATGTCGCCGGGACGTTCGTGCTGACCTACCCGCTCGGTCTCTTTCTATCGAGCGACGTGCTGCTGCCCAACAGCACAGACCTCTACTATAAATTGTGGGACATCTGGTGGCTGGAGCGGCTGCTTCACGGGGCGGGCCAGATGAATATGACCCGTATGCTGTACTATCCGGCAGGGCTGGATACCACCTACTCGGCGATGAGCTGGACCACGTCGGCTGCTGCGCTTCTCCTGAAGCCGCTGGTCGGCATTTTGACGGCCTACAAGCTGCTCGGCCTTTTTGCGATCTTGTCCACCGGGTATGCGGCCTACCTCCTGCTGCGGACGCTGGTCAGCAGCCGGTCGGCGGCGTGGGTGGGCGGGGCGGTTTACACGTTCATCCCCTATCACGTGACGCATACGAAGGGCCACCCGGACCTGACCCAGCTTGCCCCGGTGCCCATCGCCGTCCTGCTCTTTTTGCGGGGGCTTTCGGAGGGCCGCCTCCTGTTGAGCGCGGTGGCGGGCTTGCTGCTGGGCATCACGGCGTGGACGAGCCTGTACCTGTTCGGCTTCACCGCGATGACGCTGGGGCTGTTGTTCGTCTATCTGGCGCTGGACGAACGGCGGTGGCAGCAGAAGGGATTCTGGCAGGCCGCCGCCGCGTTTGTCGTGGCGGGCGGCGTGCTGCTGGGTCCACGCCTCTTCCCGATATTTCGCAATTACGAGGAGCTGGGCTACGTCATCGAGGAAAAACATAACCCCACTCTCACTACTGACGTTATGGCCTACGTTGCCCCGCCGGATCGCAACCTGCTCCTCAGCCCCGTGACAAACTGGATAACCGGTCTCACCGGGGAGGACTACGAGCAGGAGCTTTATCTGGGCCTCATCACGGTCTGGCTGGTGATCTTCGGGTTAGCCCATCGCGAAAAGCAGCGGGAGAAGCTGGCCTGGCTGGGGATCGGTGCCTGGTTCCTGACGCTGGAGCTTGGCCCGGTGCTTCACGTGGCGAAAAGGGTCTATCTCGACGTTCCGCTCCCCGGATTTCTGCTTCAAAGGCTGCCGCTCATCAAAACGGTCAGGCCGTTCACGTTCCAGATCGCGCTGGCGCTGCCGCTCGCCGTACTGGCTGCCTACGGGATGGACGATCTGCTCACCGCTTTTTCGCGCAGGGCGGCGCTCAAGTACGGTCTGCTGATCGGGCTACCCTTCGTGATGATGCTGGAATACTGGCCGGGCTTCTACCAGTTCGAGCCGAACGTCGTCAGTCCTTTCTACGAGGAGATCGCGGCGCAGGAGGAGGAGTTTGCGCTCATCGACCTGCCCTTCCAGATGACGCCCAAGTATTACACCTACCTCCAGATCACACACGGGAAGCCCATCGCGGGCGGGGCAACCGCGCGGATGCCCTCCGATGCCACGGCCTACATCGAGAGCAATCCCCTGCTCGCCGCGTGGTACGATGCGGACGCGCTCGACTGTGAGGCTTATCCCGGCGATACGATGCAGGCCGCCCTCGCCCAGCTCGACGCCGACGGATTCCGCTATATCATCCTGCACACGTTGAGCTACGACTGGCTGAACACCTACTTCACGACCGTGACGCCCGTTTTTCAGGACGACACGGCGACGGTCTATCTCGTCGACAGTTTGCTCGCCAGCCCGCCGTGCGGGATCCAGCTCTGGCCGCTGCCTGAGGCGCAGGCCGCTCCGCTGCTGGATGTGCCCAATGCGGCGGGCGAGCGCCCGTGCAGTGTGTTCGACGTGAAGGGACACGGCTGGCGCGAGCTGCCCCTTCGCCGGTTCCCGTCCTGCGGCGGCGCGCTGGACGATCTGTCGATCATGTGCCTCGACGCGGAGGCAAGCTGGCGATCCGACAAGGTCGCCGACCTGACCGTCAACCGGGAGGCGAACGTGCTGGCTTTTACGTCACACCAGGATGGGACCTGCGCGATTTTTCCGTAGCGTGTCAACCGCCGGGTGATGCGGTATCCTCGTAACCGCTCGTAGAATCGTATGATCGTAAACTGGCAGGTTGATCTGCTATGTACGTTGACGCCGTAACGACCGCCGCCGTCGCGGACGAGCTGAACCGGCTCGTCGTCGGCGGGCGGGTGCAGGACGTGATCGAGGTCGATGATCGGTCCATCGGCCTCGAAATTTACGCCGGGGGGCGCCATTACCTGCTGATGACGGTCGATCCGCAGGCCGCCCGCGTCCACCTCGTCCCCGACCGTCTGCGGAGGGGCCGCCAGAAGCCCTCGCCGCTGGGCCAGCTTCTCGACAAGTACGTGGACGGGGCGCGGCTTCAGGCCGTCAGCCAGCCGCCGTGGGAGCGGATGCTCCATCTCGACTTCTCCGGCCACGCCGGGGAGACGCGCCTCATCGCCGAGACGATGGACCGCCGCAGCAACCTGATCCTCACCGTCGAGGGCGACGTGCTCGACAGCCTGAAGCGCATCGGCCCGGATCAAAACCGCTACCGGACGATCCTGCCGGGGCGGCCCTACGTCCCCCCGCCACCCCAGAAGAAGGTCATGCCCGAAGCGGTGACACCCTCCGTGATGAGCAGTCTGCTGCGCGACGACCCGGACTGCCTCGCCTGGCAGGCCATCGTGGGCGGCGTCGCCGGGATCAGCCCGCTGTTCGCACGCGAGATCGTCTACTTCGCGACGGGCGACGCCGAGGCCCCCTGCTTCGACGTGTCGGCGGGCATGATGCACGCCGCCTTCACCCAGCGCATCGACGAGGTGACGAACGGCAGGTGGTCACCCTGCGTCGCCCCCGCGCCGGGCGGTGAGGGCTACGTCGCCTTCGCCGCCTACCCTCTGACCCACCTCGACGACTGGCGGGCCGTCGACTCGATCGGCGAGGCGATGACACTCTACTTCGGCGCGCCTGTCGGCATGGAGGCATACACGGCGGGGAAAGAGCCGGTGCGCGCGCAAATCGAGGAGGCCCTCGACCGTCTGCGCGGCAAACTCTACTCGCTCGATCAGCAGGCGACGGATGAGAAGAAGATCGAGTCACTGCGCAAGCGGGGCGAGCTGCTGCTGGCCTACGGCCCGACACTGTCGCCGGGCCAGCGCGTGCTGCACGCCCAGTACGACCCCGACGGCCCGGTGTACGAGATCGACCTCGACCCCGACATCTCACCTGTGGCGAACGCGAACAACTATTTCGAGCGCTACGAGAAGGCCAAGCGCGCCTCCGAGGACGTGCCCAAACTCCGGGCGCGCACCCGGCTTGAGATCGGCTACCTGCGCCAGCTTCGCACCGATCTCGAACTGGCAGAAAACTGGCCGGAGATCGACGCCGTGCGCGAGGCGCTTCAAGAGGCGGGCTACTGGCGCGGCCCGCGCCAGAAGGGGCCGGGCGGCGGCAGGCCGGGTATCCGGCGCTACACGACGCCCGACGGCTTCGTGATCCTCGCCGGGCGCAACGCGGCTCAGAACCACACCCTCGTCACCGAGCGTGCCTCCGGCGACGACCTGTGGCTGCACGCCCGCCGTTTGCCCGGCAGCCACGTCATCGTCAAAAACGACGGGCGACCCATCCCCGACGAGGTCATCCAGCAAGCGGCGATGCTCGCCGCCTACTACTCCGCCGGGCGGGCGGACACCGCCATCGACGTGGATGTCACCGACCGGCGCTACGTGCGGCCCATCAAGGGTGGCAAGCCCGGCATGGTATCCTATCGCAACGAGCGCACCCTGCACGTCACCCCCCGCATCCCTGAGGCGCTTCAAGGCGGCTAAGCGAAACCCCCAGATACCCGCACGTTGCACATCTACCCATTTTCCGGGCTTGTGCTGGAAACCCCCGCTCACCCGCACTACAATAGAGGGGCGAACGTTCCCGTAGCATCTTACGCAGGGTGGGCCCGCGCCTACCCTGTGCGACCGTTCAACCTCACAACCGGCACAGAAGGAGAACACATGGCTAACGAATACGATGTCGTCGTGCTCGGCGCAGGGCCGGGCGGCTACGTCGCCGCGATCCGCGCCGCGCAGCTTGGTCTCAGGACCGCCATCGTCGAGGAAAAATGGTGGGGCGGCGTGTGCCTCAACGTCGGCTGCATCCCGTCGAAGGCGCTTCTGCGCAACGCCGAGCTGGCCCACATCGTTCAGAACGAGGCCGGTACGTTCGGCTTCTCGTTCGACAACCTGACCGTCGACTACGAGGCGGCCTACACGCGCAGCCGCAAGGTGTCGGACCGGCTCGTCAAGGGAGTCGGGTTCCTCATGAAGAAGAACAAGATCGACACCTACGAGGGGCGCGGTACGATCGTGGACGCCAGCACCCTGACGGTCGCCCTCAACGACGGCGGCGAGGAAACCGTCACTTTCAAGAACCTCATCATCGCGACCGGCGCGCACCCGCGCACCATCCCCGGCGTCGAGCTTGACGCGGAAGGCTCGCGCGTCGTCTCGTACCTGCCCGCCATCATGTCGCCCGAAGCGCCGCAGCAGATCGTCATCGTCGGCGCGGGGCCGATCGGGCTGGAGTTCGGCTACGTGTACGCCAACTACGGCGCGGACGTGACCATCGTCGAGATGCTGGATCGTCTCGCCCCACTGGAGGACGCGGAGGTCAGTGTCGAGCTTGCCAGGGCGTATAAGCGGCTCGGCGTCAAGACGCTGACCGGTACCCGCGTCGAGAGCATCGAGCAGACGGAGAGCGGCGTGACCGTCAAAGTGAGCGGCGAGGAGGGCGAGCAGACCATCGAGGCCGAGCAGGTGCTCGTCGCCATCGGTTTCGCCCCCAACGTCGAGGGCTTCGGGCTGGAAAACCTCGGCGTGAAGCTCGCCGAGCGCGGCAATTTCATCGAGATCGACGACGAGATGCGCACCAGCGTCCCCAACGTCTACGCCATCGGCGACGTGACCGGCAAGCTGATGCTCGCCCACGTCGGCAGCGCGATGGGCATCGTCGCGGCGGAGGCCATCGCCGGGCAGGAGACGCATCCCCTCGACTACAAGATGATGCCCCGCTGCACCTACTGCGTGCCGCAGGTAGCGAGCTTCGGCTACACCGCCGAGGAGGCCGAGGAGGCGGGCTACGAGGTCGAGGTGGCGAAGTTCCCATTCAGCGCGAACGGCAAGGCGCTGGGGCTGGGCGAGTCGCGCGGGTTCGTCAAGCTGGTGACCGACGCCCAGTACGGCGAGATTCTCGGCGCGCACATGGTCGGCCCTGAGGTCACCGAACTGCTGCCGGAGTTCACGCTGGCGCACCTCACGGAGCTAACGTCCGCTGAAATCGCCCGCAACGTCCACGCGCACCCCACGCTCAGCGAGACGCTCGGCGAGGTCGCGCACGGCATCGTCAGCGGCTACATCCACATCTAGCCAACACACGCCCCGGTCCCCCCGTTGAGAAATGCTCTGCATTTCTCA
Organism: uncultured Anaerolineae bacterium; assembly: GCA_964637665.1. Taxonomy (GTDB): domain Bacteria; phylum Chloroflexota; class Anaerolineae; order Aggregatilineales; family UBA3940; genus CAZWUX01. Next base: position 9,217 of record CAZWUX010000158.1, read on the forward strand.
CAAGAAGAAGGCCCTGCCTTCTTCACGCCAAGGGGGGACGGATGGGCCGCAAGGCCCACAGGGGGTTTTGGGGAATGAAAAGCTCCGGGCGATGGTCACCAACCATCGCCCTTTTTCCTGCGTCGCCACTGCGGGGTGGCGATGCGTCAATCAGCCGCCCGCTACTCCGCCGGGTTGACGGTGAAGGGAGTCTCCCCACTGGTCACGGCCCTCCCCTCCGCCGTGACCCCCCGCGCGCTGACCGTGTGCTCCCCCTCTTCCAGCGGCCAGTACACCTCGAACGGCGGTTCCTCCACCGTAACCAACCGGACCCCATCCACATAAAGCGCCACGTGATGCAGCCCCGGCGGCCCCACCGCGACGATCCGCACCCTCTGCGCGCTGCGCGGCAGCGCCGGGTCGATGCGATAAATCGTGTAGGCGTCCGGCTGCGCGACGATCAAATCATCCCACCCGGCGGATTCCGCCGCCCGCGCCGCCCCGCCCCCCTCGTCGCCGAATCCCTCCGGCAGCAGCGCCAACCCCTCCCGCCTCGCCCACTCGTGCGCGACAGGCGGCAGGTCGAGGTAAATCCGCTCGACGCGCCGTTCCGGCGGGGTGTCATCCGTCGCAGGCAGGCCCGTCTCCGCATCGACCACCACCTGCCTGTAAATCGTGTCGGCCCCCGTCGGCTCCGTCCCCGCGATGAACCATTCCCGCCGCGTATACGGGCAGGCGGGCGTCGGCAGCCGCCCCGACAGCGCGCACACCTCGGCCTGCACGAGTCCCTCCGGCTGCTCGAAGTCAAGCTCCGGCTGGCCGCGCAGCACGGTCCGCATGAAGTCATGCCAGATCGGCCCCGCCCCACTCACCCCGCTGATGTTGACCATCGGCTCATTGTTCGCGTTGCCCACCCACACCCCCACGACGAGGTTGGGCGTGTATCCCACCGTCCAGTTGTCGCGATAATCCGTCGTCGTGCCTGTCTTGACAGCGGCAGGCCGCCCGATCTGGAGGATGCTGTGCGTCGTGAACGACGGCGCGCGCGCGTTGTTGTCGCTCAGGATGTCCGAGATCAACCACGCCACGCGCGGATCGATCACCCTGTCCCCCACCCCTGAGCGCCCCGCATAGACGACCTCCCCCGCGCTGTCTCGCACCTCCAGCACCATTACCGGCCTGACGAAAACCCCCCCA
>CAZWUX010000159.1:0-10215 GCA_964637665.1 uncultured Anaerolineae bacterium
TGTTCTCCATCAGATCAGGGGAGTATTTTCTCCATACATCGCCGGGTAATGCTGCATCCACCGCTCGAAATGCTCGCGGTAAAAAGCCGTCAGCCCAGGCTCCGGCTCGACCTGTGCCTCCCACGAGACAAGCGCCTCCACGCCCTCGGCAAAGCTGGCATACTGGCCGCTGCCCACCCCCGCGCACAGGGCTGCGCCAAGCGCCGATCCCTCTTTGAGCACCGGCACATAAACGGGCACTTCGGACAGGCTCGCAAGGATGCTGACCAGCGTTTCACTCTGTGATAGGCCGCCGCTGACCCGTAGATTGGCGACTGCCTGCCCCGTGATGCGCTCCAGACGCTGCGCGTTAGCATAAACTGCACAGGCCACGCTCTCCAGCGTGGCACGCGCGAAGTCGCCGCGGCTGGCCGAAGCGGGGGCAGGCGGCAGCTGGGTCTTGAAGCCACCCGGCCCGACAAACTGTAGATTGCGATAATTGGGCAGTCGCGGCCCGGTGTAAGCCAGCACGCCCCGTGCGCCCGGTGGCGAGGCGGCAGCGTCGGCGCTCATTTCAGCGTAGACATTCTGTTCCTCGGTTGCGTAGAAAACGTCGCGTACCCACCTGAACGCCTGCCCGGTCTCCATCGACGTGCTTTCCAGCACCCAGCGATCCGGCACAATGTGACAGCCGCTCCAGGCGTATTCCGGCTCGGCGATCACCGGATGGTCGATCACCAACTGCTGCGGCCCATACGTGCCCAGCACCACTCCTACGTCGCCGGGGGTGATAGCACCCGTTCCCAGCAGCGCTGCCTGCGTATCCCCGCCGCCCATCACCACGGGCGTGCCGGGCAACAGCCCGGTCTGACCGGCAGCCGCTTCGGTGACGGCCCCTAACTGCACCCCGGATTCAAGAATCGGGGGAAAGAAGTGGCGCGGGAAGCCAAGCTCATCGATCACTTCCCAGGCCCACTGGCGCTTCTTCAGATCGAAGAGCAGCGTTTCGTTTCCGTTGGAAGGCTCCGTGCCGTGCTCGCCGCTCAGACGATAAAGCAGCCAGTCGTTGAGCAGCAGCATTTTGTCGACGCGCTCGTAGAGATCGGGCCGGTGCTCTTTAAACCACAGCAGCCGGTACGGGGCAAACATCGGGAAGGGCCAGTGCCCAGAAATACCGTGCAGCAGTTCTCCGTACGTCCGGGTAAAGGTGTCGGCACCGGTCGGACGGCGCAGGTCGATGTTAGGTCCGGCGTATAACTCCTGTCCGTTTGCGTCCAGCAGCACGATTCCTTCGCGCTGGCTGGTTGAGCTGATCGCCGCGATCTGGTCGGGCGCAAGATCGCCTTTAGCGAGCGCCTGACGGATCAACCGGGCAAATAGATCCCAGAAGACAGAAGCGTCAAACTGTACCCCGCCCGGCTGCGCCTCCGGCGGAAAATCGTATGACCACTCCTCGTAGGCGTCGAGCGCGTGCTGGCCGTCCAGCGAAACCAGGAAGCAGCGTCCGGCCCCCGTCCCGGCGTCGAGCGCCATCAGGTAGCGTCTTGACATCACATTGTTCCTTACTGGCTGGAGCGCATTTTTTGCAGGCCGCTGACCAGAATCACGGCCAGCAGGAGCGCGCCCTTCACGATCCGCACCGACTCGGGCGGCGTCCCCAGAATGAACAGGCCATCGATAATCATATACATAAACAGCGCGCCGAACAGCGTCCCCTGCACGGAGAAGCGCCCGAAGATCGACTGGCCCAGAATGGGCACGAGAAAGGCGTCAATCAGGTAGCTCTCACCGCTGCCGGTGCGGGCCATGCCTTCGACCGACGTGAGCATCAACCCGGCGATGGACGCCAACACGCCGCAGATCGCATACGTCAGCCAGGTGTAAAAACGCACCGGGATGCCTGAAAAGCGCGCAACCTCCAGATTCTGGCCGACGGCGCGTATGTAGCGCCCGTAGATCGTCCGGTCGAGCAGGATGTAGGTCATGACGGATACCAGCGCGCACAGGCCTAACAGGAACCAGGGTTTGGTTGCCAGCCGGGTGACATCGCGCGGGAGCATAAGATAGGTACCCGAAATCGTCATCAGCGTCACGAGGAACTGCAAGCCTTCAGCCAGAAAGACAACAGACAACGTGACAACAAAGGGGCTGACGCCGATATAAGCCACAAATACGCCGTTAAGCGCGCCGATGAGGAGCCCGCCCAGCACGGCGATAAGGAGCATCAGAGGCAGACCGACATCGAGGCGGGCAGCAGCCACCGCCGCCAGCAGAGCGGAGAGGCCGGCGGTGGCCGACACCGATAGATCGATGCCGCCGCCGGTCATCACGACCATCATACCCAGAGCGATCACGGCGGCGATACTGGCGGGCATTAACAGGCTGCGCACCAGATTGGTGATGGACAAAAAGCCCGGCGCGCGCAGCGAGAAAAAGATAAAGACCAGCACGAAGACGGCTATCCCGGCCAGCGAGCCAATCGAGGCGCTGCTCGTCGCTCGACGCCACAGGTTTGGCTCTTGCGTGTCCTGAACCGACAGGTGAGTTGTCTGCGCCATAGTATCCCGCTCTACATGCTAATCTGGATAATTTCGCGCTTGCCGATGTTAGACATGGCAATCGCAGCCATCAGAATCAGACCGTTTGCCACCGGCACAGACCAAATTGGGAGCTGCATCAAAACAAATGCGTTGTTGATCATGCCCAGCAGGAGCGCGCCCAGCAGCACACCGGGGATATTGGGCCGCCCCATGCCCAGCACGGTCTGGCCGACGAAAGCCACCGTCATGACCGGCAGCATGAGGTCGGCGCCGGAGGTCGCCAGCGCGCCGGACAGCCGCGCCGTCGACAGGAACGCGCCGAACATAAAGATGACGCCGCCCAGCACAAAGGCTATCGTCTTCATACGCGCCGGGCTGATTCCGGCAGTCCGTGCGGCCTCAGCATCCTCGCCGACAGCCTGCAACCGCAGGCCGAAGGGAGTCTGCTCGGTGAGCACGTACAAAATCAGGAATAAGAGGCCAAAGATGAGGACGATACGCGGTACGGGGCCGACGTTGCCGAACACGATATCGCGGTTAAGTTCGTTGTCGAGCCAGATGGTGGTCCCCCCGGTTGCGGCGTGCCACACACCCTGTAGCAGAAACATCACGGCAATGGTGCTGATGAACGACACCAACCTGAACTGTGTTACGAGTAGAGCAATCAGAAGGGCGATGACGACGCCGAGGCCGACGGCGGCCAGCAGGGCAACCCCCAGAGAAGTGCCATTCTTGACCAGTAGAGCAAATATGCTGCCTGCCAGCGGGATAGAGCCTGCAAACGAGATGTCGATCTCACCGGCCAGCATGATGATCGCCAGCCCAAAGCCTACGACGCCCAGCACGGTCGACTGGACGAGCAGATTCGTGAGGTTATCGAAGGTGAAGAACGCATCAACGGCCACTGAGAAGCCGACGAACAACAGCAGGAGCACGCCCAGCACCGCGTAGCGCTGGATCATGGTTTTAGTGACTGCCATTGGGATGTCCTCCCATCGCAAATAACATCACATCCTCAAGCTTTGTCTGTGCAGGCACAAGGTCGGCGGCGATCTTACCCCGGTAGACGACGAGCAGGCGGTCGCAGACCTGCAAACCCTCTTCGATGTCGCTGGTGACGAACAGAATACCTGCGCCCTGCTCGGCCAGCTCGTACATCAACTCGTAAATCTCGACTTTGCCCTGCACGTCAACGCCGACCGTTGGCTCGTCAAAGATAAAGATCTGGCTGTCAGTGCAGAGCCACTTCGCGAGTACGACCTTCTGCTGGTTACCGCCGCTTAGCGTGCGGGCGTGCTGGCTGATGGTGGGTGTCATGATGCGCAGACGTTTGACCAACCTGTTGACCACGCTCGATTCCTGGCGGCGGCTGGGGAACCAGCGCGCCACCACCAGATCGCGCAGGCCAGCCAGTGTGATATTCTCACGGATCGAGTTATCAAGCAGGAGGCCCTGCTCTTTGCGATCCTCAGGGCACAGGGCAAGACCATGTGCGATGGCCGCCGAGGGATGGTGGGCATGCAGCAGCGTGCCGTCGCCCATCACGATCTCGCCGCTTTCAGCCACCTCGATGCCGAACAGCAGGTGCACCAGTTCGGTTTTGCCCGCGCCAACGGCGCCAACGATCCCTAACACCTCCCCGCTGTGAAGGGAAAGGCTCATACCGCGCACGCCGGGGCCTGTCAGATCGTCGACGAACAGAAGTCTCTCGCCCTGTGAGAGTGCGCGCTGTCTGTCAGCGGCCTCGACCGTGCTGCCGATCATGTGCTGGACGAGTTCGTCGGGCGAGACATCGCCGATCTCAGCCGTCAGGACGCGCTCTCCGTCGCGCAGGACGGTCACTCTATCGGCAATGCGGTAGATCTCATCCAGGCGGTGCGAGACGTAGATGATGCTCAACCCCTGATCGCGCATCTGATCGAGGAGTTCGAAGAGCTGCTGGGTATCTTCAAGGCTGAGGCGGCTGGTCGGTTCGTCGAGCACGAGCAGCGTAGGAGCCTGATCGAGCGCGCGCGCAATGGCTACTAGCTGTTGTTTCGCCACGCCAAGCTCGCCGACGGGCGCCCGCACGTCGATGTCCCCGGCAGCGATGCGTGCCAGCGCGCTCTCGGCCCTGACACACATCGCCCGCCAGTCGACAAGGGCGGCTGCACGACGAGGCTCACGCCCCATCATGATGTTCTGTGCACCCGACATAGATTGTACGAGGTTAAGTTCCTGATAGATGAAGCTAACGCCATGATCAAGAACCTGCTGTGGACCCCAGCGAGTGATCTCCTGGCCGTTGAAAACGATCTGGCCTTCGTCGGCCCGATACACGCCAGCCAGAATCTTGAGCAGAGTGGACTTGCCTGCACCGTTATGACCCACCAGTGCATGGATCTCTCCGGGATGCACGTCAAAGTCAACGCTGCGCAGGGCCGTCACGCCGGGGAACCGTTTGGTGATGCCCCGCATTGTGAGGACAGTGTCCTTGACCATGGCAAGCTCCGATCAGACTAGTTTACTTCGCCAAACTCAACGTCTGGATAAAGCGCTTCCCATGCCTCTTCTGGCGTCATGGATTGGACGCCCGGCGGCAGGAGCTCAGGCTCGTTGGTGACAAAGTAGAAGGGAGCGAAGGCGATCTTGGGGATGTCCTGTTCGCCTTCAAGCGCCATAGCGAGATACTGGGCGCTCATTTGACCCATCTCGTACGGGCGCTGGCCGATGACGCCCTTGATGGGTGAGTCTGGTTCGGCCATCTCGGCGAGCACGATGCGGTCTGCGTCGGTGCACACCACAAACACATCATTCTCCATACCGGCTTCACGGATAGCACGCGCAGCACCGACGGCAGGCATCCCCCACGATGAGTAAACCAGATCGAGATCGGGGTTGGACAGCAGCGCCGAACGTACCGCTGTGGTGGACTGGTTGATAGCATCAGCCAGACCGCTGTCAAGCACGCCGATAGACTCCCAGCCTTCGATCTCAAAGACCATATCGGCGATCTTGTCGCGGATGTCGACCGTCTTCCAGCCGAGGCCGGGGATGGTGAGGTGTGCATACTGGCCGGGCTGCGCCTGCAATCGGTTGACGGCAAACACAGCCAGAAGCTCGGTCGTCATGTAGTTGTCGGGATAGATGTTGGTCACGGCGTGCTCGGATGTCATGTCGAGTGTGACGACAGCAATGCCAGCTTCGTCAAGCGCGGCGATCGTCGGCTCAAGGGCCGGGGCCAGACCGCCTGCCACGATGACGGCATCTACGTCACTGGTCAGGAAGCCTTCCAGCGCCGTCACCTGAGCATCTGTATCGCCTTCGGCATTGGTGTGGACGACTTCCCAACCCCACTCTTGCATGAGGTCTTTGGCGCCTTCGGCAACCTGAATGTTCCAGTCATTGCCCTGCTGGAAGCTGCTAAGCCCAACAGTGTATGTACCGGTGGGGACAATCATCTCATCGCCAGCGGATGCGTCAGCGCTACTTTCGGCTTCTTCGGGTGCAGTGGCTTCTTCGGGAGCAGCGGTTTCTTCTGGCGCGGCAGGAGTCTGCTGGCAGGCTACGAGTGCCAGCAGCAGGGTAAGCAACAGGATCCAGCGTACGGAACGGCCCAGAGTAAACATAGATCTTCTCCTGTTTTGGGAAAGGATAGGAGGGAGGGATTCCACCTAGAACAGTAGTTGTTATAGACACCTCCTCGGTTTATGGGAGAATGGAGCCATTGAATGAGAACTAAGGGGAGTTGTATAGACATCTAAACGTCTATACGAACATTGTATGGAAGAGATAAGTGACGTTGAACTGACATTCGTCGCAGAAGCGGATGTCAGATGTCACAACAAGGGGGCTTTTGTACATAAGCAACAGACGGGTTAGACGGCTCGCGCCTCCACTACCTGTGGCTGGCGTCCACATCCATAAGGGCCATTTAAGACCTCGCTCACATGTCGCAGTGGCTTACTCCAGCCGAGGACAAAGGGGAAAAACTAGATGGAGCATGAATCAACACAGGTCGATTTCGAGGCTTCTCAGAAATTCTGTTTAGACGTTAAAAGTAGAATATTGGGTCGGGCCGATAAAACACTTGACAACCCACCAAAACAATGATATCGTACGCTCAACTATATATACATCTAGTTGTCTATACAGTAAAACCCCTTCGTCACGCATTTTACAATTACCACAGAAGGATTATCACGCCGGTTACCGCTGATATAAGAGGGATTCCCCAATATATCCGCGTCCGGGGAAAGCCTGCAGGAAGCTATTAAAGAGGGCAGTTATGACGTAAACAGCCAGCTTCCTTCCGAGATCAAGCTTGCCGATTGCAGGGAATTCGGTGTGAGCCGGATGACCGCCCGGCGAGCAGCGGGCGAGATGGAAGATACGCATTGTAAGCCGTCTTCCGAACAGCCCATGCACACCCTGATACTCCACGAGATGCCTGAGACCAATGCGATGATCCACATAACCAAGCAGGCGGGCACACCCGCTGCGTTCACGGGGTGCGGATGACCGAGAGCCGTATCGTCTACGCTGGCAAATGGGCGGCCCCTGAGTGGGCACATTATCGAAGAGAAAGTGAGAGTATATGGACCTGCTAGAGCGGCTGCATATCGGCCCGGACCAGTTGGAGGACCTGAACAGCCTGCTCCTCGATCCCACGATCGAGGCCATGTCGGAATTTCTCGATGTCGTGGCCCGCTACGGGACACCAGAGGAGATCAATCGTAAGGCGCAGGAGGCCGGGGAGTTCGAGAACCTGATGTCCCGCCTGAAAGCCATCGATTCCCCCTACGTCGAGGACATCGAATGGCTCATCGAACAACGTGATCGCGGGGCTTTTGTCACCGTCGAAGACTACCGCCGCAAGGTGCTTGGCGATCAAGTTGAGGGGATGACCTTCAAGGACGACTCGGCGGTCACGCTGGAGATCAGCGCCGCGCAGTACTTCCCCTACCTCCGCGTCGAGGCCGAGAAAGCTATCGACGAGGCCGAACTGATGCCTTCACGCTTTATCCGCGTGCGGAACATGGCCGAAGCCGAGAAGGACCAGGGCGATTTACTTGCCTTCTCAGCGGCGATGCAGGTGATGGGGGCCAGCTTCGTCGAGACGCCAGACACACGCGGTACCGACGGCTCGAACGTCCACCTCGGCGACCCACTCGAAACCATCACCGGCTATTATGGCGGCGTCGGCCAGCCGAACGACCGCGCCCTCAAGTGGGTGGACGAGATATTGTACTACTACACCAACTACGGCATCAGCGAGGTGCTGAACATCAATGCCGGGACCGTCTTCCTGGGCTACATGCTCTACAAGCTGGGGATCGACATCCGGTTCAAGATCTCGGTGATGCTGGGCAACGACAGCCCCTATACCGGGCTATGGACGCTGCTTGGGGCTAAGCTGTTCGAGCGCGAAGACGGCACCAGCCCGCTCATCGGCCTCAACTGGTCCTGCGCAGCGAACAACGAGACGCTGCGCAGCGCCAGCCAACTCCGTAATAAGCTGGGCTTTGAAGACGTGGTGCGCTTCGAGCATCACATCGTTCAGTGCCGGTGGGGGACAGTTGTCCAGCCCTACGACCGGCGCGAAGAACTCATGGAGTTGGCCGCGACCGTGCCCAACATCTCCGCCAAGCACGAAGGCGGAGACGTAGAAGCCGAGGCCGCTTTGCTGGCCGAGGGAAAGCACGCCTCGAACGTGCTCGACTACTTCCGGGAAAAGGCTGAAATCCTCGAAGCCGGTGACTGGGATGCGCTGCTCAACAATTACATCGAGAAGCACAACGCCGTCAACCATACCGCCAGGGAGCTTACCAAGCACGGCTTATCGTTCATCGCTGCCCCCAAGCTCCATCAACGCGTAGGAAAGTAAGCTATGGAATACAGAGCGATCGGCAAGACGGGGCTACAGGTCTCCGAAATCGGGCACGGCACCTGGGGGATCGGCGGGCGGTTGTGGAAAGGCTCCAGCAATGAGCAGTCCACTAGCTCGCTTAATATGGCGATCGATAGAGGCGTCAACTTCATCGACAGCGCCCACGTCTACGGGCACGGGCGCGCCGAGCTGCTGATCGGCCAGGTGCTCAAAGAGCGTGACGAGGTGATCCACGTCACCAGCAAGATCCCGCCGCGCAATTTCCTGTGGCCCATGCCGGACGGCACCCCCCTGGAGGAGTCTTATCCCCGCTACTGGGTGTTCCGCATGACGCAGGAAAGCCTGGAGCGCATGGAGATCGAGACACTGGACGTGCAGTATTTCCATGTGTGGACGGACACCTGGGCCGAAGACGAAGGCTGGCAGCGCACGGTGCAGGACCTCAAAGACAAGGGCATGATCCGCGCCTTCGGTATCAGCGTCAACGACTTCCAGCCAGAGAACGTCATCAAGGCTATGGAGACCGGCCTAGTCGACGTGGTACAGGTGATCTACAACATCTTCGAGCAAGCACCCGAAGACGAGCTATTCCCGGCAGCGCAGGAGATGGGGGTCGGCATCGTGGCACGGGTGCCCTTCGATGAGGGTGGGCTGACCGGCGCGATCAAACCGGACACCACTTTCGAGAAGGGCGATATGCGCAACGTCTGGTTCGCCGGGGATCGTCTGGCCCAGACGGTCGAGCGCGCGGAGGCGCTGAAGGCGCTAGTAGCGGAATACGGCTACACATTACCTGAGGCCGCCATCCGGTTCTGTCTGAGCCACCCGGCTGTTACCTCGGTCATTCCGGGGATGCGTAAACCCCATCACGTCGAGGCGAACACTGCTCTCGGCGACGGCAAGGGCCTCCCGCCAGAGCTACTGGAGCGCCTGCGCGCGCACCGCTGGGACCGGGTATAGGCCGCGCTTGTCACTATCACAACATAGGGAAGTAGAAAAATGACGGATCGTAAGAAAGTTACGCTGCCAATGCTGTACAAGAAGTATCGTGAAGGCGAAGCGATCACGATGCTGACCTGCTACGATTACCCCACCGCCTATTTTCAGGACGAGGCGGGTGTGGACATGGTGCTCGTCGGCGACAGCCTGGGGATGACGATGCTGGGCTACGACAGCACGCTGCCCGTCACGATGGACGACATGATCCGGCACGCGCAGGCCGTGCGCCGGGGGGCGCCCCACGTGTGGCTGATCGGCGACATGCCGTACATGACGTATCAACCCTCGGTCGAGTCGGCGATCCGCAACGCGGGGCGCTTCATGGCGGAGGCGGCGTGTGACGCCATCAAGCTGGAGGGCGGGCGCGAGATGGCGGACCGCATGGCGGGGATCGTGGCGGCGGGCATCCCGGCGATGGGGCACCTGGGGCTGACGCCGCAGAGCGCGTCGGCGCTGGGTGGGTTCCGCTTGCAGGGCAAGGGGGCCGAGACGGCGCGGCGCATCGTGGAGGACGCGAAGATTCTCGAAGAGGCGGGGGCGTATTCCATCCTGCTCGAACTCGTCCCCGACCGGGTGTGCCAGGTCATCACCGAGCGGGCGAATATCCCCATCATCAGCCTGGGGTCCGGACCGCAGGCCAGCGGGCAGCTGCTCATTTACCACGACATGTTCGGGTTATATCCCAAATTCACGCCCAAGATGGCGCGGGTCTATGGCAACGCGGGCGAGGTGATCCTCAACGGGTTGAAACAGTACGTCGCGGAGGTGACGGATGGCTCCTTCCCCGGCGAGGAGAACTACTTCGGCATGAAGGATGAGGAATTCGAC
>CAZWUX010000160.1:0-10111 GCA_964637665.1 uncultured Anaerolineae bacterium
GGGTTTCATGACCATGCCGCCGCCGCCGCCGTAGGGCGTATCGTCGGCGGTGTTGTGTTTGTCGGTCGTCCAGTCGCGGATGTCGTGCAGGGTGACGGACAGGGCGCCCATCTCCTGCGCGCGCTTGAGGATGGACTCGGTCAGAGGGCCGTCGAACATGGCCGGGAACAGGGTCAGCACGTCGATACGCATGGGGCACCTCGCCGGGTTAGGGGCTGTGGGCCAGCCAGCCGTCGAACCGGAGCGCGCCGCCGTCCTGAGGCGGAATCTCCAGCCAGGGTTGAACGACCAGCGCGCGGGCGTGATAGGTGACCGGGATGGCGGGCGTCTCGCCAGCAGAGCCGAAGAAAGCCGCTGCCACGTCGGCGTAGACGGCGGCGCGCGCGTCCTGATCGGTCAGGGAGAGGGCATCGGAGAGGTCGGATTCGGCGTCGATGCAGGCGCGATCCTGGTTCAGGAAGGAGCCGGGGAACAGATCGCGGCAACCGAGCAGATCGGCCTGCCAGTGGTGGGCGTCCGGCGTGTCGCCCAGCCAGCTAAAGATGATCAGGCCGGGGCGGGGAATCTGGTAGGAGTTGGTGGGGATGTCCTCGAAGCGGGCCAGCACCTCGATCAGGGGGCGGCGGCGGATCGAGAAGCGATCCCGGCAGCCGAGCGTCTCGGACCAGCCGGTGATGGCGAGATCGACGATTTGCTCGGCGCGGGCGTCGCCCTCAGGGATGACGATCTCGACGGGGGGCATCAGCTGGCAGTCGCGGTATCCGGCGTCGGCCAGAGTCCGCAGGGCGGCGTCCGGATCGTAGCCCGTGCCCGCCGTGTCGTAGGATGGGGAGAGGGCGGCGCCCGGCGGCGTAATCGTCGTGGCGGGCAGGGAGGGCTGGCCCATCACGGTCAGAAGCCGGGCGATTTCCTCCCGGTCGAGGGCGAGGGAGAGGGCGCGCCGCACGCCGGGGTTGTCCATCGGCGGCACGTCGTACTGGGCGGACATCAGATCGGCGGCAGGCAGGGCCAGAAGATGCACCGCCGGGTCGCCCAACATGGGGCTGGCGGGCGCGGTGCTCGCCGTCCCGGCGAGCGACTCGCCGGGCACGGCGGCCAGCGCGAGATCGCCGTCCTGCCACGCACGGAGGGCGTCAGAGCCGCCGCCGAACGTCGCCTCGACCCGGTCGACGTTCCCGGTGCGGGGCAGCGGCCAGAAAGGGTTGGCGACGAGTGTCACCCCGCCGTCGGCGCGGGGGGTGGGAAGCAGCGCATAAGGGCCGCTGGTCTGGATGGTATCGGGCTGCGTCCATGCGTCGCCCGCCCCGGTGATGAGGTCGGCGGGCACGGGGCGCAGGGAGGGTAATGTGAGCAGCGTGGGGAACAGGCCGGATTCGGCGGTTAGCTCGAACTCCACCGTCGTGTCGTCCAGCGCGCGCACGCCCAGCGCATCGTCCGCCGCCGTATCGGGCGTCTCGTACAGGTCGCGGCAGCCGGAGATAGCGAACAGGGCCGGATCGCGGCCCAGCGCGGCACCAGCGCCGTTCCGGCAGGCGCGTTCGGCGGCGGTGATAACGTCGCGTGGCTCGACGGGCCGGACGGCGATCACCTCGCCGGAGTCGGCATCGACGCGGACCCACTGCACGTCGTCGCGCAGGGTGACGCGCCACGTCCGCCCGCCGTCGGGTGTCTCCCATGAGGCGGCGAGTGATGGCTCGACGCGGCCCGTCGCCGGGTTCAGATAGCCCAGCCCGGCGAACAGGTTCTCAACGAGGTCGTTCGCGCTCGCGTCGAGCGGCGCGACAGCCGCCGGATCGAGCGTCTGCGGGGCGGCCCCCAGGTTAATGGAAAGGGTCACAGGCGCGTCGGGCGTGAGGGAGGCGGTCTGCTCCGCCGGGGGCACGGACGGGGTCGGCGTCTCCCCGGTCGGATCACCGGGTGAGGGGGCTGCCGCGATGGGGGTGGCGGTGGGAGTCGGAGGTGGGGGAACGCTCGGCCCGGCGCACCCGGCGAGCAGCAGGGCGGCGATCAGCAGGGCGGTGGGCCAGCGGAAACCCCCTCTGCCTCGCTGCGCTCGGCTTTCTCCCCCTTGCAAGGGGGAGATGCCCGAAGGGCAGCGGGGGTTCCAGGTCGGAAAATGACTAACAAGCAGATAGTTCATCTGCGAGCCTGAAGACCGGCGAGCGAGCCGGGAAAACGTCTGCAAGCGGGAGGACCGGCGGGCGGCCTCCCCCGAAAATGGCGGACTGATGACATGCAGCGGCGAGCGAAGGAAATCCAGACAGATCAAACAAACATCTAGAAAATGCCCTGGTAGTTGGCGCATCAGGTAGAGGACTCCGGGTTCAGGGGCAGCCACATCTCATACTGGCGCAGCACTTCCTCAAACCCGGCCTCAAAGAGGGCGGGCAGAAGTGGATCGTCTTCCACGACGTTGAGATAGGTGAAAGATGAGACGGAATAACGCTGGAACAGGTAGGTGGTCAGGGCGAGGCCGATCCGATCGTCGAGAGCGGCCACCTCGTACACGTCCTTCTGGTAGTCGCGCGCGCGGTACAGGCACACGCCCACGATGCGGCCAGAGGAGTCGCGGGCGGCGAGACCGCTCAACTCAGGCAGGATGAGGCGCAGGGCGTCCAGATCGCGCTGCCAGGGGCGAGATGGGGTGGGAAGGTGGCGCAGTGAGGCCATCAGCACGGCGGGGCGCTCCGGCTCGATGGTCACGTGGGGAGCGTAGCCGGATGGCTTCGTGCGGGAGCGGGACTGAGAGCCGGAGAGCACGAGCAGCTCACGCCGCATGGTAAAGCCGAGAGACCGGTACAGGGCGTACGCCGCCTCGTTGCGGGTGATCACCTCAAGCTGGAGTGTCCGCAGGGCCAGCCGCCGTGATTTGGCGATCAGCGCCTTCATGAGACGCCGGGCGATGCCCTGACGCCGGTAGAGTGGGATGACGCCCATCCCACCGATCCAGCCGCGCTGCCCCCGCACGCCGAGCAAACCCGTCCCAACGACGCGCCCCTCAGCCAGCGCCGCCCGCGATGCGTCCAGACGGATGGATTCCCGCCGGGTGAGGTCGAGGAAGGAGCTGGAGGTGACGAAGATCGGGACGAAGTAGTCCTCGTAGGCTGCGTTCAGCCCGTCGACAAAGTCCTGTACGTTGATTCGCGCCACAGAATGAATGGAAATCACGTGGTCGGCCATGAGGCGAATGATATCACGCCGCAGGGCAGGCGGCTACAATGGAGGGCGCAGTGGGCGGAAAATCACAAATGGCCGAGAAGCTGATAGGGCGGGATAAGCAACCTTTTCGCCGCGCGCTGCGTAGAATACAGTAGAACTCATTCCGAACAGCCAATCAACCCGTAGGAGATTGGAAGGCATGTCTGAATCAAAGAAGCTCGTACGCAGCCAGGAAAGCGGCGTCATCGCGGGGGTGTGCAGCGGGCTGGCCCGCTACTTCGAGGTCGACCCGGTGCTCGTGCGGCTCGTGTTCATCGCGCTGGCGTTCGTCAATGGGTTGGGCGTGCTGGGTTACCTGATCCTGTGGCTCATCGTGCCCGACGAATCCCACCGCGAGCTGGAAGGTGAGGAGGTCGTCCGGGCGAACGTCAGTGACATCGGGCAGAGGGCCAGACAGCTTGGCTCGCGGATACGCGAGGCACCGCAGGGGTCCGCCGTCGTGGGTATTCTGCTGGTTGCGCTGGGGGCGATGTTCCTGATCCACCAGTTTTTGCCCGGCGTGACGGCGGGGCTGATCTGGCCGGTGGCGCTGATCGTCATCGGTGCGTATCTGCTGTTCACACGGGCGTAGAGACGCTCGCCAGCCTTATTGGAACCGTGCAGGGCGCGCCATGCGGCCTGCTGAGGAGGACTTTTTACATCGATGTCGGAACACCACACACTCGAACGGCCCCGCCAGCGTGGGGCGAGAGGCCTGACCGGGGCCGTCCTGTTGATCGGGATTGGTGCGGCCATCCTGTTGAGCAATCTGGGGATCGTCAGCTTTGATTGGTTCACGCTGTGGCGCTTCTGGCCCGTCGTGCTGGTCCTCGTCGGGTTGGACGTGCTGCTGGGGCGCTCGCTGTTGGGCAGCTTGATCGCGGGGGTGCTGGGCCTGCTGGTCGTCGGGGGGGTGCTGTACTTCGCGAGCGCGGCCAGTCCCCGGCAGTTTTTCGTGGGTCACAACGTCACGCGTGAGGTGGCGTATGATCTGGGGGGCGCGGAGTCGTTGGATGCTGAGTTCGTCATCGGGGCGGCGTCGGCGCGGATCGATGCGGATGCGCCGGGTGGGGAGGCGGTCGCAGGGACGTATCGCACCCACGAGCGGTTGGTGATGGAGGAAGATTATGAGGTGCGGGATGGGCGGGGGACGTTCACCTTCGTCCAGAATGAGAACCGGGAATTCGTGTGGATGGGGGCGGGGTTCGTCGGCGACCTCGACCTGAGCCTCACGGATGAGATCCCGGTCGACCTGCACATCACGACCGGGGCGGGTGACGCTACGCTCGATCTGGCAGGGATGTCGCTCAGCGGCCTCGACATGACGACCGGGGCAGGGAACGTCGCGCTTACCCTGCCGGACGAGGGCGATTATGCCGTCACGATCAGCGGCGGAGTGGGCAACTTTGAGATCGCCGTGCCGCAGGGGATGGAGGCGCGAGTCGAGATCGATGGTGTGGCCGCCCGTGAGGTGCCGGGGCGCTTCGTCAAACTTCAGGATGGTGTGTGGGAAACGGAGGGGTATGACTCCGCCGTCGACCGGGCAACGATCCACGTCTCGGCGGGGTTAGGGAACGTGACGATCCGGTAGTTTACAGCTATCAGTTATCAGTTAGTGGCTGGCAGGCGGGGCGCTTCCGGTGTGGGGAGCGGCCCGCTTCGTTATGGACAGAGGCGGAAAGGGGCATCGCAACCTTGCGGGCGCCGGAGATGAGTCTGCAACGCTGCGCCGGAGAGATGCTTCCCGCCGCGCAGCGGCTCAGGTAGAAGAGGGCGGGCCGATCCGCCGATCGCAAATCCGCTGAAAAATCCCCCCAGCCCGCCGTGCAGCGCACATGGTGTGAGGATGGGGGGGTGTGATTCTGTGATACAATAAATTTAAGAATACGCACCGTTTTGAGCCGAAAGCATCAGGAGGCTGCCAGTGTAAGAGTCGTTCGATAGGAGGTGTCTCATGAGGACCGCCAGGCGGACGTTTCCACTGGTATTCATCACGGGCGCGACGGCCAGTATGGTGGCCGTAGGCCTCAGCCTCGTCACGACCAGCACTTTCTTCTCCTCGCATCGATTCCTCGCCGCGCTTCGTGGTTTTGGCATCGGGTATATGGCCGCAGGATGCGGCATCTGGATCACGGCCTGCCGGACGTGTGCGGGCAAGCCGGACTTAAACCCCCTGCTCGACATTGCGCTGCTGACTGGCTCGACACTGCTGCTGGGTAACCTGCTCGTTTACCGTTCCAATATCGCCCCGGCCCTCGGCCTGAGCGGCCTGCTGATCAATGGTGGGGCGCTGACCGTGGGGGCGCTCGCCATGTTGATCGCCCCGGCTTACCCCTGTCCGCTGGCGACAGGGTGGCCGGAGGGTGGGGACTGCCGGGATCCGCACGTCCCGGCGACTGACCTGCGGCACCCACAGGGCCATGCCGTGCTGCCGGAGGACCTGACGCGGATCGAGGGCATCGATCCGCGAATTCAGGAGATTCTCAACGAGGCGGGCATCGTCACTTACCTCGACGTGGCCGACCACACACCACAGCATCTAGAGGACATTCTGGAGGAATACCACTTCACCGCACCATTTGATACGCGATCCTGGCCCAAGCAGGCGCAAAAAGCAGCCTCCGGCAGGCGGCCAGAAGCGCAGAAAGAGAATACTTATATAGACCGGACCCTGCTCGCTCCGAATTAGCCACCGCGCCGCGCGGGCAGCGATCCGGCGTGGCGTTCCTGGATTCCATCCCCCAGCTTACCAATGGCCTGTTAGTCCGGTCGAACCGGCACAAGGAGGCGGCGATGTTCAGACACATCCTCTATGCAACCGACGGCTCTGAGCACGCGCAGAAAGCGCTCAACACGGTGAGTGAACTGGCGAAAATCCACAAATCCAGGGTGCTGGTCGTCCACGCTTACCCGTCGCCCACCTACTATTATCCGGGCGTGATAGCCGCCTCGTATTATGATGAGCTGATCGAACAATCACGGCGGGCGGCGGAGGAGATCGTGGATGAGGCCGTGCGCAAGCTCAGGATGTCGAGCGTCGGCGTCACGCAGGAACTGGTCGAGGGATCGGCGGCCAATGCCATCTTGAAGCTGGCGAAAACCCACCGGTGTGATCTGATCGTGATGGGCGCGCGGGGCTTGAGCGATCTGCAAGGGCTGCTGCTGGGCAGCGTCAGTCACAGGGTGATCCAGCACACGACCTGCCCGGTGTTGATCGTCCGTTGACGTATGAGAAACGCGGAGCGCGCGTTGCGCAACTGACGTTGCGCAACACCTCAACTGGGAGAAAGCTCCGCTTTCTCCACTGCCGGACCGGAGGCGCGGAAAGCCGCACCGCCTTGAAGAGAACATCGCAACCTGAATACACGACCCGGACAGATGCAGCCGGGCTGAACGTCCAGCCCAGAGCGGTTCATTCACCAAAAAATCCTGAGCCTTTATTACCCGGCGGGTCAGGGGGAGGCGACGCGCCGCTCGCCGCGCGCCCGGATGCGCAGCAGCACGACTCCGGCGACGATCATGATCGAGCCGAACACCTGCGCCTCCGTCATGCGCTCGCCGAGAAACACGTAAGCCAGCGCCGCCGTCATCGACGGCTCTAGTGAGGCGATCAGGTTCGCCACGCTGGCGGGCAGGTGCACGAGGCTGGCGGTGTACAGCCCGTAGCCGCCGATGGTCGGCCCCCACACGAGCAGAATCAGCACGCCCCAGCCAACGAGATCATTCCCCAGCCACATTAGTTCGCTCCGAGAGCCGATCTGTCCCAGGCCGAGGGATGTGAGATCGAGCGGGGCCTGGAGCAGCAGGAAGAAAAACACGGCGGCGAAGGAGAACGTGTAGGTGAGGGCCACCCAGGGGTTCACGTCGCGCTGAGAGGACATCTTGCCGAAGATGCTGTACCCGGCGAACATAAAGCCGGACACGAGGCCGAGCACGATCCCACCTGCGTTGAGCTGCCACAGTTCGGCGCTGTACGCGCCGGAGACGAACACGCACCCGACGAAGCTCAGCAGCACGGCGGTGATCTTGATCGGGCCCAGGGACTCGCGCCACAGGAGCCAGCCGAGCACCGCGGTGATGGCCGGGGAGCTGTAGGCCATCACGGTGGCGACCGCTGCGCCGTTCAGCGCGACGGAGACCGTCCACGTCGAGTTGAAGATCACCAGCACAATGCCGTACAGCCCGAAAAATGGCAGGTGGCGGCGGGGCAGGCGCAGCAGGGAGGGGCGGATGATAGCCAGCGCCGCCAGCAGTGTCAGAGAGACGAACAGATCGCGCCAGAAGGCCAGCACGAGCGGCGGCATGGCGTAGTGCTCGGTGAGGTAGCGGATGAACACCGCCGAGCCGGACCACAGGGCCGTGCCGATCAGCACGATCGCGTAGCCCTTTAGCTGGGAGGTGGAGGGGGCGGACGCGGTCGACTCCATCAGCCCTCGACGATCCCGCGCAGAGCTGTGAGAAAGTGGTCGATCTCATCGACCGTGTTGTAGTGTACCGGGCCGACGCGAACCAGCCCGCCTTTCCCCTCGAAGCCGAGGCGCTCCATCACGGCCTGGGCGTAGTAGTTGCCGTCCCATACGTAGATTTCGTGCTCGCCGAGGGCCGCTGCCACGTCGGCGGGGTGCTTCCCGGCCACGTCGAAGATCACGGTCGGGACGCGGTCGCCGAGCGCGGACAGATCGTCGATGCCGAACACCGTCACGCCGTCGAGTGAGGACAGACCGTCGAGCAGAGCGCGGCTCAGGCTGCGCTCATAGGAGCGGATGGCGTGCATCGCGCGCTTGAGGACGCCCCGGCGACCGGCGTAGCCGGTGGTTTGTTCGGCGAATGGTGAGCCAAACGTCTCGCCGATCCACGTGAGGTAGTCGATCGCGGCGGACACCCCGGCGATCCCCTCGAAGTTCGCGGTGCCGGTTTCCCAGCGATCGGGGGCGGTGGTGGGGGAGGGACGGACCTTGTAGGCGGGCAGGCGCTCAAGGTGCTCGGTTTTGCCGTACAGCACGCCGACGTGTGGGCCGAAGAATTTGTAGGCCGAGCACACGAGGAAGTCGACGCTGAGGGCCTGAACGTCGATGGGGCCGTGTGGGGCGTACTGCACGGCGTCGACGTAGCTCAATGCGCCGGCCTCGCGGGCCAGCGCGGCGACGCGGGAGGCGTCGTTGATCGTCCCCAGAGCGTTGGATGCGTAGACGCAGGCGATGAGCCGTGTTTTCTCGGTGACCTGATCCGCAAGCTGCGCGTAGTCGAGCCGCCCGGTTTCGGGATCGAAATCGGCCCAGCGCACGGTCAGGTCGCGATCCTCGGCCAGCCACAGCCAGGGTGCGATGTTCGCGTCGTGATCCATGCGGGTCACGATCACCTCGTCGCCCGCGGACAGGGTCCGCCCGATAGCGCGGCTGATGTGGAAGGTCAGAGAGGTCATGTTCGGACCGAACACGATCTCGCGCGGGGAGGGCGCGTTGAGAAAATCGGCCATCGCCTCGCGGGCGGCGGTCACCATCGCGTCGGTGAGGTGGCTCGTGCGGAACTCGCCGTGCGAGTTGGCGTTCATCTCGACGAGGTAGCGGACCATCGCCTCGACGACAGCGGCGGAGACCTGCGTGCCGCCGGGGTTATCGAGATAGACGGGCGGCAGCCCGTCGACCGTGCGGTTCAGGGCAGGGAAACGCTCGCGGACGCGGGCCACGTCGAACGAGGGAGATGGCGTCATCGGAGATGCCTCCTGTATGTGGATAAAAGATCAGACCGGCGCACAGCGGAAGTATACCCGCTGAGGTCCGATGCGCCCATTTGCCAACACGGGAGAAGAGACCCCTCCCCCGGCCCCTCAACCATGGCTGGGGAGGGGAGAAGTGAGGCGAAAGAGGCGAGACTTGCGGGGGTTTTCATGGAAAAATCTGTATATTTTTCCTGCCTCGGAAGTGGTAAATAACCAATCACTCCGCTTTGCGTTTTCCGGCAGCGGCCCGATTGAGCCGCCGGGTGGGTGGTGATATGATGGGCGCGTCACCGTGCAGCACAGGGAGAAGAATCGATGGCGTATGAATTCGTCGAGACGGAGATCCATGAGAGGGCAGGGTTGGCCCGGTTGAACCGCCCGCGCGCGTTGAATGCGCTCAACAGTACGATGATGGATGAGCTGGTCGATGCGCTGGCGGCCTTCGACGCCGAGCCGGACGTTGGGGCGGTGGTCATCACCGGACACCGGCGCGCGTTCGCCGCTGGAGCGGACATCGAGGAGATGGTGGATGCGTCGGCGGTCGACATGCTCACGACAGATCGCATCGGGGGGTGGGACCGTGTCGCGGAGACGCGCAAGCCGTTGATCGCGGCGGTCTCCGGGTATGCACTGGGGGGTGGGTTCGAGCTGGCGATGATGTGCGACATGATCGTGGCGAGCGAATCCGCCGTGTTCGGGCAGCCGGAGATCAATCTGGGGGTGATCCCCGGCGCGGGGGGCACGCAGAGGCTCGTGAGGGCGGTGGGTAAGTCGCTGGCGATGGAGATCATCCTCAACGACAGGCGGCTCAGCGCGGAGGAGGCGCTGCATCATGGGTTGGTCAACCACGTTTATCCCAGAGAGAGTTATCTCGACGAGGCGCTGGCGCTCGCCAACCAGATCGCAGCGCGCGCGCCGGTAGCGGTACGGTTGGCGAAGGATGCCGTCAACAGGGCGTATGAATTGACGCTGGCGGAGGGGTTAGCTTATGAGAGGCGCAGCTTCGCGTTCGTGTTTGGCACGGAGGATCAGAAGGAGGGGATGAGGGCCTTCCTCGAAAAGCGCGATCCGCAGTGGAAAGGGCGGTAGAGGGGATCGTATATACTGAATGCATCTCAATTAAATAGAATTATCCTGCTAAAACCATTGGAGAACACCCCATGTCCGACAATCAACCGCTGGGTAGCTTGAAAC
>CAZWUX010000161.1:0-1266 GCA_964637665.1 uncultured Anaerolineae bacterium
GTCGAGATCGACGAGGAGCGCCAGCGGCAGGCGCGGGAATACGCCCGCGTGCGGCGGCGGTTGATGGTGGTCGACCTGCTGCTGGGCGGGGCCTACCTCATGGTGTGGATCGCCGCAGGGTGGCACGTCGCGCTGCGCGACTGGGTGAACGGGGTAACGCCGCTCCCGGCGCTGCGGGTGCTGATCTACGCCGCCGCGTTCGGCGTGCCGTATACGCTGATCGACCTGCCGCTGTCGTACTTCAGCGGATTCGTGCTGCCGCACCGCTACGGGCAGAGCACCCAGTCGCCCGGCGGCTGGGTGAGCGACCAGCTAAAGGGGCTGGCGCTGTCGGTGGCGCTCGGCGCGCCGCTGCTCGAACTCGTCTACTGGCTGCTGCGGGCCGCACCGGACATCTGGTGGATCGTCGCGGGCGGGGTCATGCTGCTGTTCACCGTCGTGCTGTCGGCGCTGGCCCCGGTCGTGATCGCGCCGCTGTTCTACAAGTTCACGCCGCTGGACGACGAGGACCTTACTGCGCGGCTCACCCGACTCGCGGAGCAGGCCGGATACGAGGTGAAGGGCGTGTACCGCTTCGACATGTCGACCCGCACCAAAAGCGCCAACGCGGCGGTGATGGGCCTCGGCGCGACGCGGCGCATCGTGCTGGGCGACACGCTGCTGGAGAACTTCACGCCGGATGAGATCGAGACGATCCTCGCGCACGAGCTGGCCCACCTCGTCCACAAGGACATGCCGCTCGGCATCGCCATTAACTCCGCCCTCGTGCTGGCGAGCTTCTACGCCGCGCACCTCGCGCTGCGCTGGGCGGTCGGCGCGTTCGGGCTGACCGGGCTGGCCGACCCGGCGGGGATGCCGGTGTTCGCGCTCGTGATGGGCGTCGTCGGGCTGATCGCCATGCCGCTGAGCAACGCCTACTCGCGCTGGCGCGAGCGGCTGGCGGACGGCTACGCGCTGCGCACGACCGGCAAGCCCGCCGCCTTCGCCGACGCGATGACCCGCCTCGCGAACCAGAACCTCGGAGAGCTTGACCCAGAGCGCTGGGTCGTCGTGCTGCTGTACAGCCACCCCCCGCTCAACGAGCGGATCGGGCGGGCGCGGGCGCAGGTCGCGGCGGGCTAGCGCCATGCTGCGCTCCACCCGATCCGACCCGGCCCAGCGGCGCTTTCTGCGCCTGTACGACGCCGCGCCGCGCGCCTACGACCTGATGGACCGCGCGACGTTCGGCGCGTGGTGGCGGCTCGTCAGGCGGGCGCTGGACTTCGT
>CAZWUX010000161.1:1366-10100 GCA_964637665.1 uncultured Anaerolineae bacterium
CGCGTGGCCGCGCCGGGCGGCTCCGTCGTGCTGATCGACATCGGCCTGCCGCCGGATGGCAACCTGATGGGCACGCTGCTCGCGCGATTGTGGGAGTCGATGGGAGACTGGCTGTACGATTACCCCGCGTTGATGCGCGAGGCCGGTTTGCGCATCGCCACCTGTGAAGCCTTCGGCCCCGGTAAACACATCTTTGCTGTGGTCGGAAAGAAACGATCCGCCGACTAGCCGCCGAGCGCGGCGATCACCAGCTCTGCCGCCCGCGCGCCGTCGGGGCGGAAGGTGAGGCGGCGCGCGCCCGGCCCGGCGTCCTCCAGCGCGATCCATAACCGTTCGGCGGGCAGCATCTCCGCGATGCGCTCCGGCCATTCGATGGCGACGACGCCCGGCGCGTCGAGCACGTCCTCCAGCCCGGTCGTCATCGCGTCGAGCGGCCCGGAAAGCCGGTAGCAGTCGACGTGGAAAAAGCGCTCGCCGTCCGATGGGCGGCGGTACTCGTTGATGAGCGTGAAGGTCGGGCTGGTGACGCGCTGTACAGCGCCCCAGCCGCGCGCCAGCCCGCGTGTGAGGGTCGTCTTGCCCGCGCCGAGCGGCCCGGAGAGGCACAGCAGGTCGCCGTCGCGCAGGGCCGCGCCCAGCCGCTCGCCGAGGCGCTCCGTCTCCGCGAGGCTGTGGGTCGTGATCGTGTGGATGGAGTCTGTGGATGTCGTCATCACGAGGGGGATTTTACCACACGCCGCGTGCGATGGCGCGATAGCGGCGCGGCTCCGGCGGGTGTCGGCGTCAGGCCCCGGCGCGGCGGAGCGCCTCCAGCCAGCGCGGGATGCTCGTTTCGGGGTCGCCGCCCGCCGTGTCGAGCACGAGCGCGCCCCGGTAGGCCGCCGCCCGCAGCGCACTAACGCGCGCCGCCAGCCGATCGCTGGCGAGCGCGGCCCCGGCCCCGACCCGCAGCCGCACGTAGACCGCCCGCCGGGCCAGCACGTCGAAGGGCGGCTGATCGCCGCGCGTCCCGCGCCCGACGGTCAGCCCCGGCCCGATCCACGCCGAGCCGACGCCCTGCACGACGCTCAGCACCAGACTGTCTGAGACGGTCGGCGGATCGGCGTCGAGGGCGATCCGCACGCCCAGCCGCTCCGCGTCCGCCGCCAGTGGGCCCAGCCCGTCGACCACCGCGCCGATGCGCTCCCCCGCAGCCGGGTCGAGCGTCAGGCAGGCGATCGGCGCTCCAAGCGCCGCCGCCGCATCGAGCGCACGCCGGGCGGCGGCCCGCGCCCCGGCCAGCTCGTTTGACGCTCCGAAGGCGGTATCCGCACGCCATGCCGCCGCCTCGACTCGATCCTCGGCAAGCGCGCGCCGCAGCCGCGCCACCGCATCGCCACGATCGCGCGTGGAATCCGCCGGGCGGAAAATCGCCCGTAGTCCACCGGATCGCTTTTCGGTGGAGCGCAGGCAGCGCGCGTCAAGCTCGACGGCCCGGAACCCGCGCAGGCGGGCCTCGGCGGGCACGTCCCAGGGTTGGATGCGGCCCGATTCGAGCCAGTGGTCGAACGATGCGGCTGACAGGGCGAGGTACATGTTAGAGACTGCGCGGATAGGCATCCATCAATTCGGGGACAGGGACGAGGATGCAGCCTTCGTCGAGGTCCCCCACCGCCGTGACCCGCTCCGGATCGCGATCCAGCACGCAGGCGGTGTAGGCCGCCGACAGCGCGTCGAGTTCGTCGTGGCTGAGAATACCGTCGAAGTTCACTTTGCCGGACTTGAGCCGGTGGGGAGTCATCTCCTCCAGCAGACCCATCGGGTCCGCCACGTCGATCCCCGCCTCGTAGAGGATCAGCTGCCGCTGGAGCAACCCCTGAAAGCTCTGCTTGGGATAGGGTACGGCCCCGGCGAGCACGGTGAAGATGGCGTGGGGATACGTCTCGAACATGCGGCGCGGGCCTTCCTCCGGGTAGGCGGCATAGCCGCCCGCCCGCAGGCGATCGTACAGGCGCAGTCCTTCACGCATCCAGTCACGCAGCTTTGACGCATCGCGCGGCGTATTATAAATATGGATGCCGCGCCGACGCAGCTCGTACTCGCCCACGCGGAAAGCACGGTAGCGCGCCGCCGCCGGATTAAGCCCGACATCCGCCCGGTAGGTGGGATCCGCCAGCAGCCCGGCGTTGGGGCCGATGGGCGCGTCGACGCCGCACACCGCGCGGGGGTAGGCCAGCGCGATCTCGACCGCGCCCTCGAGCGTCGTGGACCGCAGCGCCCGGACGCGCAGATCGGCGTCCAGCACGGCGACGGCCAGCGATCGCCGCCCGGCGGTTGGGTCGACCCCGATGTAGACGGTCGTTTCGTCCATCACCTGTTACCCTCCGGCGGCCCCTTGAACCAGCGCTGCGCGCCGCCCGGCGTGGCCCCCGCGCCGAGCAGGCGCGGTGGATCGAGCGTGTAGCCCCGCGCGCGCAGACGGCCCGCCGTCTCCGCGTCGCGCTCCGCGATCGCGACGGCCAGCCACTTGTGCAGATCGCCCGCCCGGCGCTCCGCGAAGTCGAGCAGCCGCTCGCCGACGCCGCCTGATGCGCCGTTCCCCGCGACGAGCAGCGCGTCGACGATCAACACCTGCTGCCCGCCGTGTAGAAACAGCCAGCCGAGCGCAGTCCCCCCGGTGTACGCGCCGTACCCGGACGTGCCCCAGTGGTAGCGCAGGGCCGTGCCCAGCGGGCGGGCCAGCCAGTCGCGCAGATCGCCGTCGGGCGGGGGCGGGTCGATCCGCCGGCAGGCGGCGGGCGCGCGGTCCGCCTCGGCGAGGCGTCCGGCCAGACGGTGGGTCTGTAAAAACGTCAGGGGTCGGATCGCGATGGCGTCCTCAGGGGGGTCTGCGGCTGGCACTTTGCTCCCTCGTGTGTGGCGGCTATCCGCATTCAGTATACACACGCCGGGATATGGGGGCCAGCCCGGCGGGCAAGCCGGATGGGGGATCAAAAGCGGGGATGCGCTTCGTCACGCATCCCCGCTCGTGTGGGTCGTGTATTCCGGGTCGATGCGTTACTCCATTTCCAGAAAGCCCCCACCAGAGGCGGGGGCTGAATGGCAAGGGCCGCAGGCCCTCACAGGGCGAAGCCCTGATGGAGTAATAAGCAAACCCTCACGGGTTTGCCGTCTACCCTACACGCCCTCGACCTCGCCTTCCGGCTCCCCGTTGCCTTCGGGCAGCTCGTCGAGCCGGACCTGCTCCTCGCAGTTGAGGCACTGCGCCCACGTCTTGTTCTGGACGACCATCAGGCCGCCGCACACCGGGCAGGGCGTGCGCAGCGGGCGCTTCCAGCTCGTCCACTCGCACTCCGGGTAGTTCGCGCAGCCGTAGAACGTCCGGCCCCGGCGCGTGTGGCGCTCCACGATGTCGCCGCCGCACTCCGGGCAGGTCACGCCGATCTTCTCCAGCCAGGGTTCGGTGTAGCGGCACTCCGGGAAGTTCGAGCAGCCGATGAACTTGCCGTAGCGCCCCCAGCGGATCACGAGCGGGCTGCCGCACTCCGGGCACTCGCGCCCGATCTCCTCGTCGAGGTCGATGTCCGGCGCGTGCGCGCGGGCGTGCTCAAGCTCCCGCTCGAACGGCTCGTAGAAGTCGCGCAGCACGGGCACCCAGTCCTGCTCGCCGGAGGCGATCTCGTCGAGGTCCTCCTCCATGCTGGCGGTGAAGTTCACGTCGACGATCTCCGAGAAGTACTCGACCAGCAGGTCGTTGACGATCTCGCCCGTCTCGGTCGGGTACAGCCGCTTGCCCTCGCGGCGCACGTAGCCCCGCTGCTGCACGGTGTTCAGGATCGGCGCGTAGGTCGATGGCCGCCCGATGCCGTATTCCTCCAACGCCTTCACGAGCGTCGCCTCCGAGTAGCGGGGCGGCGGCTGGGTGAAGTGCTGCTCCGGGAACAGTTCGAGCAGGTCGAGCGGATCGCCGTTCACCACGTCGGGGAAGATGCGGCCTAAATCCTCGTCGACGGGGTTGTCCTCGTCCTCGAAGTCGGCGTACACTGCCAGAAAACCGAGGAAACGCAGCGTCGAGCCGGAGGCCCGCAGCCGGTAGGGCTTATCTCCGTTGGACGACCCCGGCGGCCCGGCCAGCACGTCGATGCGGATCGTGTCGTAGACGGCAGGGGCCATCTGGCTGGCGACGAAGCGCTGCCAGACGAGCATGTACAGCGCGAGCTGATCCTTGCTCAGCACGCTTTCCAGCGCGTCGGGCGTGCGGTCGACGCCCGTCGGGCGGATCGCCTCGTGGGCCTCCTGCGCGCCCTTCGTCGTCGTGACGTACTCGTTCGGCTCGTCGGGCAGGTACTCCGCGCCGTACTCTTCGCGGATGTAGTTCGCGGCCTGCGCCTTCGCGTCGTCGGAGACGTTCAGGCTGTCGGTGCGCATGTACGTGATCAGGCCGATCATGCTGCCGTTGAGCTGGACGCCCTCGTAAAGCTGCTGGGCGACGGTCATCGTCTTGCGGGCGGTGAACCCCAGACGGCGCGAGGCCTCCTGCTGCATCGTGCTCGTCGTGAAGGGGGCCGACGGGTTGCGGCGGCGCGTGCCCTTCGTGACCTCGTCCACCATGTAGGCCGCGCCCTCCAGATCGGCGAGGATGGGCCTGACGGCCTCCTCGCTCGGCAGGTCGACCTTCTCATCGTGGATGCGCAGCAGCCTCGCGCAGAAGCTGATGCGGTCCGGGTCGGACCGCTCGGCCTCGCGGGCCAGTTCGGCCTCGATGGACCAGTACTCGTCCGGCACGAAGCGTTCGATGTCGCGCTCGCGCTCGACGATCATCCGCACCGCAACCGACTGGACACGGCCCGCCGATAATCGCGGTCTGACCTTCTCCCACAGGAGAGGGCTCAGCTTGTAGCCCACCAGGCGGTCGAGGATACGGCGCGCCTGCTGGGCATCCACCAGATTCATGTCGATGCCGCGTGGATTCTCGAACGCCCGGTGCACGGCATCCTTCGTGATCTCGTGGAACACGAC
Organism: uncultured Anaerolineae bacterium; assembly: GCA_964637665.1. Lineage (GTDB taxonomy): Bacteria > Chloroflexota > Anaerolineae > Aggregatilineales > UBA3940 > CAZWUX01. The sequence goes on from CAZWUX010000161.1 coordinate 6,365, forward strand.
GCGCCGCGCCCGCTCATGCTCGATCTCCGCCGCGTCCATCAGGTGCCATGCGATGGCCTCGCCCTCGCGGTCGGGGTCGGTCGCGATGTAGACCTCCTCGGCTTTCGCGGCGGCGGCGCGCAGTTCCTTCACCACGTCGCGCTTGTTGTTCGGCACGCGGTAGCGCGGCTCGAAGTCGTTCTCGATGTCGACCGACAGCTTGGACTTCAGCAAATCCCGGACGTGGCCCACCGACGCCTTGACGCGGTAGTCCTTGCCCAGGTAGTTTTCGATGGTGCGCGCCTTGGCAGGCGACTCGACGATCACGAGCCTGCCCCTGCGCGGGCCACTGCCCTTCTTACTCCTGGGGCGGGAGGCCGGTTCGGGCCGCTCCATCCCCTCGTGGGCGGGCGTCTCGCCCATGCGGTACAGGTTCGTGCCGCACACCGGGCAGACTCCGCGCGTCGCGGGCTGGGCGGCCTTCGTGAAGACCGGCTCCGCCTCGCTGATGGGGCGCTTTTCCTTACATTTCACACAATAAGCCAACAACTCATCACTCATAACAGCTTGTCTTTCCGCTCCCTTTTCAACGTCTGGACGATCTGCTTCACGTCCTGTGCCCGGTCGCGGCGGCACACGAGCAGCGCATCCTCCGTGTCCACGATTACGATATCCTCCAGGCCGATGACCGCCACCGGACGGTCGCTCTGGATGTACACGCCGCGCGAGTCGATCAGAATCGCGTCGTCGGCCCGGATGACGTTCGCGCCATCCTCCCCGGCGAGCACCTGATACAGCGCGTTGAAATTGCCGATATCGTCCCAGCCCATCTCGACGGGGACGACGTAGATGTCTTTGTCGATGTGCTCCAGCAGCGCGTAGTCGACCGAGATGCGCGGCACATCGGGCCAGATTTTCGCGATGGCCGCGCCATAGCCCGGCTGCCCGATCTGCCCGGCCAGGCGTTCGAGCGCCGCGTGGATGTCGGGTGCGTGCCGGGCGAACTCGTCCATCACCCGCCCGGCGCGCCATATAAACATACCGCTGTTCCAGCTGTATTTTCCACTGGCGATGTACCGCTCCGCCGTCTCGGCGTCCGGTTTTTCCTTGAAACGCCGCAGCTCGTATATGTCGATACCGTCCACCGTGCGGGCGTGCGGCCCGCGTTCGATATATCCAAATCCCGTCGCCGCATAGCGCGGCGTGACACCCAGCGTCACGATGCCGCCTTCCGCTGCGACAGTGATCGATGCCCCCAGCGCCCGACGGAACATCGCGGGGTCCGCGATATGGTGATCGGCGGTCAGGATCGCTATCACGGCGTCCGGGTCGCGCGCCAGCACGTGGATCGCGCCCAGCCCGACGGCGGGGGCCGTGTCGCGCCCCACCGGCTCGACGATAAAGTTCTCCGGCGGCACGTCGGGGGCCGCCTCCCTGAGCTGGGGCGTCAGGTCCGCCCCCGCGACGACCATCACCCGGTCGGGCGGGAACAGCGGGGAGAGCCGCTCGACGGCGGTCTGGAACAGCGAGCGCTCCGGATCGACGAGCGGCAGGAGCGGCTTGGGCCGCGACTGGCGGCTGAGCGGCCACAGGCGCGTTCCCGCGCCCCCGGCCATGATGACGGCGTAGGCGTCAGGCATGTTGGCGTCTCATTTCTTCAGTACGCTCGCTTCGCGAGCTTTCAGTTACCAGTTACGAGTGACCAGTTGCGAGTTCCGGTTATTGTAAACACGGCTTCGCCGCTTTCTGTGTCATCCATTTTGGTGGATGACAGGCTCCTGGCGGCGTAGAACAAGGCGCGTGTGCCTCGTGGCACGGTCGGCAGGCCGGGGCTGCGATGCGCTCATTACGGCGCAGCCGTTTTTTCCGGAAGGAAGCTGCCCAACAAAAATCCTCATCTGACCGGCTAAAACACTGATCGCCAAAAACGACAACTGGTAACTGGTGACTCGTAACTCGTAACTGTCAACTTTTGACATACAGCATCGGGCCGACCTGCCGGGCCAGCCCCTTGAGTTCGAGCGTCACGAGCGCGCTGCTGACCGCGCTGACGGCCAGCCCGCTGCGCTGGGTCAGCTCGTCGACGTGGGTCGGCTCGGCGGAAAGCTGGGCCAGCACTGCCCCCTCGTCGCCGGTCGTCTCCGGCAGCCGTTCACGCGCCTCGCGGAACTGGGCCACCCCCTCAAGCTGCAATACATCGAGTATATCCGCCGTGTCAAGCGCCGGGTGCGCGCCGTCCTGAATCAGGCGGTTCGTCCCGGCGCTGCCATGCGCGGTGATGTTGCCCGGCACGGCGAACACCTCACGGCCCTGCTCCAGCGCGTACCCCGCCGTCATGAGCGCGCCGCTTTTCTCCCCGGCCTCGCACACGAGCACCCCGCGTGACAGCCCGCTCATCACGTAGTTGCGGGCGGCGATCACACCGCGGCGCGGCTTTACCCCGGCTGGGAACGGGCTGACGAGCGCGCCCTGCCGCACGATCTCGGCGGCGAGGCGGGCGTGCTCCGGCGGGTAGACCACATCCAGCCCGCAGGGCAGCACGGCGATGGTCCGACCGCCCGCGTCGAGCGCGGCCTGGTGCGCCTCGCCGTCGATCCCGCGCGCCAGCCCGCTGACGATGGTCAGGCCGTTGGCGGCGAGTTCCCCCGCCAGCCGGTGCGCGACCTGCCGACCGTAGGGCGACGCGCCCCGCGTCCCGACGATGGTCAGCGCCCACTCGTCCGTGTCGAGCAGCGTGCCCCGCACGTACAGAACGGGCGGGGCCTGATCGATCTTACGCAGCTCGCCGAGCAGCGCCGGGTAGGCGTCGTCGTCCCACGTCAGCACGGCGATGCCCAGCCGGTCGAGCCGCGCCATCTCCGCGCCGGGGTCGATCCGGCGGCGGACTTCGCTCAGGCCGTGAATCGCGCGGCGGTCCAGCCCGGCGTCCCGCAGGGCCGCCGATCCGGCTCCCCACGCCTCGGCCAGCGAGCCGAACCGCGCCAGCAGCCGCCCGACCTTCGCCGGGCCGATTCCACTCACCATGCTGAAGGCGACCCAGTACTGGCGCTCGCTCACACGATAGCTCGCTTCGCTCTCACGACGGGGCGATACCATGCCGTAAAATTGCCGCGTTGTCAAGGGGAAGGTTGGGCCAGCGCACCACCCGAACCCTACCAGATGCCGGGGATCAGGCGGCTGGTGCGCGCCATGTAATCGCGGTAGCCGGGCACATTTTCGGCGAGCGCGGCCTCCTCCAGCGGGATGCGGTAGATGAACAGCGCGCAGACCAGAGCGGCGGGGATCAACGTCAGCGCGGCGTCGAGCACGAGCGGCATCCCGATGGCGAGCAGGACGTTGCCCGCATAGGCGGGGTGCCGGATGAGGCGATACGGACCCGTCTCGATAACGCGGTGGCCCGACTGCGTCTCGATGTGACCGGAGAAGTAGCGCCCCAGCGCCCGGATGCTCCACACGCGCAGGGTGGCCCCCGCCATCGCCAGCACCGCGCCTGCAACCGTCACGGCGAGGTTATCACGCGGCCAGAGGGCGTATTCCAGCGGCGCGCTGAACATCACGACCCACCACAGCGTGAACAGCGCATAGCGCGTCCATGCGTAATGCTGCTGGCCCGCGCCCTCCGCGCCGCGATAGGCTGCACGCTCGGCCAGCAGGTAGGCGGCGAACAGCCCCCCGTAAAGGTACACCTTCCACGCGGTGAGCGCATCCCAGCGCGCGTTGAGCGCCGCGTAAACGCCCGCCCCCGCCGCCATACTGG
>CAZWUX010000162.1:0-10040 GCA_964637665.1 uncultured Anaerolineae bacterium
GAGCGCCTTCAGAAACGCAGGCAGCATACTATCTATCTCCCGGTACAGGGACAGGGTGGCGAAGAGGCGGAGGTTCAGGGCAGGGCCGCAGGCGGGCTAGCCGACGCGTGCGGCCTCCTGACGGGCGGCGAGATCGTCGATCAGGGTGAATCCGCCGATCAGCACGGCGGCGTCCTCGAGCAGGGCGATGAAGGGATCGGGGAAGCCGATCCCGACCGTCAGGAAGCGCCGCACGGTGTAGCCCACGAATGCGCCGGTGAAGGCGCTCGCCGCGCCGCATAAAGCGCCCGTCAGGCGGTCGGTGCCGCGCGCCGCGCTGACTGCCGCGCCGACGAACGCGCCGGAGATCATGCGGGCGGTGAGCGCGCCCGGCTCGATCCGGGCGGGGATAAAGGGCAGCTTGTCTATCGCAAACTCGCCGAGCGCACTCACCTTGAGGGCCAGTTCGACACGCTCCGAGGCCAGAACGTCAAACCCCGTGCCGCGCAGGGATTCGGGGTTGGCGGCGGCGAAGCGGGCGAACAGGGCAGGCCCGGACGCGGTACGCAGCCCGGCGATGAAACCCAGCCCCAGAACGGCCCGATCGACGACGATCATGGCGCTCACTCCCGGTCGAGGATGCGGTCGATGGAGGCGATGACATCGGAGGCCAGAGGCAGATTCACCGCGCCGAGATTCTCAAGGAGCTGGCCGACCTTCGTCACGCCGCTAATCACGCTGCTGACGCTCTCCTGCCGCAGCACCCAGGCCAGCGCAAGCTGCGTGCGCGTCACGTCCAGCTCCCCGGCCACCATCTTTAGCGCCTGCACCTTCTCGACGTTTTTGTCGGTCAGCAGCCCGGATTTGGCCCAGGGCTCGGTGTCGAAGCGCGATCCGGGCGGGATACCCTCGTCGTATTTGCCGGTGAGCATCCCCTGCGCGAGGGGCGAGTAGACGGTCAGGCCGATGCCGCGAGGCCGCGTGACGGGCAGGATTTCCTCCTCGACGCGCTGGCGGGCGAGCATGGAGTACTCGGACTGCTCGACGACGGGCGGGATCAGGCCGTTGTCTTCGCAGAGATCGATGGCCTCCTCGATCTGCTCCGGCTCCCACATGGAGGTCCCCCAGTAGAGAATCTTGCCCTGGTGGATCAGGTCGTCCATCGCGCGGGCCGTCTCGTAGACCGGCGTGGTGGGGTCGGCCCGGTGGCAGAAATACACGTCCAGATAATCCGTGCCGAGGCGTTTCAGCGTCCGGTCGATGCTCTCCATGATGTGCTTGCGTGATAGGCCCCGATCGTTGGGGTCGTCACTCATGGGGAAAAAGACCTTCGATGAGATCACGAGTGTGTGGCGGGGATACTCGGCCAGCATCCCGCCCAGCCATTCCTCGGCCCGACCGTTGCCGTAAACGTCGGCCAGGTCGTAGAAGTTGATGCCGTTCTCGTGGGCGGTCGCCACGATCCGGCGCGCCTCGTCGGTGGGAATTTTCGCCTCGAAGTTGATCCACCCGCCGAGGCCGATCACACTCACCCTGATTCCGGCGCTGCCCAGCTTGCGATATTCCATAGCCTGATGTGTTCCCTCGCTGTGTGGTTGTGTGGTGTCACAGACGTACGATGTGATTATAGCGAATCGGGGGGCTGGATCTTCAATCGGGGATAGGGGATCGCGTCTGCCGGGGCGCGCTACGTGTAGGGCATGTCGAGCAGCATCACGTCGAGCGTGAGGCGGGTGTTGGCGTTGCGGCTCAGGGCGTCGACCGTGCGGCGGACGGCCCGCAGTGCCCGGCGGGCTTCCGCCGGGGTGATGGAGGCGGCGATCCGGTCGAGGGCGGCGGCCTGATCGGCGTTAGTGAGGGGGACGCGGCTGCCCTCCACGACGAGCAGCACGTCGCGCCAGAAGCTCTGCCACACGTCGAGGATGGCGGGTAGATCCTCGGCGCGGGAGATGGCCTCTGAGTACTGGAAGCGCCCGACGCGGTCGGAGGAAAGTGCAGCGAACATCCCGTCGAGGATGGTGGTGCGGGCCTCCAGCGTTTCGGGCTGCTCGGCGGCGCGGATCGCCCAGCCGGGACGCCCGCCGGAGAGGCGGGCCAGCACGGATGCCTCGTCGGGGGAAAGGCTCAGCCGGTCGACGAGGGCGGCGGCGATGCGATCCACAGGGACGGGGCGCAGGGGCACGACCTGGCAGCGGGAAACAATGGTCGGGCGCAGGCTCTCGGCGGCGTCGGCGGTGAGGATCAGGCGGGAGGTGGGGGGCGGCTCCTCCAGCGTCTTGAGCAGGGCGTCCGCGGCCTGATCGGTCGCGTGCTGCATCTCCTCGATGATGGCGACGCGGGAGCGGGCCTCGATGGGGCGCAGCATGATGTCGTGCTGGAGATCGCGGATCGTCTCGATGCGGATGTAGCGCCCGTCCGGCTCGATGAACTGCATGTCGGCGTGGGCGCGGCGGGCGATCAGGTCGCAGGAGCGGCACTCGCCGCACGGATCGCCGCCGCCTTCGGCGGCCACGACCTCGCAGTTGACGGCCTGGGCCAGCCGCACGGCGAGCGTCGCCCGCCCGATGCCGGGCGGGCCGGTGATCAGGTAGGCGTGCCCGACGCGCCCGCTCCGCACCCGCGCGGAGAGCAGGTCGACGATGGCCTCGTGCCCGATCAGGCCCCAGTTGCCATTGTGATCCGGGTTGTCGCGGTGGCTCGACATGGGGGCTATTGTACCACAGCGGCCCGATCCGCGTATCGACGCCCGGCGTCCACATGGATGCTCAACACGTCTGGCATCGCGGCGCGCATCCGGGTAGAATCCCCTCGAAAACCCTCCACGCACCACGAACCGGGCAGGGCCTCCACAGGGCTGTAACAACCTGTTTGTAGAAAAGAGTGATGGAACTGATATGCTACGTGCTGTAATTTTTGACATGGACGAGACGCTGATCGATTGGAGCGAACAGACGGCTGACTGGCACGAACTGCGCCGCAAGCACTTTCAGCCCGTGATCGCTCACCTGCAAGAGAAGGGGCATGACGCGCCCGACCTCGATGCGCTGGTTTGTGCCTACAATGAAGAAAATGAACGGCTGTGGAAGGCGTCGGGGCCGCCGGATTGGATCGCGCCGCACACGCCCGTCGTGCTGCACGCGGCGCTGGCCTCGACGGGGTTAACCGTCGAGGAGGAGGAGATGCCAGCGCTCGTCCGGCTGGTCGATTGGGGGCCGGTTCCGGGCGTGGCCGCCTTCCCAGATGCCGTCGACGTGCTGCGCGCGCTGCGTGACGCAGGGATGCGGATCGGCCTGCTGACGAACGCGGCCTCGACCGTCACCATGCGCGACCGAGAGCTTGAGGCGTATGGCCTGCTGGACCTGATCGACGAGAGGATGACGGCGGGTGATGCAGGGCATCTCAAACCCCACCCGCACGCGTTCAGGGTGGTGCTGGACCGGCTGGGCGTCGAGCCGGAGGAAGCGGTGATGGTTGGAGACAGGCTGGAGGATGATGTCGCGGGGGGCCAGCAGGTGGGGATGCGGACGGTGTGGGTGCGCCGCAATGGGTCCAAGCCGCAGAATGGCATCCGGCCAGATGCGACGATCACGGCGCTGAATGAGCTGCTTGACTTGCTCGATAAATGGTTCCCCAACTGGCGATAAACGGACGACAACCTCATGACACTGAAGGCGATCCTCTTCGACCTGGGCGGCACGCTGCTGCATTATCACGACGCGGGGTCGGACCCGGCGCGGCCCTTCCGGCGGATCACGATGACGGGCTTCAAGGAGGTGCTGGCCGCCATCTCCGCGGAGGGACATGCGGCCCCCGCATATGAAGCCGCCGTCGAGAGGCTCGACGCGCACATCAGGGAGGCTTACCTGACCGATCTGAAGGAGATGCGCGGTGGGTCCGTCGAGATGCCGATGCAGGCCGCGCTGCGGGACGCAGGGATCGATCTGGGGGATGGGCGATGGGAGAGCCTGCGCTCGCACTTTTACCGCCCGATCGATGCGATCGTCAGCCCGCGTAAGGGGATCGTCGAGACGCTGTGCGCGCTGCGAGACGGTGGGTATCAACTCGGCCTGATCTCCAACACGTACTGGGCAGCCGATCTGCACGACCGGCACCTGGCGGCCCACGATCTGCTCGACCTGCTGCCGGTGCGGATCTACTCGTCCGAAGCGGCGCACAGAAAACCCCACCCTGAGATCTTCGAGCAGGCGTTGGAGCGGATGGGGGCAGCAGCGGGGGAGGCGGCTTACGTTGGAGACCGGGCGGACGTGGACGTGGCGGGTGCGCAGGGGGTGGGGATGCTCGGCGTCCTGATCGACTCGCCGTTCCGGTCGGAAGGGTTGATGGGCGTCATCCCGGATGCCATCATCGGGGAGATACCCGAACTGCTGAATGTGATCCCGCTGCTGGGGGTGCGCAGGGCATGAGCAGCCCCCCGCCGACTCTGTTCGTCTTCACAGGGGAGGATGAGCCGACACTGCGCGACCGGCTCGGTGCCTTCATGGTGGAGTACAGTGACCCCGCGACAGCCGACTTCAACCTGACGCGTGTCGACGGTGACAGTATGCAGCCCGGCGAGATCGAGGCGGCGGCGGGTGCGCTGCCCTTTCTGGCGGATTACAGGATCGTCGTCGTCGAAAACCTGACGGCCTCCGGGCAGGGGAGAGAGACCATCAAGCGATTGGAGGAGACGCTGCCGGGTTTGCCGGACTCGACGCGGCTGGCGTTCGTGGAGACGGGCATCGCAGAGAGTGGAAGCCAGGCCGCCGCCCGGCGCAAGGCGCTGCGGGCGCTGGTAGATGCCGTCGAGGCTGACCCAAGAGGGCGCATCCTGTCGTTCGACCTGCCGGATAAGAACAATCGCCCGCGCTGGATCGTGGAGCGGGCGGAACGCTATGGCGCGGAGATCGAGCTGCGGGCCGCGCACCAGCTCGCGGAACGCGTCGGGGATGACCTCACGCGGGCGGACAGCGAACTCGCCAAGCTGGCGACTTATGCCAATGGGCGGGCCATCACGGAGGCGGATGTCGACCTGCTAACGCCTTACACGCCGGAGGCCAACATCTTCAATATGGTCGATGCGCTGGGGCAGCGCAGGGGAGGGGAGGCGCTGAGGCTGCTGCGCCAGCTTCTCGACGGCGGTGATGAGCCGCTGCGCGTGTTCGGCATGATCATCCGGCAGTACAGGCTGCTGCTCCAGATGAAGGAGCAGCTCGACAGGGGGCAGACGGCCCGCTCGGCGGCGAAGGTCATGGAAATTAATCTATATGTCGGAGAAAAGAAACTAGCCCCCCAAACACGCTTCTACTCGCTTGAGTTACTAGAGCGTATCTATCACATTCTTCTGGAAACGGACCTTGAGATCAAAACCGGGCAGATGGACCCCGAACTGGCGCTGGAGGCGCTCGTCACGCGGTTGGCGGGTAAGGATTGAGGGAGTTGCGAGTTACGAGTTACGAGTTACGAGTTGCCAGTCACGAGTGGAGAATGGCAGAGCCATCCGCACCCAATCGAGCAACTGGACGACGGCCTCCATCAAATGCAGAAAAGCCATGCGAAATCTAAATAAGAGTCGTACAGTGCGACTTCTTCGAATCATCATGCCCATCGTTGCGATAGTCAGCGCCGTGATATTCGTGCCCTGGGGGGGAGTATCGGTATGGGCAGCGCCCTTACCTGATACCGTTCAGGGGCAACTGGATAACGCGGTCGATCATGGGCTTGACGGCATCATCGTATATATCGATCAACCGGGTGAAGCCCCGGCTCTTTACGCGGCTGGCTGGAATAACAGGGCGGAGCAGATACCAGCCGATCCGCAGGCACTGTTCAAGATTGGCAGCATCAGCAAGTTATACATCGCTGCCGCTACCGCCAAATTGGTCAACGACGGGAGCCTGTCGCTGGACGACACTCTGGCCGATCACCTGCCCGAACTCGCTGGCAGGATTGAAAATGCCGATCGGATTACCCTGAGAATGATGCTGCAACATCGCAGCGGCATCCCTAATTTCACCGACCACCCCGAATACCCCTGGTTCGAGTCACTGCCGGATCTCAACGCCTATTTAGAGTACGCTTTAGATGAACCCGCGGATTTTGAGCCTGACAGCCGGTATCGTTATTCCAATACGAATTATCTGTTGATCGGTGAAATCCTCGACAGGGTTCTGGGCTACAGCCACCACCAGTACATTCATGACGAAATCCTGGTCCCTCTTGGGCTGACCCATACTTACAGTTTACTTAGCCAGGTCGATTCCGGAGAAGTTGTCAGCAGCGGGTACCACTATGGAGTTGAGCCAGATCTAAAGGAGCTCGATCATATAGCTCCGGGCGGGTCTATGGTCGCAACTGCGCAGGACGTTGGCATATTCTTGAGAGCACTAAATGATGGCTCGTTGTTAAATGATGATGAGCAGGCTATTTATTCCTCGATTTATAAATATGAACATACCGGCTGGGTACCAGGATACCAGAGTATCGCGCGCTACTACGAAGACACTGATACGGTGGTTGTTCAGTTCGTGAACTCCACCGGTGGAGACACGGAGATGATATCAGGTATCGTATTTAACCGTATCGTCCGAATATTGCGCAGGTAATATGAGGTGCTACCATCCGTTAATCCTGCGGAATGTTTCTTATCTGTCCGGGCGAGGATTCTCTTCAATGGCCGACTTCTAACTGGAAACTCGTGACTCCTAACTCGTAACTATACATAGAATCGTAGAGAGCCGGGCACGCCGCCCCGGCTCTCATTTAAAAGGAGGAGAAGAAGAGATTTTTTGCCCTTCAAACATAATGATAGATCATCCCGACCCGGCCACCTTGCCGCGATGCTCACGCTTGCCCTACGGAACCTCTACGGTGGGGGATTACCACCCGGTGGGCGTCCCCCGGCGTGGGCGGCAGGGAGGGGGAGGGCTTTTTGCGAACGATAAGCGCCAGACGTTAAAACAGAGGCGCGCCGTAACGATGGAATGAGGGCGACCACCCAGCTTTACTCTGAAACGGAACAGCCGGGGGATCGCCGCTGGAAATGGCGTGCGGCTGCCGGAACATGAGGCGTGAGCGGCGGCCCATCCAATTCACCATACAAAAAAGCGCCCCGGCGGTTTGTTTCCACCGGGGCGCTGCGATTCATCCGTGCGGGGCGAGGGATCAGGCCCGCCGGACGAGGCCGACGATGAACAGGAAGACCAGCGCGCCGATCAATGCCTGAACGACCTCGCCGATGAACCCGCCCGCCCGGAATCAAAAAAGGCGCTGCAATGAATACAGCGCCTTTTCGACGGTCAGCCGGTGCGGCGGCTAGAGCTTGATGACGTTCACAGCCTGCGGGCCCTTCGGCGAGTCCTCGACGGTGAACTCGACCATATCGCCCTCGTTAAGTTCGGCATAGCCGGTCATCTGAATCTCGGAATAGTGGACAAACACGTCCTTGCCACCATCCTCTGGCGCGATGAAGCCGTAGCCCTTCGGCGCGCTGAACCACTTGACGGTTCCCTTCACACGGTCAGACATTGGGGTCGTGCTCCTCTTAACCTTTCGAAAAACTGATTTTTTGTAGCGCAGGGAAACCTTCGTTTAATGGTCTGGCGGACACGAAGCGCCGTTTAAAAAAAGACCCAGCTATGCCGGGTCGATTCTTTCCATATCGAAAGTCGTGATCCTGCATCCTACCCCTTAATTATACTATCGGCGGGAGCGCGCGCAAAAAAAATCCCGCCCGTAAAAAGCGGGCGGGATGGCGCTTAGATGCGGAAAACTAGGCGTAGTCGGGGCTGTTGGCGATGTTCGCCAGCAGGCCGATGATCGCGAGCAGCACGACGGCCCCGATGAACGCGACGAGCAGCGAGCCGAGGATGCCGCCGGTGGCGATGCCCAGCGCGCCGAACAGCAGATTGCCGACCAGTGCGCCGAGGATGCCGACGATGATATTGCCGATCAGGCCGAAGCCGAAGCCGCGCCAGACTTCTCCGGCCAGCCAGCCTGCAACCAGCCCGATAAGCAGTGACAGCAGCAGTGACGTTGTATTCAAAGGTGTGACCTCCGGTAAAACATGGTTATCGTTGTCAGTCAACTATCCATGAGTCTAGAGGCGCGCCGTTAGAACCATGTAGGCCAGAGCTAAAAACCGGCTAAACAGCCTCTAAAAAGCGCCTAAAATAGAAAAAGCGGCCTCCCGGTGATGGGAGGCCGCTCGGTGATGCGGCAGGAGGGTGAGAATGAGTCAGCCGGATTGTTTGGCTGCGTAGTAGGGATTCATGCCCGCTGCGTGGTGCGTCACGTCGACGATGTCGGTGATGCCCGGCACGGCCTCCTTGATGGCGCGCTCGACGCCCTCGGTGAGGGTGACGCTCGCCAGGCCACAGCCCTGACAGCCGCCGAACATGCGAACGTAGACGACGCCGTCTTTGATGCCGACGGGCAGGATCGCGCCGCCGTGCCCGGCGATGCCGGGGTTGATCTGCTCGATGATGACCGTCGCGACGGTGCGTCCGATCTCGTCCTCCCACACGGGGTTGGGGTTGTTGATGACGAAACCGCCGCGCTCCTCGTCGAAGTCGATCTCCGCGCCTTCCATCTCCGGCGCGCTGGACGCGTCGACGACGATATCCAGTCCGTTCTGGCTGATGACGAGGGCGTCCTCAGGCCGGGAGGCGTCGGGGATCAGGCTGAAATCGTAGGCAAATGCGTCGATGCCGCGCCCCATGATGCGCACAAACACGGCGAGGTCATCGCGCCCCTGCTTCTCAATCACGTCCAGAAAGCGCGTCTGCGCTGTGTCTGTCACTGTCAGCATGTGCTTACCTCAAGTAAATTTGGATGCGTTCTATCTGGTATTATACGGGCCGGGGCCGCCGTCCGCGTATGATCTTCGTCCCGGATTCGAGCGCGCCTTATCCCTTCAATCAGCCCTCGACGGGTGAGCGCCCGGATTGGCCCGGTGCGTAGTAGGGGTTCGCGCCCTGATCGTGGCTCGTCACGTCGACGACGCCCTCAATTTCGGGGACCTGGTCCCGAAGCTGGCGCTCGATGCCCTGCCGGAGCGTCACACCGGCCATGCCGCAGCCCTGACAGCCGCCCTGCATCCGCACGTAGACGACGTTGTCCCTCACATCGACGAGGGTGATCCTGCCGCTGTGCATCGCGACGGCGGGGTTGATCTGCGTCTCGATGACCTCAGCCACGCGGCGGGCCGTATCATTCTCCCAGACGGGGTTGGGGTTCTCGATCTTGAAGCCGCCGCCACCCAGGCCGCCGAAGTCGATCACCGCGCCGTCGAGGTGCTCCGCGCTGGCCGGATCGACGAACACGGTGAAATCGCCCACGTCGATCACATGGTCGTCCGCGCGGCGGGTGGCCTCCTCGACCGAGCGGAACTCGTACAGGAAGTTCTCGGTGTCGCGCCCGGTGATGCGCAGGCGCACGGCAAAGCCCTGCTGGTCTTTCGCCGCCAGAATCTCGCGAACCTTCGCGCGCGCTGCGTCCGTAAATGTGAGCATCGTGCCCTCCGCCTGAACCAACTCGCTTGCAGGGTGATTGTACTGAATCTCGCGGGAAACGTCCGCCCGGTGAGGGGGTTCCGGGTGGATTCTTACGAGAATAAAAAGCTCGTCCGCCGGGAAACAGGCTGATGAGCGAATGGCGGGGGTCGTGTATTCAGGTGGCGATGGGCATCATAAAGAAACCCCTCCCCCGGCCCCTCCCCATGACGTGGAGAAACGCGGAGCGTTTTCCTTGTGAGAATGGCAGAGCCATTCTCAACGGGGAGGGGAGAAGTGAGGCAAGGGAATCGATAGCTGGAGAGGGAAGAAGTGAGGCGAGAGACGCGGGATTTGCAGAGGCTTTCGCGGAAAAATCAGTGCCGCTTTTGCCTTTCGACAAAGAGTGTCGTGTCGTCGGGGCACGGAGGGTTCGCGGGAGGCCGCGCCGCCCGAAAAGGTGGAGAAAGCGGAGCTTTCTCCCAGTGAAAAACGCTCGCGTTTTTCAACCATTGCAACCTGAATACACGACCGTGTTAGACGCACCCGGGCTGAACGTCCGGCCCGGAGCGT
>CAZWUX010000163.1:0-10033 GCA_964637665.1 uncultured Anaerolineae bacterium
GCATCGAGCACGCGACGATGCACCTGCTGTACACGCGGTTCTTCACGAAGGCGATGCGAGACTGCGGCATGTTCGAGGACGTGGAGCGGATGAACCCGGCGATCCAGCCGGATTCGATCTTCGACGAGCCGATGACGAAGCTCTACAACCAGGGCATCATCCTGGGCGAAGACCGCGAGAAGATGAGCAAGAGCCGGGGCAACGTGATCGACCCCGACGATCTGGTGGCCGAATACGGCGCGGACGTGGTGCGCGGCTACCTGATGTTCGCCTTCAAGTGGGACCTGGGAGGCCCCTGGGACAGCCAGGGGATTCTGGGGGTCGTGCGCTTCCTGAACGACGTGTGGAACCTGATCGTCAAGCCGCCCCCCGCGTCGAAAGGCAAGGCCGACGAGGGCGACGTGCGCGCGCTGCGCCGCAAGACGCACCAGACCATCATGCGGGTGACGGATGACATCGAGGACTTCGCGTTCAACACGGCGATGGCCGCGCTGATGGAGATGAAAAACACGATGCAGGCCGCCCGCACGACGCCGGTCGCTCACACGGAAGCGTGGGATGAGGCGATCCGGGTCCTGCTGCTGATGATGGCCCCCTTCACCCCGCACATCGCGGAGGAGCTGTGGGCGCGCATCGGCGGCGCGTACAGCATCCATCAGCAGGCGTGGCCGGAGGCGGACGAGGACGTGGCCGCCGAGGAAGTGATCACGCTGATCGTGCAGATCAACGGCAAGGTGCGGGACCGCATCGAGGTCCCCGCCGACATCGATGAGGCGGCGGCGAAAGAGGCCGCGCTCGCCTCGGAGAGGGTGCAGAGCTACCTCGACGGCGGGGAGCCGCGCAAGGTGATCTACGTGCCGGGGCGGCTGGTCAACGTCGTCGTGTAGGGGACTATCACCCTCACCAACAGCCGGGGCCGCTGTGTGCGGCCCCGGTTTTTCTTTCCCCGCCCCCCAACTATTCGGAGGATGAGGTCGATCCCCTCGTCCGGCCACCCCACTGCGTTTAAAATAGAAAATTCTGTATCTCTACTGTGGAGGGAACCGCAAGGTGAGAGATATCGAATCGGAGTTGATGGCGCACGTCGAGACACTGTGCGTCGAAATAGGCCCCCGAATGACGGGCACAGCGGCCAACGAGGCCGCCGGAGCGTACATTCGCGGGGTGTTCGAGCGCGCCGGGCTGGAGGTCGAGGAGCAGCGCTTCACCTGCCCGACGTGGACCCACGAGGAAACCATTCTCACATTAGAGGGGGAACGGCTCGACGCGGCGGCCAACACCTTCTCCCCGGCCTGCGACGTGACGGCTCCCACCATCGCAGTTTGTACGGTCGCAGAGCTTGAGGCGGCGGATCTGACCGGGAAGATCGGCGTGCTGACCGGGGACCTGACGCGGGCTGCGCTGACGCCGCAGGGCGTCACGCTGTACGAGGCCCCGCGCGACCAGCATATCAACCGCCTGCTCGTCGAGAAGCACCCGGCGGCGCTGATCACCGCCAACCTCAACCCGCCGTCCTGCGCGCCGATCATCGAGGATTGGCTGCTCGATGTGCCCTCGGCCACCGTGCCCGCTGCGTCGGGGCTGAGGCTGATGAGGCGGATCGGCTCCCCGATCCGCCTGCGGATCGACGCCCGGCGTGGCCCGGAGGGCAGTTCGGCCACCGTCGTCGGGCGCAAACCCGGCGCGCGCCGGGAACGCATCACGCTGATGGCGCACTATGACACGAAGTATGGCACGCCCGGCGCGATCGACAATGGCGGCGGCGCGGCGGCGCTGCTCGCGCTGGCGGGGATGCTCGCCGCGCAGGAACTCGACGCCGGGCTGGAGTTCATCGCCTTCACCGATGAGGAGACGTTCGGCTGGGCGGACCCGGAGTACATCCGGCTGTGCGGTGACACGCTGGGTGAGATCGTCGCCGCCGTCAACCTCGACGGGGTGGGGCAGGCGCTTGGCACGAACACCATCGCGGCGATGTCCGGCTCGGAGGCGTTTCGAGGCTGCCTGGAGGAGGTCGTCGCGGGTTACCCCGGCGTGATGTGGATCGATCCCTGGCCGCAGAGCAACCACTCGACGTTCGCGTGGCGCGGCGTGCCGTCCGTTGCGCTGACCGCCAGCTTCGTCGGGGTGGGGGTTACGAACGTCCACCACCGGCCTGAGGACACGGTCGAATGGCTCGGACCGGAGAAGCTGGTCGAGGCCGTGAGCCTCACCGCCAGCATCGTCTCGGCGCTTCGTGATAAACCGGCGGGCTGGGCGCGCCCGGCGTAGCGAAATCGCCAGAATCGAAAAAAGGCCGGGCGGCAATCGCCCGGCCTCGTCTTTTCAGCCGCCCTCACTCCTGGCTGGCGTGGATGGCGCAGGCCTCCGCGTAGTAATCCTCAAGCTCCGCCATAACGCGCTCCCAGGGACGGGTGGACGCCACCTCGCAGGCCCGATCAGCCATCCGGCGGCGCTCGGTGGGATGGTCGCGCAGATAGGCGACCTTCGCGGCGTAGTCGCCGGGTTTGAGCTGGCAGACGAAGCCGTTGATGCGGTCGAGCACGAGGTCGACCACGCCGCCCGAATTCGGCACGAGCACGGGCAGCCCGGAGGACATCGCCTCGGTGACGACCTGCCCGTACGTCTCGTGCGTGCCGGTGAAGGCGAACACGTCCGCGCTGGCGTAGGCCGCGGCCAGTTCCTCGCCGAACAGGTAGCCGGTGAAGTGGGCGCGCTCCCCGAAATCCGCCTCCAGTTGATCCCGCTCCTCGCCGTCGCCGACGACGGCCAGCGCCACGCCGTCGAGCGCGGCTACCTCCGAGAGAAGGTCGACGCGCTTCTCCTGCGCCAGCCGACCGACGTATAACACGAGCAGGCTGTCATCCGGGCGACCGGCCAGCAGCCGCCGCCGCATCGCCGCCGTGCGCCGCGCCGGGTTGAAGCGCCGCCGATCCACGCCGCGCATCCACAGGCGAAGCCGCTCGAACCCCCACTCGCGAAGCTGGCGGATCGTGGAGTGGGAGGGGACCAGCGTCAGGTCGGCGTTGTTGTGCAGGGCGCGCAGGCCGTCGCGGATGGGCATCGAGAAGAGGGTGTAGCCGTAGCGGATGGCGTAGCCGGGCAGATCGGACTGGTAGTTCGCCACGACGGGCAGGTCGTGGCTGTTGCCGTACCACAGCCCGGAGAGTGACAGCACCGCCGGGCTGAACAGGTGGACGAGATCGGGCTGGAAGTCGTCCAGCACCTCGTTGACGACCGAGCTGGGGAAGCCGACCTTCGTCTCCGGCACGAAGGGCAGTTCCAGCGAGGGCACGCTCACGACGCGGCTCGGCCCCAGCCGGTCGGGTGTGTTGCCGTTCATGTCCGGTGCGAAGATGATGACCTCGCGCCCGGTCTGCTGGAGGTGCCGGGCGGCCAGCACCGCCGTCTTTGAAACGCCGTCGATCTTGGGCAGGAAGGCCTCGGTGAACATCGCGATCCGCCGCACGCCGGGGTAGACGCGGGCGGGGTCGATGGGGCCTACCTGAAATTCATCGCCGGGACGTACCCCCTTCTCGACCATCTCATCGGTTGGCGTGTGGGAGTGGTTTTTCAATGCGCTGATGACGCTCATGACGCTCCTTGCGTGCGGTGGTTCGCGGCGAACGGGACTATGCTGTTCTCACAGGGTAGCAATACCATCCTAAAAAAGTCCCAAAACAAGTCTAAACAAGCGGGCGATCCTGTTTACGCCCGTCGTATGCAGCTGACCTTATAAGCATAACAACTTGTGGGTATCCAATCGACTCCCCGGTTAAACGGTCAGGCCCGCGCCCCGGCGCGAGCGAAACCGGCGACCGCCCGGCGCAGCAAATCGACAGATTTTCCGATGAATCTCCATCCTCTGCGTTAAGCTTCCCTAAACTTTTCGTTAAACACGCTTAACATGTTGTACCAACCCGCTTAATCTGTGGCATAATCGTGGTATAATTACATATAGTTATCAAAGATATGTTGTTTATAAAGGGGGTGAGGCGTGAGCGCACACCCGCTGCTTGACGAACTGGGTGGACGGCGGCCTGCGGCGGAGCAGATGAGCTTCGAGCAGATGTTAGCCGCCGAGGACGAGCTGGCCGCGAACGGCGGCCCGGCGCGGCTCCATGCGCCCCGCACGCCCGTGCCCGGTCGCCATCAGGACGTGCGGCTCTATCTCACCGTGCTGCTCAAGACGTTCGTCGAGATGACGGACGCCGGGATGGTGCGTGACGCCCCGTTCGAGGTCCGGCTGGCGGCGGGCATCTACCAGCCCGACATCACGTTCATGGCGCACAGCGGGTTCGACCGGCTGCACGACACGCACGTGGAAGGCCCGCCCAACCTGATCGTCGAGGTGCTGACGCAGGAGAGCACCGCGCTGGACCGCGGTGAGAAGTTCGCCGCTTACGAGGCCGCCGGGGTGAGCGAGTACTGGCTGGTCGATCCGGTCCGCGAGCACGTCGACCTGTACGTGCTCGGCCCGGATGGGCTGTATGACATGCACCGGCCCGACATCGCCGGGCGGCTGCGCTCGCGGGTGCTGCGCGGCTTCGTCGTCGAACTCGACCTGCTGTGGAAGCGGGTGCTGCCGACGGTCGCGGAGACGGTCGAGATGGCGGGGGTGATGGTCAACGCCCGCTGATAGTGGTGGATTAAAAACTCACATGCCGAATTCGAGGGGGTTGGAGCCGTCCGGCTTCGCCCCTTTTTGTGTTGATCACTCCCTTGTGTGTTACCATTCGCGGGGGCGGCGATGGGCGACGATCGCCCCGGCGAGGTTGCGATGCGGTACACGGCGGGGCCGTTTTGACTGGGAGAAAGCGAGCATTAGTAAATTAATCGGGTAACTGGCGAGAACCCCCCTGGTCCTCGCTAACGCTCGGACCTGTCCCCCCTTGCAAGGGGGGACGGATGGGCCGCAGGCCCACAGGGGGGTTTTGGCGAATCGATATCACTAACATACATTACCTGATTGATTAACACATCATACGCTTTCCCCACCATCAGGGCGCTCGCCGTCAGAGGAAAAAGACGCGCACGACACGTTACGAGGAGCGAGGCGTGATCAACGGCAAAAAGCTGGTCGTCGTGATGCCCGCCTACAACGCGGCGCAGACGCTCGTCCAGACCTTCGAGGAGCTGCCGCACGAGATCGTGGACGAGGTGATCCTCGTCGACGACCACAGCAAGGATGAGACGGTCGAGGTGGCGGCGGAGCTGGGTATCAACATCATCATCCGGCACGTCGCGAATATGGGCTACGGCGGCAACCAGAAAACGTGTTACACGGCGGCGCTGGAGCAGGGCGCGGACATCGTCGTGATGGTCCACCCGGATTACCAGTACGCGCCGACGCTGTGCGGGGCGATGGCGTGGATGATCGCGTCCGGGGAGTATGACATGGTGCTCGCCTCGCGTATTCTGGGGCGCGGCGCGCTCAAGGGTGGGATGCCGCTCTACAAGTACGTGGCGAACCGCTTCCTGACCGCGTTCGAGAATTTCTTTCTCGACGTGAAGCTCTCGGAGTACCACACCGGATACCGGGCCTTCGCCCGTGAGGTGCTGGAGGCGCTGCCGCTGGCGGAAAACTCCGATGATTTCGTGTTCGACAACCAGATGATCGCGCAGGCCGCCGCGTTTGACTTCCGCATCGGCGAGATGTCGTGCCCGACGCGCTACATGCCGGAGGCATCCTCTATTAATTTCCGGCGCAGCGTGAAATACGGGTTCGGGGTGCTGGCTACATCGCTCGCCTACTGGCTGCACACGCGGGGGCTGGCCCGCTTCCGGGTTTTCACGCCGGGCGGGCGCGGCCTGGATCGTGAAGCGCTCGCGGAGCGCGGCAGCGTGATCCGCGTTCAGTCCGCGCGGAAAACCGGCCTCTGACCCTCGACGGCGATCACGCCCGGCTCCCCGACATCCCCATCCACCGTGACCCGGCGCTCGACGAAATGCCGGGTCGTTTCGACGCTGGTCAGGGTGTGCTGCGTAACCTCGACCGTGCTGAGGCGCGAAGGGCCGTCGGCCAGCATCAGGGCCGGGATGATCTGATCGGGCAGGTAGCGGTCGAGGGCCGCCGCGCTTTGATGGTAGGCCAGCAGCCGCACGATGCCCTCCGCCGCGACCTGCTCCGACGGCTTGCCGCGCTCGCCCAGCGCGGTGAACCCGGCGCGGACCCGTTCGTAGGCCAGTGCGAGGAATAACCCGGCCCCGGTCGACGGGCCGGAGGTGCGCGCTGGCTCGACGCGGGGCGGCAGACCGCTGTCGCGCAGGAGGTTATTCGCGCGCCCGCTGATGCGCTGCGGGATGTGGGAGGGCAGGTTCGTGGCGACGGCCAGCCCCATCACGTCCTCCAGCGCGCCCCGCTCGGTGAGGTCGACCCCGCGTAGACGCGCGCCGCCGTGTATCGTGACGTGAATCTCGCCGCCGCCTTTCGGATACCATCCCCAGCTTTCGAGCGCGATCTGCGCGTGGACGCCGATGCGGGCCAGCGTGGGGAGCAGCACCCACGTCAGATAGTGAACGGGCGGACTCCAGGCGACGTGCGTGCCGCCGCGCACGACGAGTTCTGAGTCGCCTTCTGCGAGGGCGAGCGGCAGGGTCACAGCCTGCAAAAGCAGCGTCACCGCGCCCGCGCTGCCCTGCCCGGCCAGCGAGGAGATGTCGAACGCGTAGCGCCCGGCGCGGGCCGGTCCGCCGGGCCGGAAGGCGACCGTCTGGCTGCCGAGCGCGGCCCCGCTCACCTCGGCATCGCAAATCTGCGCGGCGGCCTTCACCCCGGCGAGGTGCTGGGGCGCGAGGCCGGGGTTGCGGCGGTTGGCGCGCACGTTGACGAACTCGACCGGATCGCCCGTCAGCGCGGAGAGCGCCAGCGCGGTCCGTAGAATCTGGCCGCCGCCCTCGCCCTGCGCGCCGTCAATCCGACGCATCACTCCGGCAGGTCCCCCTGCGCCATCTTCCACAGGGCGCGGCCCAGCACGACCGCGCCGATCCCCGCGAACAGCGCGCCGACCATCATCGACCGGGGGGGTATCCCCTGGCGGATCATGACCCCTACCACGCCTACGCCCACCAGCAGGAAGATCGCGCCGATGAGCACATCCGGGTGACTGAAGATCGGTGCGAACACTTCCTGCAGGAAGAATGTCCCCGCCACCACGACGAGGGCCAGCATCAATTGGAGCGCCACGAAGCCGACGCCCATGAAGCGCAGCCCGATGCTCCTCACGATGCTCGCTCCGATGGACAACGACGCTACGAGGAATATAACGCCGGACAGCACGCTCCACGCGTCGAAGCCCTCCCGCCCCGGCTCAAGCAGCAGTTCCCGCAGGGCTTTGCCGAGGGACGCCGCCCCGATGGCGGTGAACGCGCTCAAAAAGATAAGAAAAATAGTTTCGGTTCCCGACGCAAGCAGCCTATCAAGCAGCACAAACACATCCTTCCACCAACGATCGCGGTCGCTGCCCTGAGTTTAGCATCACAGCCGGGATGGGAGAAAGTATATTCGCGGGGAAGCAGAGGAAAGCGTCAGCGCTCGACCGTCACGCTGCGCAGGAAAACGCGGTCGGCTATCGCGCTGCCGTTCTCGAACGCGGGCAGGCGGTTCGAGGGGTCGGGCGGGAAGTAGAGGCCGATGGAGAGCGGATAGTCCCCCGCCGCCAGCCCGCCGGGCGACTGGATCAGGTTGTGCTGGATGAAGATGTCGCGGACGTGCAGCGTGTCGATCTGCACGCCGAGACCGTCATCCTGCGCGACGATCACGACGGGGTTGCCCAGCATGTGGGCGAACATCGTCAGATCGGGCGGGGGCGGGCCGTCGAGCCGCCAGTAGGCGGTCAGCTCGACCCAGTCGCCGGGGCGGATCGTGTCGTCGCGCAGCTCGTAGCCGAGGAACGTCACGTTGTAACCGAAGGAGAGCGGCAGCTCGGCCAGCCGCCGCACGCCCGTCTCAGGCGGCCAGGCGGTGGGCGCGGTCGTGACGAAGCTGCCCATCGCGTCGGCCACCTCGTCGCCCGCCTCGAAGCGCATGATCACGTCGGGCCGGATGCCGGGCACCGTCTCGTCGTGGGCGAAGCGCATCCACTTGAGCAGCGGCCCCGGCAGGTGATCGTAATAGTGCCCGCGTGGGAAGATCAAGCGCTGGGACTCGCCGCCGTTGGCGATGACGAGGCTCTGCGTGCAGTCGAAGTAGCGGATGGGCAGGTCGTCGCGGTGCATCAGGTAGGACAGAAGCTCGGCGTTCGACAGGCCGAACGGCTCCGCGCCCCGGTCGACGGGCGTCGAGCAGATCGACACGGGGGTGGGGTCCGGGCTGGTGTCGAGATAGTGGGCCAGCACGCCCAGATCGGCCTGATAGTTGAGGCGCACGTCGCCCAGCGTCGGCCAGAGGAGGAAATAGTCGCGGTACGTCCAGCCCGCGTTGAAGGCGATCAGGGCGGCGACCAGCCCGCCGATCCCTGTCAGGATGACCCGCAGGCTCCGGCCTGACAGCCGCTCGCGCGCGAACTGGAAGATGGCCCGCAGCCCGATGGCGGGGAACACGAACACGACGGGCAGGATCACGGCCATGTACTCGAAGTCCGGCCTGTGGGGCAGGAAGGCCGCCGGCAGCATCCCAACCGCCAGCCACAGCACGACGAGCCCGTAGCGGGGCTGCCGCCAGCGGGCGAGCGCCACGCCGATGCCGACCACCATCAGCGCGCCCAGTAGCGGATCGAGCACGGGGCGGCCCGGCAGGTTGTGGGTGGGCAGCATATCGCCGCGCAGCACGAGGCCCGCCAGCGACACGGCCAGCCGCTCCGGGGCCTGCGCGATCAAACCGGGCTGCTCGGCCAGTGGAACCGGCTCGCGAACGCCGGGGTGGCGCACGAGGAATGCGGCGAGCGGCAGGCAGATCACCGCCGCAAGCAGCAGCGCGTAGATCACGTTGCCCCGGTGGTGGCGAATCTCCGCGCGGTTGACGAGCGCCCGGTACAGGATAAACAGCCCGGTCAGCAGGAACAGCGTCCACGCCGTGACGTGCACGTACTGGGCCAGCCCCAGCGCCACCCCGCCCGCCGTGAACCACAGGCTGGCCTCCGTCTCCTCGCGGGCGGAGAAGGCCCGCACGAGCGCGTAGATCACCGCCGTCGTGGCGAGCGGCATCAGGGCGACGTGCTGCACGCTGCGGGCCATCCATACTGGCCAGAATCCAACCGCCAGCAGGCCCAGCGCCAGCAGAGAGACACGCCCGCAGAACAGGTGGCGCATCAGCCGGGCGGTGAGCGCCAGGGCGAGCATCGAGAGCCACACGGAGGGCAGCCGCCACAGGATCAGGCCGCGCCCGATAATCGTCGTCGCGCCTGCCAGCAGCGCGTAGTACAGTCCCTCGCGGGCGGGTTCGACCTCATCGTAGATCACGGACACGTCGCCCTCGCGCAGACGCTCGGATATCTGCGCGTTGACGAGTTCCTCGGCGTGCATACCGGGCGGGGCGCTGCCCAGCATCCACAGGCGGAAGAACGCCGCGAGGAGAAGCAGCAGGGAGGCCCCAAGATACCACGCCGTGCGGCCCAGACAGCGGCGGTCATCAAGCGGGGTGAGAGGGGGAGAAGCGTCGGCCATGAAACGACCTACAGCGCCGTCATGTAGGCGGTGAGCATCAGCACGAGCACGCCCAGCGCCAGATTAGCCGCCGTCAGGCGGCGCAGATGGCGGCGCGCGGAGACGCGTTCGGCCTCGCCGCCGGATACGCCGCGCTCGGCGAGCAGGTGGGCGCGCGCCAGCGCGGGGGCCGCGCCGAGCTGGAGCAGCAGGCTGAGGCCGATCATGACGAGGACGACGAGGTGCTTGGCGAGCAGGCTCGCCGACCACGCGTTCCGCACGGCGAACCAGCCCTCGTAATGCGGGTCACCGCCCATCTGGATCATGCCGGTGACGAGCAGCACGAGCAGGCTGACGTTCGCCAGTGGGCGGAAGCGCCGCTCCAGATCGTCGAGCGCGTCTCCCGCCGCCCGGCGCGAGCCTCCTGTCGGGGGAGTAGTACGGAGTACTACTC
>CAZWUX010000164.1:0-9751 GCA_964637665.1 uncultured Anaerolineae bacterium
GGGGCCGCGGAGCACGTCTCGCGCGGGCTGGAATACGCCGAACTCGGCGGCGACGTGCGGACGCTGATCGCCGGATGCGTGATCGCGGGCTGCCTGTCGCTGGCGGAAGGCGACCTCGAGGCCGCCGCCGGCGCTTTGGAGCGGGCGCGCCCCTACGTCGCGGGCGCGCAGTTCCCCCACTGGACGCAGCGCTTCGAGCGCCTTCAGGTTGCGCTCTGGCTGGCGCAGGACCGGCTCAGGGCCGCCGTCGACTGGGCCGACGACATGCTGGCGGATGAATCACGCCAGCAGCAGGCGGAAGGCGAGATCGCCCAGCTGGCGGTCGCACATGTCCTGATCGTCAAGGGCGATGCCCCCTCCACCGCGCAGGCGCTGGCCCTGCTCGAGCGCGTGATCGAGGCGGCGGAGGCAACGGGCCGGGCGGGCATCGCCGTCGAGGCGCTGGCGCTTCAGGCGATGGCCTGCCGGGCGCGCGGAGAGCAGGCCGACGCCATGATCGCGCTGGAACGCGCCCTGCGTCTGGCCGAGCCGGAGGGCTACGTGCGCCTGTTCGTCAACTATGGTTTACCGATGGCCCGCTTATTGCAGGAAGCCCGCGACCGCGACGTGCTGCCCGCCTACGTCGAAAAGCTGCTCGCCGCCTTCGGCGATGACCTGTCCCTGCGCGCCTCCGTGCAGGGCCATCTACCTGAACCCCTCACCGACCGCGAGCACGAGATTCTGGCGCTGCTGGCGGCGGGCCTGACCAACCACGAGATCGCCGACGAGCTGGTCATCTCCCCCGAAACGGTGAAGAAGCACGCCAGCAACATCTACGGCAAGCTGGGCGTCGGCAGCCGCACCGAGGCCGCCGCCCGCGCCAGAGAGCTTGACCTGCTCGGCTAGCGGTTCCCCCGCCTATCCCTCATAACCGGGAAAATACCACATCGAAATACCCCGTTCCGGGCATGACGGCATTCCCGCGTTCCCATACGATGAATCTAATACAGCTTTACACCTTCGGAGCCGGAAGGTTCTGAGGCTTTCGATGATGGGAAGAACGAAAGGAAGTCGTCATGGAACTGGAACTGCCGATCATAGCCGGTACGATCTCGACCGTCATCTTTGCGCTCAGCGTGATGCCCATGCTGCTGAAGGCGCTTCGCACGAAGGACCTGAGTTCGTACAGCCTCGACAATATCCTGCTCAGCAACGTGGGCAATCTCGTCCACTCCATTTACATATTCAGCCTGCCGCCCGGCCCGATCTGGCTGCTCCACTCGTTCTATCTGGTGACGACGGGCTTGATGCTGGTCTGGTATCTGCGCTATGAGCGGAAGCCGAGTATGTGACCTGACGGCAAATACGCCGCCGAGATACCACGTTCGGGGCATGACGCGAATCTGTCGATCCTTTACGCTGGAAGTGAAGTCAGTTTTCGCAAGGTTGGCGATAGAGAAGGAAGGGACACGATGTCTGAGCAGAACAAGGCGCTCGCACGGCAGGTATTCGAGGAAGTCCAGAGCAAGGGCAACACCGCGCTCGTCGACGATCTGGTGACGAGCGACTACGTCGGCCACACGCCGCTGGGCGACATTCACGGCCCGGCGGGCGCGCGGCAGTTCGACGCCACGCTGCGCGCCGCGTTCCCCGACTATCAGGTGACGGTCGAGGATCAGATCGCGGAGGGCGACCGGGTCGCGACCCGCTGGACGTGCCACGGCACGCACGAGGGCTCGTTTCTGGGCGTTCCGCCGACCGGCAAGCGCGTGGCGATGTCCGGGATCACCATCTTTCGCATCGCGGGCGGCAGGCTGGTCGAGGGCTGGACGAACCCCGACCTGCTGAGCATCATGCAGCAGATCGGCGCGGTGCCCGCGCCCGAACGGGGCTGATCCGCGGACGCCGAAATCCGCGCGCGCCCAACGGTGGAGGGTCGGGCGGCCTCCGGGACTATCCGGCTGTCGCCTGGCCCCGTCTCCTGCCGGCGGCACGCCGTCCCCCTGCCCGATCCACAGGCGTTCCTGCCCGCCGCCCACGAAAATCCCCCGTTCAAATACCCCGTTAAGGGTATGACGGCTCCCTCGCCTTCCATTAGGCTGGATGCACACGGTTCAATCGTAAATCTGGAAAAGTGAGGGGATCAGCATGTCACCACAAACGCAGATCAACGGCATCCGACTTTACCGGGAGCTGACGGGCGAGTCCGGCGAGCCGCTCGTGATGGTTCACGGCTCGTGGGTCGACCATCACGACTGGGATGAGGTCGTGCCGCTTCTGTCGCGCTCCTACCGCGTGCTTACCTACGACCGGCGCGGTCACAGCCAGAGCGAGCGCCCCGCATCCCCGGACAGCGTCCACGACGACGTGGCCGACCTCGCCGCCCTGATCGACGCGCTGGACCTCGTGCCCGCCCACCTCGTCGGGAACTCGTTCGGCGGGGTGATTGCGCTCCGGCTGGCGATGGAGCGCCCGGACCTCGTCCGCAGCCTGAACCTGCACGAGCCGCCGCTCTTGAGCCTGCTGGCGGACGATCCGCAGGGGCAGGCCATGCTTCAGGCCATCGGCCAGCGCTTCGCCGAGATCGAGAAGCTACTCGAAGCGGGCGACATGGCGGGCGGCGCGCGCCGCTTTGCCGAGGGCGTCGTCTTCGGCGAGGGCGCGTGGCAGCGCCTTCCGCCGCCACTGCGCGAAACCATCACCTTCAACGCGCCCACCTTCCTCGACGAGCAGCGCGACCCGGACGCCTTCGCCATCGACCCGGAGCGTCTGCGCGGCGTATCGCGCCCCGTGCTGCTGACGTTCGGCGGGCAGAGCCCGCCCTTCCTGCCGCTCATCGTGGCGAAGCTCGCCGACGCGCTGCCGCAGGCCGAGCAGAAGACCTTTCCGGAGGCGAGCCACATCCCCCACATCACCGCCCCCGAACAGTTCGCGTCGACCGTGACGGCGTTCATCACGCGGGTGGCGAGCGGCCAGCCCGCCTCGTAGGGGCGATCCACGCAAAAACGGGGGAGGACGCCCCGCGCCGTCCTCCCCCGTCTATTCTGCGCCGCCGTTCGTCAGCCGGGCCGGTGCGCCCGCGCCAGCCACGCCGTCCGCTCCGCCAACTCCCGGATCGACAGCCGTTCCTTGCCCTTGATGTATGTCTCCAGCAGGTCGCCGATCGGCTCCGCCCACGCGGGCGGCACGGGCGCGATCACCCCCAGCACGCTGCCCACCAACCCCGCGTTGCAATCCACATCATTCCCCGCCTGCGCCAGCAGCGCCATCGTCTCGGTGAAGTCCCCCTCTCCGTACCACAGCGCGAAGCACACCGCTGCGATGTTCGGGTAGGCGTGTATCCAGTTGTACGTCTCCAGCCGCTTTTCGAGTCTGGCCCACGCCTCGGCGGGCGCGCTCTCCTCCTCCAGCGTGTCGAGCGTATACCGCACGACCGCCGCATATTCACTCCCCTGCGGCACGTAGTCGAGGCCCGCCCGCAGCAGCGCCCGCACATCATCCTCACAGAACGCCAGCGCGGTCAGCACCGCCGCATACATCTCCCCGTAGACCCCATTCCGCGCGTGCGACACCACCCCATCGACGTGCGCCAACCGGGCCGCCTCCAACGGCTCAGCGGGGGCCAGCATCCCACAGACCATGCCCCTCATCTGCGCCCCGATCCAATCCGAGTACGGGTTATTCCACTCTCCCGACTCCGGCGGCACCAGCCCCATCGACAGGTTGCGCAGCGCGACCCACTCCGCCGACCATCCAAACGGAATCTGCCGCACCCACTCCAACCCCAGCGCCTCCGGCGTGATCTCCCGCCCCATCCGCTCGAAAACGTCCAGCAGCACGAGTTCGTACACCACGTCGTCGTTGATCGTCTCCGGCTCGGTGATGTAGCCGTCCACCCGGCCATAAACCTTCTCTATCTGCTCGCCCGTGTAGCCCTCGATGGCCGTCCCGAACGCCCCCCCGGCAAGCTGTCCCAGCCACCCCTGATAAATACGCTCCCCGAAGCCATCATCCCACGCCGGAGTTTGGTCGATGACGCGCTCGGCCATCTCGGTTTTGACGGCCTCCCAACTGTCAGGGTGTGCGTAGCCGTGGTAGCGATGCGTCTCATCGGGCGGCGCCTCCACCAGCGCGGCGAGCAGCGCCGCCGTCACCATCCGCAGGTCCGCCTTATCCCCGGCCTCGAACACCGCCAGCCCCTCGGCGAGCAGCGCCTCCGCCCGGCTCACGTCATACCCCTGATTGCCTCTGGCCTGAACCATCTCCTGATAGGGGATTTCCGGCGCGCCTGAGCCGGGCACGTTGGCCTTCCAGAACATCTGGATCAGGTCATCACCATATGGCACGTCGAAATCCGCGTCATACCAGTTGCTGTCGTGTATCCGCCGGTCCATCGGGACGGCAGCGTCCCGTAACTGCCGCTCCCGCTGCCACGCTTTCCGAGTCATGCGACTGCGCGCTCCTTCCTGCGAACCGAATAAACGAATAGGGCGATCAGCGTCGCCACGTAAGGCACCATCGACGTGAACTGCGAGGGAAGCACCTGCTGCATGAACAGCCCCAGCCCGTCCGAGAAGCCGAACAGCAGCGAGATCAGCGCGATGCCGATCGGATTCCCATTGACGAGGATCACGGCGGCCAGCGAGATCCAACCCCGCCCCGCCGACATGTTCTCCGAGAACAGCGTGACGTACCCCAGCGACAGATACGCCCCCGCCAGCCCGCATAACACCCCGCACATCACCAGCGACCACACCCTGATGCGCGCCGTCGAGACGCCGCTCGTCTCCAGGCAGATCGGGTTATAGCCCGCCGCCCGCAGCCGCAGGCCGAAGCGCGTCCTGAACACGAGGTAGGCCACCCCGAACGTAAGCAGCACCGTGAGGTAGATGATCAGGTTGTGCCCGCTGAGAATCTCGCCGAGAAACGGGATATTTTCGATCACCGGGATGTCCACCGACGGCACCGGGATGATGCCCGGCCCCGCGAACGCCCCCTTCACGTCGAAGATCTGCCGCAGCAGATAGGTCGTCGTGCCCAGCGCGAACAGGTTCAGCCCGATGCCCGTCACGAACTCGTCGACCTCCAGCACGACCGCGAAAACCACGAAGATCAGCGCCAGGACGAGCGAACCCGCGACCGCGCACAGGATGCCCATCAACCACGACTGGAAAAAGTACGATCCCAGCACGCCGAAGAACGCACCACCCAGCATCATGCCTTCCATCGCGATGTTGAAGATTCCTGCATAATAAGTCAGCGTGCCGCCCAGCGCCGCCAGCAGAATCGGCGTCGCTGCCGCGATCATGCCATTGATCAGCCCAATCGATACTTTCATGCTGCCCTCTCGCGCGTTTTTTGCCGTTCGGCGAAGCGGTTTAACACGATGTCGAGGTAACCCCTCCCGGCCACGACGACCAGCAGGATGATGGATTGCAGCACCATGATCAGCTCACTCGGCACCGCCGTAATCAGCTCCATGCCCAGCGCGCCCGTCTGCAACGTGGCGAAAAACAACCCGTACAGCAGCGTCGCGATGATCCCATTGTTGGCGACCATCGCGATCATGACCCCATCCCACGCGTAGTTCGCCCCGATGTCCTTGATGAAGCGATGCGGCCCGGCCATCACGACCAGCCCACCCGCCAGCCCGGCCAGCGCCCCCGTCAGCAGCATCACGACCATGTAGTTTTTGCCCGTCTTGACGCCGCCCAGCCGCGCGAACAGGCTGTTCTGCCCCGCGATCCGCCACTCATACCCGGCGGTCGTGCGGGTGAACACGAACCACGTCACGCCGAACGCGATCAGCACGACGATCACCGACGTGTTGAACGGCCCGAACTCCGGCATCCACCCATTCGGGTTGATGGCGGGCGTCATCGGCGAGTAGGCCGTGTCGTCGAAAAACGGGTATGAGATCGCCCAGTAGGTGAAATAATCCGCGATCATGTTGAGCATCAGCGTCGTGATGAACTCGTCCATGTTGAACCAGCGCCGCATCAGCGCCGCCGCCCCCGACCAGATCATCCCGCCCAGAATGGCCGCGAGGATCAACGTCGGGATCATGATGCCCGGCGGCAGGTCGAGGTACAGGCCCGCCACCGTCGCGAACAGCGCGCCGATCAACAGCTGCCCCGGCTGGCCGAGGTTCACCGGCCCGGAGGCGAACGCGACCGCCGCCGACAGCCCGGTCAGGATCAGCGGGACCGAGTTGCGCAGCATCGTCGAGAACGTGTACCAGTCCCCCAGCGAGTACTGGAACAGCGCCAGGTACGTCTCGACCGGATGGTACCCCTGCGCGAGCATCACGACCGCCCCGATCAGCATCGCGACGACGATGCCGATCAGCCCATTAACTAACTTCTGCTTCATGGCGCCTCCCTTCGAGCATGAGGTACCCCACCTCGTCGATGGTCGTGTCCTCAGTGCGCAGGTCCGCGACGATCCTCCCCCGGCTCAACACGAGGATGCGATCCGTGATGCGGAACAACTCGTCGAGGTCGGCGGAGAGCAGCAGCACGGCCCGGCCCTCTTCCCGCATGGCGAGTATCTGGCGGTGGACGTATTCGATGGAGCCAACGTCCAACCCGCGCGTCGGCTGGTCGAGCAGCACGAAGGGTGTGTCCAGCAGCAGCTCCCGCCCCAGAATGATCTTCTGCTGGTTCCCTCCCGACAGCGACCGGAACGGCGCGTCGACGGCGTCCATGTGCACGGCGAACTGGTCGCGCACCTCCCCCGTAAATTCATCGGCCTCTCTGGCGTCCATCACCATGCCGAACAACCGCGTGAAACGGTCATTCAGCCGGTGATGCGTCATCACGACGTTCTCGTCGATCGGCGCGGAAAGGCTCGCGCTCATGTTCCCCCTGTCCTGCGACACGAACGAGATCATCTTCCGCCGCGTCAGGATGTCGGCGTGCGTCAGGTCTTTCCCGTCGACCGCCAACCGCCCCTCGTCGATGGGCAGCAGCCCCATGATGGCGTTGACCAGTTCGTACTGGCCGTTGCCCTCCACCCCTGCAATGCCCACCACCTCACCCGCCCGCACGTGGATGTCAACATCGCTGAGCCGAACCCGGCCCTCCGGGTCAGTGTACGACAGGCCGCGCAGGTCGAAGACCACCTCTCCGGGTTCATGTGCCTCTTTCAGCGTCGTGAAGATCACCTCTCGTCCGACCATCATCCGGGCCAGCTCCTCCTTCGAGGTTGCCGCGGCCTCCACCGTGCCGATCTTCCGCCCACGCCTCAGCACCGTGATCCGGTCACTCAACTCCATCACCTCGTCGAGGTGATGCGAGATGAACAGGATCGTGTGGCCGCTGTCGCGCAGCCGCCGCAGCTCGTCGAACAACTGCGGAATCTCCTGCGGGGTCAGCACCGAGGTCGGCTCGTCGAGGATCAGGATCGACACATCCCTGTACAGCAGCTTGAGGATTTCGACCTTCTGCCGCGCCGCGACGGATATCTCCCCGACCAGCGCATCCGGGTCGAGGTTGAAGTGATACTCGTCGATCCGCGCCCGCACCGCCCTCCGGGCCTGCTTCTCGTCGATGCGCCCGAACAGCCCGACCGGCTCCATCCCCAGTATGACGTTCTGCCAGACGGTGTACTCCGGCACCAGCATGATCTCCTGGTGGACCATCCCGATTCCGCTGGCAATGGCCTCCCCCGGATTGTGGAAGACGACGCGCTCCCCATCATAAAAAATCTCGCCGGAGTTGGCGGGCTGCATCCCATACAGAATCTTCACCAGCGTCGACTTGCCCGCCCCGTTCTCGCCCACGATCGCGTGGATCTCACCCTCCGCGAAGGCCACCGATACGTCGTCCAGCGCGACGACGTTGGGTGGAAACACCTTGACGATGTTCTTCATCTCGATTATGTCGCCCATGTACGGAGTCCTTTCACGGGGTTCAGGTGGGCGCTCATCGCGGTTGTCGATTTAGTGTAGCCATATTAATCCTGATGGAAAAAGCTGCACTTGCAGGCAATCACAGAGGAGTAACACCCGTCACGACTTATGTGATTGCACTTAAAGTGTAGAGATGTTCTCGCCGCATTGCCTCGCAGTGGAACATCTCTACACTTACTAACTCGCCAGCCAGGGGCACGCTCGGTGCGCTACGGCTGGTAGATTTCCACTTTCAACTCGCCGTCGATGATCTGCTGGCGCAGTTCGTCGACGTGGTCGATGATGTTCTGCGGCAGCACCTGCTCCTGCGCCTCGAACACCACGTCCACCGCGCCCGACGCGAGGCCGTATTCCAGCACCTGGCCGGGCTGGTACATCCCATCGACGATGGAGGCATACACCTGCTGGATCGCCTGCCCTACGTCCTTGATGTCGCTGGCGACGACGTGGCCGGGCACGATGTCGTTCTGGTTCGTGTCGACGCCGATAGCGTACAGATCGCGCTCGCCCGCCGCCTGCAAGACGCCGATGCCTGCGGCGGCTGCGATCTGGAAGACCACGTCCGCCCCTGCGTCATAAAGCTGGAGCGCGGCCTGCTTGCCTTTGGCCGAGTCCTCCCAATCGCCCAGATACTTGCGCTCGACCGCGATCTCAGGGTCGACCGAGTGCGCGCCATTCTCATAGGCGAACATGAAGGCGTCGATCACGGGGTCCACGTCACCACCCACCGCGCCGATGATCTTTTCCTCATTGATGTTCGGCACGCTGGTGTCGAGGGTCAGCATCCCGCCGACCACGCCGGTCAGGTAGGCGCTCTCCTCCTCGATGAAGTCCACCGATGTGATCGTATTACCTTCATTCTGCACGACGGTGTCGATGTTGACGAAGACTTTGTCGGGGTACTGATCGGCATACTCCTTGAGCTGATCCTCGAATCCATAGGAGATCACGAAGATCACGTCCGCGTACCCGACCGCCGCTTGCAGCGCCGGTTCGTACTGCCCGGCGTCGAAGTTGCACTCGATGGTCCGCGTCTCGATCCCGTAATCGGCGGCAAGCTGGTCGACGCCCGCCTGCCCGGAGTCGTAGAACGCATTATCACCCAGCGCCCCATTGATCAGGTACACGATCGGCCCCACTGCCTCGCTTCCCTCAGCCGGGGCGGCTTCCTCGGCGGGTTCCGCGGCAGCGGGTTCCGCCGCCTCTTCGGGCTGGCTGCCCGCGCAGCCGGTCACCACGACGAACACGATAGACACGATCATGAGCAGGGTGAAAAACCGGGTTTTCATCATTCTCCTCTTTCTCCGTGAGAGCTTACGCATTGAAGCAGTAAGGTTTCAGGCTGATCTTCCACTTTCCTGATACACCCACTCCTTTCTAAAATCGCTTGATAAATAAGCTGGCAAGATGCTTATTCACGTCCTCATGAGCGGGGATGGAGGGCTGAGCGCCTAACCGGGTGACGGCCAGCCCTCCGGCAGCGACCGCATACATTACCGCCTGTTCGAGGTCATCTCCACGCACCAGCGCGGCGGCCAGCCCACCCACGAACGAATCACCCGCCGCCGTGCTGTCTACCACCTCGACCGGCAGCGCGGGCACGTGAAACTGTTCGTTCTCAGAAAAGACGACCGCGCCCTGTGCCCCCAGCGTGACGACGATCGTCCCCGCACCGCGCCTGTGCAGCTTTGCGGCGGCTTCGAACGCGCTCCCGACCCCGTCCACCGCGTGATCGGCCAGCGCGCGGGCTTCGATCTCGTTGACCACCAGCAGATCGATCATGCCCAGCAGCCGGTCGGAGAGCGGATAGGCAGGCGCGGGGTTGAGCATCAACCGCACGGCACTCTCACGGGCGATCTC
>CAZWUX010000165.1:0-6302 GCA_964637665.1 uncultured Anaerolineae bacterium
TGGGAGAGCGCTACAATCGCACTGTAGAGGTCAGGAGTTCGAGTCTCCTCAGGTCCACACGCGAGATAAACCCCGCCGGAGCAGGTTCCCCGGCGGGGTTTTTGCGTGCATAATGCCCCGCCGGACTGTTTCGCGGACGGCACCATATCACCCACCCCACCCACGAGGGGCGGGTGACGTGGTATCGCTATCACTCGCTCATCACCGAGGCGTTGATCGCCGAGGCCAACCGGCAATGGGATGACGCGGCGATGGACAACGCCGCCGGATTCCTGCACTACGGTATGCGCCCGTGGCGGTAGAGGCGCAAAATCAGAGGTATGACGGGGTCATACCGGTTGAAGAAACCCGGTCATACCGTCTATGCTATAGACCTCCGAGTTCGAAGGCGAGCACCGATCCGCCGGTCAGGCCAACCAGCACAGAAGCATGGGAACCTAACCCCACCGGCGCCTCGACGCTGACGATGGACGCGCCCCCCGACTCTACATTCCAACGTCCCCACGTCCGCCCACCGTCGTGTGACCAGATCACATCGCTTTCCAGGGCCGCCAGCACTGAGCGTCGACCCCCAGCGCCCTCGTCAGCGATGATCCCGTTGACGGCCTGCCCTCCGACCGGCGCATCGAGCCTTCCCCACGTGCGCCCCGCATCTGTCGATTGGAAAAGACCGTTACA
Organism: uncultured Anaerolineae bacterium; assembly: GCA_964637665.1. Taxonomy (GTDB): domain Bacteria; phylum Chloroflexota; class Anaerolineae; order Aggregatilineales; family UBA3940; genus CAZWUX01. Next base: position 679 of record CAZWUX010000165.1, read on the forward strand.
TTCGGTCCCGGCGTATAACGCCGTCTTATCCCCACCTGGCGCGGCCAGCGCGATGCCGCTCACCGGGGCGAGGTCCATCGGAAAGTCGACCTCCCGCCACGCCCGCCCGCCGTTCGTGCTCCTGAACACCCCCGACGACGTGCCTGCATACAGCGTTTCGTCCTCCGCGTAACCCGGCGACATCGCCATGCACAGCACGTTCAGGTCGAGCAGCCCGAAGTTCCACGCCCGCCACCGCCGCCCGCGATCCGACGACAGCAGCACGCCGTCTTCGAGCGTCCCGGCGGCGACGACCCCATCCCGCACGTAGTCGGGCGAGACAACCAGCGCCGAGATCGTCGGCGGCGGCTCCGGCAGCGCGACGACGTGCCACGTCTCCCCGCCGTCCGCCGACCACAGCGCCGCGCCCGTTCCCCCGGCAAACACCGTCCGGTCGGACGCGAAGGCCGGGGAGACCGTCACCGCCGTGATGGCCGTCTGCGCTGTCAGCCCCAGCGAGCCGAGCGCTCCGCGCCACGACTCCCCGCCGTCGTCGGAGCGGTACAGCCCCGACGCGCGCGCCGCGAAGCATATCCCATCGTTTAAGAAGTCCGGCGATGCCGCCAGATCGAAGACGATGTCCGCGTCTCTGTCCACCATCATCTAAACGTCGCGTTGCTTTTCAGGCTTGTAGACAAATGAACCTGCCTCGGTCATTCCTGGCCCGAAATCTCGCTGATTTTTCCGCGAGAATGCTGTCCACTGCGCCAAGCTTGGCAGCCTCCCCTTTGCTAAGGGGGAGGTGGCGATGCGAAGCATCGACGGAGGGGGTTCTCGCAGAAGACCCGGCGCGGGCTTCACGGCAGCAGCCGGTACGCCCGCTGACGCCAGCGCGCCCGCTCAGGCCGGAACCCCTCCGCATACCGCGCCTTCGCCTGAAACCCCCGCGCCCGCCCCAGCGCATCCATCAGGTCGAGGCTGTCCGTGCCCCCGTAGTCTTCGATCCACGCGATCTGCGATGTGTGGCAGCGGTACATCGCCTGCTTGACGTGGAACGTCTCGCTGATGTCCACGTACTCGGTCGGGATGAACCCAATCCCCGCCACCGTGTCGAAATAATAGAGCGGCTGCACCTGCGGGTGGTAGGGGTGCGCCGTCTCGATGTTGGGTAGCTGCGACAGGAACGAGGCGTCGAACACCAGCCTGCTCACCGCCCGGTGATCCGGGTGATAGTCGTCCGGGTCGTGCGTCAGGATGAAGTCCGGCCTCGCCGCGCGGATCATGTCCGTGATCTTCAGCCGGGTGGCGATGTCCTCAAACAGCAGTTCGTCGGGGAACCCCAGCCAGAAAAATTCCGCCCCGATGACCTTCGCCGCGTTGGCCGCTTCCTCATGCCGGATGTCCCGCAGTTCGTCGGGCGGAATCTCCGTGTGCCCCGCCGCGCCGTCTGTCACGACGGCCATGATCACCTCGTCGCCCCGCTGCGCGTACTTCGCCAGCGTCCCCCCGACGAGGACCTCCAGATCGTCCGGGTGCGCCCCGATCGCCAGCACGCGCATCGGGCCGTCCTTTTCCGCCATCACAGAATCCCTTTCCGCCGCCCGGTCACGGCAGCAGGCGCTCCGGGTGCTGGCGCACCCACACTTGCAGGGGCCGGAACCCCTCCGCATACCTCACGCCGCACTGATGCCCCCGCCAGCGCGCCATCACGTCCATGATCTCGACCGGGTGTACGCCTCCATAATCCTGTATCCACTTGATCTGGCACTCGTGGCACTCCAGCATCCGCTTTTTGATCGCATACGTCTCTGTGATGTCCACGTACTCGGTCGGCAGAAAGTCGACCCCCACCGACGTGTCCATGTAAACCACCGGCTGCGCGTTCGGGTGGGCGGGGTGCTCGGTCGGGATGTTGGGGAGCTGCGAGACGAACGAGGCGTCGAACACCAGCCTGCTCACCGCCCGGTGATCCGGGTGATAGTCGTTCGGCGCGTGCGTCAGGATGAAGTCCGGCTTCGCCACCCGGATCGCGTCCACGACGCGCAGGCGCGTGGCGATGTCCTCCCCCAGCAGTTCGTCGGGGAAGCCCAGCCAGAGAAATTCGGCCCCGATGACCTTCGCGGCGTTCTTCGCCTCCTCATGCCGGATGGCCCGCAGTTCGTCGGGCGGAATCTCCGTGTGCCCCGCCGCGCCGTCCGTCGCAACCGCCATGATCACCTCGTCGCCGCGCTGCGCGTACTTCGCTAGCGTGCCCCCGGCCAGCATTTCCAGGTCGTCCGGGTGCGCGCCGATCGCCAGCACTCTCATATGCCATCCTTTCCGGGGGAAACCACCCGCCAGTCGCTCATCGTCATCTAATTCCGGGGGATACCCGTGCTTGGCCCCTCGTTATGGATCATCGCGATCATCCCACCGTCCACCGTGCACCAGCCTTCTTCTTTGCCGGTCTGGAGGTCGACCTCGCTGACTTCTTTCACCGGTCGCCCGTTCACCACGACGCGCTCGACGGCGGGCTGGCCGGGCAGCGGGATCAACCGGAATCCCAGCCACGCTTTCGCGCCCGCCACGTCGAGCGCCAGCGTCGTCCCCTCGAAGGCCGCCGCCAGCGTCGTGGCCCCGTCCGTATCCCGCAGCGTGAACGACCCCTTGTCGAGCAAATACCCGTCGAACACCACCGGCTCGAACGGCCCATCCCCGATGTGATCGGCGACCGGCGTCGTCGGGATGAGTGCATCGCCCCTCACGTACACAGGGAAGCGATCCAGCGGCACGTCGAACGTCCGCCAGATCGGGCCTTTAATCACCTCATGCGAAAACAGGTCGACCCACCGCCCCGCCGGGAAGTACACGGGCCGCCTGCCTTCCACGTTGTAGATGGGGGCCACCAGCATGTCCGGCCCCAGCATGTACTGGAGGTCGACGCTGTAGGTGTTCAGGTCGTCGGGGAACTCGACCAGCATCGGGCGCAGGATCGGGTGGCTGGTCTCGACCGCCTCACACGCCTGTGTGTAGAGGTACGGCAGCAGATGGTATCTCAGCCGGACGAACTCGCGCGTGATGCGCACCGCCTCCTCCCCGTAATCCCAGGGCAGCCGCGTCGTGACGCCGTGCGCCCGCGCGACCGGCGAGAACATCCCGAACTGCACCCAGCGAATGTACAGGTCCGGCGTGGGCTGTGTGTGGAATCCCCCGATGTCGTGGCCCCAGAAGGTGTGTCCGCACATGCCGATGCTCAGACCACCCCGCAGTGTGGAGGCCAACCCGGTGTACGTGCACTTCGTATCCGCCCCCCACTGGAACACGTGGCGCTGTCCCCCGGCGTAGGACGCCCGCGCCCACACGATGCCTGCGCGGCCCGTCACCTCCCCGCTGACCTCCGACACGGCGTCGTTGAACAACAGCGGGTAGATGTTGTGCAGCCGCTTCCCCGTCATCCCGTTGTGGGCGACCACGTCCGCCGGGATTTCCTCCCCGAAATCCGTCTTGAACACGTCCGCCCCGTCCTGCAGAATCCCGCGCAGCGCGTCCTTGTACCACGCGACCGCCTCCGGGTTGGTGAAGTCGATGATCCCGACCGGCGGCTGGAACCCCTGCCACAGGTCGATCACGTAGCTGCTGCCGTCCGCCCGTTTGAGCAGATAGCCCCGCTCGTCCGCCTCCTTAAACCGCTCGCTGAGGTGGCTCAGGTAGGGGTTGATCCACAGACTCACCTTGAAGCCCATCCTGTCGAGTTCGTCTAACATGCCGGGCGGGTCGGGGAACGTCTCCGCATCCCACACGAGGTCAGACCAGTGCCGGTCGCGCTGCCAGAACGTGTCGAGGTGCAGCACGTCGCACGGGATTTCGTGCTCGCGCAGTTTGCGCGCGCGTTCGAGCGTGGCCTCCGCGCTGTCCGGCCCGAACCCCGACGACATCCAGAACCCGAACGCCCACTTCGGCGGCAGGATCGGCATACTCGTCAGCTCGCTGTAGCGGGTGATCAGCGCTTTCGGCTCCCCGCCCGCGATGACGTAATAATCCAGCGCCGTATCCGGCACGATGATCTGGAACACGGCGTGGTTGCTGGCCGCCATGTCGAACTGGATCTGTGTCGTGCTGTCGACGAACATCCCGTACCCCCGCGAGCTGATGAAAAACGGGACGTTTTTGTACGCCTTCTCCGTGTGGACGCCGTAGGTGTTGTGGTTCCAGATATCGATCCACTGGCCCCGCTTGTCGAACTCGGTGAACTTCTCCCCGAATCCGTAAAAATGCTCGTCCGGCTGCGCGGTGAACCCGTCGTGGAACGCGGCCCGCTGTCCGCCGACTTCGCTGAAGCCGAAGGGCAGCACCCGCAGCGAGTCGATGGCGTCCACCTCGTCGTTGTTCTGTTCGAGCAGCAGCCTGCCCCCGGCGTCGTAATACGCCATCCTGAACGGGTCGAGCGCGATATGCACCCGCAGGCCCTCCGTCCTGATCTGCACCGCGCCGTCCTCCTGCGCGACGCGCACATCCCCCTCCGCGCTCAGGTCGCGGGCCAGCGTGGCCCGCAGCGGGTCGGGCGCTTCGCGCGCGTCCGTCAACACGACGTGTACGATGTTCGCCGTGACCGCCTCCACCTGCACACTGAGCGGCTGACCGGACTTCGTCGTGCCGTCCAGCCGGACCCCGCGCGGAGTCATCTCCCGCACCACCGCCCTGACGACGGTTTCCGGCCCGCCCGGATCGTCGGCGTCGCGAACCGGCAGTTCGGGCGAGGGCACAACGTGAAAGTCGTAGGGCAGCAAAGGGGGGTTGTGATGCCACATCGTAGTCCCGACTCCTTAACTGGTAGAATGGCGTGTTGTCGTCTGTTTTGTCGATTGGCGCGGCGTCCGGCGTTATGGAGCGGCGGCGGTGCTCTTGCCCGGACTGAGTTCGGGCGTGAGAAGGATTTGTTCTGGCCGGTCGGATTTTCCTTCCAGCTCGTTGATCAGCATCTTCGTCGCCCGGTAGCCCATTTCGTACGAGGGGAAATCCATGACCGTCAGGCGCGGAACCATCAGTTCGGCCAGCCGGTGCGTCGTGACGCCCACGATGGACACGTCCTCCGGGATGCGCTTCCCGCAGTCCCGCAGCGTGTCGATCACACCCACCGAGCGCGCGCCGTCGGCGTGCACGATGGCCGTCATGCGCGGTTCTTCCTCCAGCAGCGACAGGGCCGCCTCGCCCGCGTCTTTGGCGGTGAACTCGGCGCTGCGCACGAGCCGGTTAAGCCCATATTTGTCGAGCACGGCCTCATACCCGGCAGCCGACCGGATGGCCGGGCCGTAGTCCTCCTCCGGCGTGTAGCTGTTGCCTGCCGGCGGGTAGTTGATGAACCCGATGTGCTCGTGCCCCTGCTCGACCAGATAGCCGAACGCGTCAATCAGCGTTTGCTTGAAGTCGAGGTCGACGAAGCTCGCGTCCCGGTTGTCGTCCGTCCGGCCCACCATGACGAACGGGTATTTCTGCCTGCGGAGAAAGTCGACCCGCCAGTCGTGGATGTGCACCTGAAGCAGGATCACCCCGTCGACCTGAACGCCCCGGTAAAGCTGGAGCAGGTCGTTCTCCGTCAGCGGGTGCATGATCAGGTTGAAGAAATAGCCCTCTTCCTGCGCGCTCGTCGCGGCGCTCACGATGAAGTC
>CAZWUX010000165.1:6402-9750 GCA_964637665.1 uncultured Anaerolineae bacterium
TCCTTGCTCCATCATTCACTCCTCGACGAGTAATCGAAAACGCTACCGGTAGCGCTGCCGAGATTGTATGTCACTTTTGCCCGGTCTGTCAATCCCGCTATTGACTCCGGGGCGGATATTCATATACAATGGCGGCACCGCTACCGGAAGCGCTACCGAAACCGCTTCCGGCTGGTGCGATGAGCTGCGCGGCCCTTGATCCTCGATCTTTCAGTTGATGCGAGCGTGACGATTGGTGGATATACGATGCAGGCGCGAGACGCGCCCGCTGCGTTCTCACATCGGATGTGCTATCCCGTCGGGCGATGTGCTCATCCGCCGTTTCCGTTTTCCACGGCGGCGAGCCATCTGCATCGTGAAGGGAAAGGAGCCAGTATCGCAGGGTGTCGGAGATACCAGCCGGGTTCTACGCTTCGCCGTGGCTTCCGGCGCGCCTGAGATCGACCTGCACTGATCGCCAGCCTGAAGCGAATATCGTTCCGCCTATCTAGAGTGAGAGGAAGATCATGGACGAACAACTGAGTCGCCGCAAGTTCTTGAAATGGTCGGCCAGTGCTGCCGCAGGCGGTCTGCTGGCGGCCTGCGCGCCCGAACCGGAGCGCATCGTCGAGACGGTCGAGGTTCCGGGGGAGACGGTTGTTGAGACGGTCGAGGTTCCGGTCGAAGGTGAGACGGTCGTCGTCACCGCGACGCCGCCCCCGCCGGAGGCCGTCACGATTCGCTTCATCGCCACCGCGCCGCCCGAATACTACCGGATCGACGTGTTTTCTGAGGAGCACCCCTACGTCGATGTCGATTTTGAGGACATCGGCGACGAGGCGTTCGACGAGGTCGTCCTGACCTCGGTCGCCTCCGGCAACCCCCCGGAGCTGGCGTGGGCCAGCGGGCAGGGCCTCTGGCGGTTCGTTCAGGTCGGCGCGGCGATGGAAATCTCCGAACTGATGGAGGCCTCCCCCCACCCTGAGCGCGACATGCTGGACCCGAAAGCCATCGCCCAGTTCAACAGCCCCGGCTTTTTCCCTGAAGGGCTGGTCATGATCGCCCCCGGCCAGTACGGGTGGCCGGTCTACAACACCTTCTTCATGATGATCTACAACAAGCGCATCCTCGACGATGCGGGTGCCGACTATCCCCAGCGCGGCTGGACGTGGGATGACTGGCGTGCGATGCTCCAGCAGGTCAGCGATCCGGCCAGCAACACACAGGGTTTCGTGCTGCCGGGCGGCAGCGACACGCCCAACTTCGTCCACAATATGCTCTGGACGAACGGGGCCAGCGTCTACGACAGCGAGGGCAACTGCACGCTCGCCGATCCCGCCGCGGTCGAGACGCTTTCGTTCCTCCAGCAGCTTATCACGCAGGATAACAGCGTCATCCTCGCCAGCGGCGCGGAGGGCGGTGACTTCCTCGGCGGGAACGTCGGCTTCATGTACTGGGGCAACTTCATCGTCGGCTGGTTCGACAGCGCGCTGGCCGATCCGTACGGCATCGTGCCGATGCCCATCAAGACGCAGGACGCCATGTTCGACAACGTGGACGGCTTCATGTTCCTGACCGGTGCGGAGAACCCGATGGCGGGCTGGGAGTACGCCAAGTGGCTCAGCAGCACCGAGGGCCAGAAGGTGCTCAACGACGCCGACGAGGTCGAGGTCCTGTCCGTCAACATGACCGCCGCCGAGGACGCCTACGTCAACCCGAACTTCGGCATCCCGGAGGGCGCAGAGGACTGGTTCCTGTCCATGCCGTTCTCCGACGCCGCCCGCTACCGTCCGTGGATACCGGTCGGGCCGGGCTTCAACTACGACACGGCCTACGACCCGATCTGGCTGGGCGATCCCGTCGAGGGCACGCTTGAGCAGATCGCAGCGACCATCGACTCCCTGAACGCGACGCTGGACAAGTTCGGCTAAGCACATCCCACGCAGGGCAAGCAGCCGGTACCCCGGACTACCGGCTGCTTGCGTTTCTCCTCGGCCTGCACCATGCTGGACGCCCGGCGGGAAATGACCGGAAGGAAAGCTGCATGTCCCTTGAGCGACGACTGTACGGCCAGCGCGAGCGGCGCGGGCGAAAAAGGGTAAGCTGGCATCGACGCCGCAGCCTTCAGGGCTATCTCTACGTCCTGCCCTGGATCGTCGGCATCCTGTTCTTTTTTCTGTACCCGATGGTGTACTCGGCCTATATCTCGTTCACCGAGTGGCGCGCCGCCGGGCCGCACGTCTGGGTGGGGCTGCAAAACTATAAGCTCATGCTGCACGATCCGCTGCTGATTCACTCGCTCAAGCTGACCGTCACCTACACGCTGCTGTCCGTCCCCCTGCAAATGATCGTCGGCATGACGATGGCCTACTTCCTGAACCAGAAGGTGCGCGGCATGACGATCTTCCGCACCATCTACTACATGCCCTCTGTGCTCGCCGGTCCGGCCATCGCCGTGCTGTGGGGCTGGATCTTCAACACCGAGTTTGGGCTGATCAACCACGTCCTCAGTCTGGTCGGTGTGCCGAACCCGCACATCCCGTGGCTGACCTCGCGGGAATGGGTGATGTGGGTTTACGTCATCATGAGTGTGTGGACAGTCGGGCACACCATCGTGATCTACCTCGCCGGTTTGCAGGGCATTCCGACCGAGTACTACGAGGCCGCCGAGGTCGACGGCGCGAATCGCCTGCAAAAAGTGTGGAACATCACCCTCCCGCTGATGATGCCCATCATCCTCTACAACCTGCTGCTTGCTATCATCAGCTCGTTCCAGATTTTCACAACGGCCTACGTGCTCACCAACGGCACCGGAAGGCCCGCCAACGCCAGCCTGTTCTACTACCTCTACATGTACCGCACCGGCTTCCGGGAAGGCTATCTCGGCTACGCGTCGGCAATGGGCTGGCTGCTGTTCGCCATTCTCGCGGCGGTTGGCTTTAGGATGGGACAACTGACCTACAACCGCAGCATCGCTCCCGCCGCTCCGGCGGATGCGAAAATGCCCAACGTTGCCGACTGGCTCGACGTGTGTGATTGGGTCGCCGAGCACACACCCACGGACGCCATGTTCTTCGTCCCGAGTGAGTCCCATTCGTTCAAGTGGCACACGGGCCGTCCGGAGGTCGTCACGCGGAAGGACATGCCGCAGGATGCGACTGGCATCGTCGAGTGGCGAGATCGGATGAAGGACGTGTTTAATTCGACGCATGGGATTAATGAAACGTGGCTGGCGAATCCTGACTTACTTCGACTTCCGGAATTGACTCGCAAATACAAAGCAGACTATCTCATCATGGACAATCGCGAATTGGTGAATCTTCCAATTGTCTACCCGAACGAGGCCTACCCGAATGACACGTATCGCGT
>CAZWUX010000166.1:0-5199 GCA_964637665.1 uncultured Anaerolineae bacterium
TGTCGAGCCGCCCGACACAGTACACCCGGCCGCCCTGCGTCTCGGGCACGAGGTCGACGGCCTTTCGCCGGCCCTGGGGGTCGGAGGCGGTGCAGACCACGCCGCGCGGCTTGTTGAGCAGAATATAGTCGTATGCTTCGGGCAGATCGAGCGGCTTCCCGTCCACCCGGATGTCATCCCGTTGCGGGTCCGCCTTCGCCCCCAGCGACGCGGTCTCGCCATTTACGGTAACGCGATTTTGCTTAATGATCGACTCGCTCTCGCGGCGCGATCCCAGCCCCGCAAGGGCCAGCAGCTTTTGCAGTCTTTCCTCTGGCATCTAACCTCAATCACAGCTTACGCTAACCAAAACCTTATCAGAACGCCCGTCAAACGTCAGATAAGCGTTTACCTGATCCCATTGCGGCTCCCGGCGACCGCGCTATAATAGCCCGCCACACGGAGAAAACACAGGATTGCAGATGCATTCTGACGATAAGCGCGCCTCTATCATACTCCCAATCGCCTTACTCGCACTAACTGCGCTTGCCTGCAACGCAGCCGGGGTTTCCCAGCTGGGGCCTGCCGTGCCCAACGAGCCGATCGAGGTTTCGGAGGAAGCGCTGGCCTCATTCAACAGCAAGTGGCGCGACTTGAGCGTCGCCACACCGGACGGGCCGTTCACGGTCTCGTTCACCGAGGCCGAACTCACGTCCGCCGTCAACGAGGCGATCGAGCAAACCGAAGAGGACAGCGGCCAGCCCATCCCGCTCGAAGGCGTCGAGGCCCACATCCGGGACGGCGCTATCGACGTGTACGGTCAGGCGAAGATCGACCCCCTGACCATCAACGGCGTCGTGACCGTCGTGCCCTTCATCGGGCCGGACGGGTGGATCGAGCTGGACATCGCCAACGTCGAGTTCGGCGCGATAGAGATCGAAGACGAGATGCTGAACGAGCTGGTCGAGAGCGTCGAGCACAGCATCAATGAGCCGATCCAGGCCTCGCCGCTCAACATCCAGCTTGAGTCGATCTCGATGGCGAACAACGAACTCACTATCAGCGGCACGCTTAACCCCTGACCGCGCCTCTCGCAGATTATAACCCGCCCGGCAGCACCTCATCGACCGGGCGGGTTTTTTGCTGGCTGCCCCTGTTTTTGACAGCCACCCGTCGACGCTATAATCAGCCTCATGCCACCACACACGGGGGATTCGGCGCGCGGAGCCATCGCCATTCTGGGCGGTGAGAGCATGGATTCCGGCCTGTGGAGCGCGCTGCTGGGCACACTTCTGCCGGGCGGCCCGGCGCGGGCAGCCATCGTGCCGTCGGCGCTTGCCGGGCAGAAGGTCGGGACACCGGAGCGGCGGGCCGGTCTGCTCGCCGACGCCATCGCGCCACACGGCGGCGAGGTGGATATCATCCCAATCCTGAGCGCCGACGACGCGGAGGACGGTGCGCTCATCGCCCGGCTGGAAAAGGCCGACCTGATCGCCCTGACCGGCGGTGAGGTGCGCTCGCTGGTCGCGGTCTTGAGCGGCAGCCGGGCGTGGGCGGCGATTCTCCGCGCGGTCGAGGCGGGCGCGGCGCTCACCGCCGGGGGCGGCGGCGCCGTGGGGCTGTGTGAGGATGCCTACGCGCCGGTCGAACCCGTGCCGGGGGAGCTATCGCGCCTCGCGTTCGAGCGGGTGGCGGGGCTGGGGCTGCTGGGCAGCCTCACGATCCTGCCCTTCTTCAACTGGCTTCAGGATGACGTAGCCTGCCGGATCGAGGACATTATGCCGCCCGGTGCGACGCTGCTCGGCCTCGGTGCGGAGGCAGCCATGACGCTCGGACCGGCGGAGTGCCGCGTGGTAGGCAAAGGGAACGTTACGCTCTGGCGGAAGGGCGGTTCCCGGCAGATTATCCATCCCGGCGAGAGCATCCCCGGCGATTTGATTCCCCCTGACGCAGTGAGGATATAAACACCCCGTGACACAGACCGCGCATCCCCCCACCTCAGCGGCCCGGCGGAGGCTGATCCGCAGCGCGCCGATCATCGCGCTGGGGTTGATCGTCGTCGCGTTCTTCTGGAAGATGGCCTTCACCAACCTGATCCTGCCGCGCGGCGATACGTTCGTCTATTTCTACCCCTACTGGGCATATCGCAACGCCGCGCTGAGCGCGGGCCGCCTGCCGCTGTGGAACCCTTTCCTGTTCATGGGCGCGCCGTTTCTGGCGAACAGCCAGGCGGGCGTGCTCTACCCACCGAACTGGGTGCTCGTCTGGCTGGACGCGCCAACTGCCGTCAAGGCGGCGGTGATCGGGCACGCCGTCTGGGCGGCGGTCGGGATGTACACCTTCACACGCCGGGCGCTCGGCACGGAGGCGCTGCCCGCCGTGCTGAGCGGCATCGTGTTCGCGCTGGGCGGCTACTTCACCGCGCAGGTCGAGCACGTCAACCAGCTTCAGGGGTTGGCATGGCTGCCCTGGCTGTTCTGGTTCTGGGAGCGCGCGATGCACGGCCAGCCGCGCTCGATCCTGTTCGTCGCCCTCGTATTCGGGATGCAGCTTCTCGCGGGGCACACACAGACCGTTTTCATCAGCGGGGCGGCGCTTGGGGTATGGATGATCTGGGGGGCGCTCGGCGCATGGCTCGACCGCGTACAGCCTACGGAGGCCAGTGATGCGTCCCCCGGCTTGCAGACGTTTCTCCGGCCCGTCGGGGCGCTGGCCGCGGCAGCGATCATGGGGATCGGGCTGGCGGCGGCACAGGTTTTGCCCACGTTCGAGCTGGCGCAGATCAGCAACCGGGGGGGCGGCCTGCCGTTTCTAGAGGCCGTTTCGTTTTCGACGCACCCGCTGATCCTCGGCAGGGCGCTGCTGCCGGGATATACACAGGAGGGGCTTTTCAGCGAGTACATCGCCTACCCCGGTGTGGCGGCGCTGATGCTCGCCGCGCTCGGTCTGTGGATTTATCGCCGACGCTGGCAGGTGGCCGGACTCGGCGTGCTGGGCGGCGCGGGGATTTTCCTCGCGACCGGGGCGTACAACCCGGTGTACTGGGCGCTCGTCCGCGCCGTGCCCGGCTTCAACCTGTTCCGCGCCCCAGCCCGCTGGCTGGCCCTGTTCGCGTTCGCCGCCGCCGCGCTGGCGGGGGCCGGGCTGCAAGCCCTGATCGAGCGGGCGGGGAGCCGCTCGGAGCGCCCGATCACGATGATCGGGCCGGGGGTGGGCATCGTCGTGCTGGCCGAACTGGCCTACCTCGCGCCGCTGAGCGGCGATTTGATCGCCAACGCCACCCGTCCCACCCCCGCCGAGACCGCCGGATGGCTCATCACAACCGCGCTGGGGCTGCTCTTGATCTACTGGTTGACCGCCGATAACGCGACCGAGCAGTTCATCGCCCCCACCCTCATGACCGCGCTGGTCGCCGCCGAGCTGTTCATTGCGGGGCGCTATCTGCCCTATAACGACCTCAGCGCCCCGACCGTCTGGGCCAACCAGCGGCCCTCGATCAGCACGATCCTCGCCGCCGAGGACGGCGAGACGCCGCTCGGACGGATGCTGTCGCTCTCTGAAACGCGGTTCGATCCGGGGGACATCCGGGAACTGACGGCTATTTACGGGCCGTATCTATCTGACGAGGCGATGTATGACCTCGTCATCGCGGTCAAGGATCAGGAGATCATCGCGCCGAACCTGCCGCTGGCGTGGGGCATCCCCTCGATGGACGGGTTCGACGGCGGCGTGCTGCCCACGCGCGCCTATTCGCAGTTCACCAAGCTGTTCCTGCCGCCGGACACGGAAAGCCCCGACGGCAGATTGCGCGAATACCTCGACCAGGTGCCCGCGCTCGACTGGCTGAGCCTCGCGAACGTGCGCTGGATCATCACGGACAAAGTCGCGGACGCGTGGATCGAGGATGTGTACTACGATCTGACCTATCCACAGGTCCTCACCACGAGCGGCCAGATGACCGCCGTCGCGCACCTGAACGCGCCCTTCAACGCGACGACGGTCGGACTCGTGGGCGAGATGGCGAACGTGAGCCGCATCGTACCAGGAGAGCAGATCGGGACGGTGGCCGTCTATGCCGAAGGGGTCGAGGAGCCGTTAGTCCAGCCCATCCTGGCCGGTGAGCACGTCAGCGCGGCAACGAGCGATGCGCCAGCACACGCCCTGTTCGAGTGGGGCAGCGCCCTGCCCATCGAGCGGATCGCGATCAGCGCCGCGCCCGGCTATGAAGGCGCACTCGTCATCCGGGGTGTCAGCGTGATCGACGAGCGGACCGGCGCGTTTCTGCCCACGACGCTCTCCCCCGCCGGGACGGTGCGGCTCGCGCACTCCGGCGACGTGAAAATATACGAATATACGGGAACGCGCCCGCGCGCCTACCTCGTGTGCGATCCGGTTTTCGTGGAAGGGCCAGGTGAGGCCATCGGCGTGCTGGATGCCGACCCGGAGCGCCCCGTGCTGACCGTGGAAACAGAGGCGGACGCGCCCGAATCCACCCCTTGCGAGAATCCGGGGACGGCGGCGATCACGTCCTATGAGGCCGAGCGGGTGGTCATCGACCTGAATGCGGGCGGGGAGGGGCGCTACCTGATCCTGTCGGATGCGTGGTATCCGGGTTGGGCAGCGACCGTCGACGGGGGGGCGGTCGACATCCTACCGGCGAACGGCTACTTCCGCGCGGTGCCCGTCCCGGCGGGTCAGCACACGGTCGTCTTTACGTACAAAAGCCGCCCGCTGCGCATCGGGGCGACTGTCAGCATCGGTTGTTTGCTGCTGCTCGGCGCCGGTCTGATCGCCCGGTGGCCGGTCAGGCCTCGTGTTCCGCCTGCCACGCCCTGAGCAGAGACAGCGCGCGAGGGGTGCCAATCTGCTCGAGCAGGACCGCCACCGTTTCGTGCAGCCGCTCGTGCTGGCCGTCGGCCAGCACTTCGGCCAGCGTCGGGACGGCGACATCCCCCATATCCCTCAACAGCGAGGCCGCACGGCCTCGCGCCCATGACGGGTTGCCTTCGTACAGGGCTTCCAGCAGCCCCCACGCGATCCGCCCATCACGGAACTGCGGCTCGCGGGCCAGCAGCAGCGCAGAATAGGCTCGCACGGAGCGCTTCGGGTGGTTCAGCGCGGCGAACAGCGCCGTTTGAACAGCCTCCTCCTCCATATGCGCCAGCGTCTGGATGGCCGCCTTACGCACATCCGGGTCTGAATGGGCGAGATCGTCGATGG
>CAZWUX010000166.1:5209-9717 GCA_964637665.1 uncultured Anaerolineae bacterium
CACCGCCTCCAGATCCTGCGGCGTCGCCGCCTGGTCGATGGCCTGACGCGCCTCCGGCGGGATGACGGATGTCACGGCAGGCGCTTCCTCTTCGACGGTGGTAGCCGCTTCGAGCCGCGTCATGAAGTCGTCCCACGTAAGCGGCTCACTCGTAAAGTCGATCGGCTCCAGCGCTTCGAGCTTGGGATGCAGCAGAGTCGGTTCGAGCAGGACCGGGATGATCGGCTTGCCGAGGCCCATCGCATAGGTCCACTCGTAGGCAATGTACTCGGAATTCTGCGCATCGGGCGTCATGATCACAACCACCGCCATGCTGTCCTGTAAAGCCTCGTCGATCTCCGGTTTCCAGAACATCCCCGCCCGCAGCCGGTTCGTGTAAACCCACGTCGGCAGGTGTGCCCCATTTTCGATCCGGTCGATAACCTGATCGACAAACAGACGCTCGCTGCGATGAAATGAGATAAAGACGTGGCTCATAAGACTGCTCCTGTATGGCCGTAGCAGGTCTGTGTCGACCCTCTCTTTATTCTACACTATTTCACCACGTGCGCTTGATGCGGAAGAATCAGTAGATTCTCTCTACGTTGCGAGGTCTAACGTTCCGGGAAAGCCGACCTGACCGCCTCCAGCGCCTCCGCCGTGCCGATCTGGAGGAGCGCCTCGGCAACCACGTCGCAAACGCGTCCGCCGATCCCGAACATGTCGCCAGACGTGTCCGCCAATAGATCGATCAGATAGGGAACCGCGCCCGGATCGCCGATCTCGCCCAGCGCCCACGCCGCGCCCCGCCGCACGTTGCCGTCCGGGTCGCTCAGTGCGGAGATCAGGCCGGGCACCGCCGGGGAGCCGACGACGACAAGCTGATGCCAGCCCCGGATGGCGATGTAGTACGTCACCTCGGCCTCGATGTCGTCGGGGAACCAGCCCACAATCGCCAGCGCCTCGACGATGGCATCACGGACCGCGCCCCGCTCGAAGTGCAGGGCGCGGATCAGACCCGCCGGGTCCATATCGCCGATCTCCCAGACGGCCTCGGCGGCAGCCGATCGGACCTGCCGGTTCCAGTCCAGCAGCGCATCGACCAGCCCCGGCAGCGCGGAGACATCGTGAAACTCCTGGGCGAGCATCACGGCGGCGTAGATGCGGACCTCCCGATCCGGGTGGAGAAGGGCCTCTCGCAGCGCCTCATGGAGCGCAGGATCGTTCTCGGCAGCCAACTGCTCGAACCATTCGATTGGATCGTCCTGCGCCATTAGCTCGCGCAGGAGGCCGTCATTCTCCATACAACACCTGTGTGACCCACATCTGTGCGGCGGACAGCCGCGTCGGGGCTACCGCTCGCCGAGATTGTGGTAGTAGTGAATAACTGCGGCGATGCCCTTGTAGAAGTGATCGACGCGGAAATTCTCGTTCGGTGAGTGGATGTTGTCGTCCAGGCCGAACCCCATCAGCACGACGGGCGCGTTCAGCTTCTGCTGGATGGTCGCGACGACGGGGATCGAGCCGCCCTCACGGGTAAAGACGGGTTTTGCGCCCCACGTGGCCTCGTAAGCCCGTGAAGCGGCATCCATTTCCGGCAGATCGATGGGAGCGATGGACGGCCACGCCTCGCTGTGATTGATCACCTCGATCTCGACCTGATCACCGGCCAGCTTGGTGACATACTCTGTGAACAACTGTGAGATACGGTAAGGGTCCTGATCCGGCACCAGCCGCATACTGACTTTCGCCCCAGCCTCGGCGGGAATGACGGTTTTCGACCCCTCGTCCTGGAATCCACCCCAGATGCCGTTCACCTCGCAGGTGGGCCGGGCGGTGATGCGCTCGATCAGCGTGTAATCCGGCTCGCCCCAGGGCGTCTCAAGGCCGGTCTCGCGCTGCCACTGCTCCAGCGTGTAGGGCACCTCTGCCAGCGCCTTGCGCTCGGCGTCGGTCAGCGGCCTGACGTTGTCGTAGAAGCCGGGAATCGTGATCGTGCCGTTCTCGTCGTGCAGCGCGGCGATGATCTCCCCGACGAGCTGGGCCGGGTTGTGGATCGAGCCGCCGTATGAGCCGGAGTGCAGATCGCGCCTCGGCCCGCGCAGGCGAAATTCCATGTACGACAGGCCGCGAAGCGCGTAGACAATCGACGGCTGATCGGGGTTGAGGATATGCCCATCCGAAATCAGGCCGGAGTCGGCGGCCAGCAGGTCGAGATTCTCCTCGATAAACGGATCGAGGTTGGGTGAGCCGATCTCCTCCTCGCCCTCAAAAAACATCTTGACGTTTGCGGGCAGTTTGCCCTCAGCCGCCAGCATCGCCTCGACGGCCTTAACCTGAATGTAAGCCTGCCCCTTATCGTCGCTGGCCCCGCGCGCGTAAATCTTGCCATCGCGCACCTGCGGCTCGAACGGCGGGCTGTCCCACAGATCGAGTGGATCGACGGGCTGCACATCGTAGTGCCCGTACACGAGCACGGTCGGCGCATCTTCGCCCGCGCCGAGCCACTCCCCATATACCACCGAATGCCCGGCGGTGGGCACCACACGCACCTCGTCAAGCCCGGCATCACGCATCTTCTCTGCCAACCACTCAGCCGCCTGCACGATGTCAGGACGGCACTCAGACAGCGTGCTCACGCTGGGGATGCGCAGGAAATCGAACAGTTCTTCCAGATAATCTGTCTGGTGTTCGTGCGCGTACTCAAGTGCTTTCTCAAGCATCACTTAGTCTCCAGATTGCTGGTGTGAGAGTCAATAAACGGTAGCATAATCCAGATGGCACCGTTGAAGCAAAAACACTGTCAGGGTATGAGGCGATAGACCGTGAACGTACACTCGCCATAGCGGTTGGCCGTCGTCAGCAGCATCTCGACCCCGGTGCCCGTCGCGCGCACTGCCGAGAGCATCTCCACATGGCTCTCCACGCAGGGCAGGACGAGCACACGCTCGCTGTCCGCGTCGCCGAAGGTGCGGAGGTCCTCCGCCAGTGCCGCCGGTGAAGCGACCGGGGCGCGGTAGAGAAGCGCATCGTACAGATAGTAGGCCAGCGGCCAGCCAAGGCTGTCATAGTAAACCACGCTGCCCGCCGGGAGATCACGCAGCGCCGCCGCCACCTCGTCGATGCCATCATACGCACCGCGGTCTCCGCCGACGGGATACGCTCCTTCTGAGGCACGTATGGCCTGAGGAAGCATCACGGCGATCACCAGCAGAGCCGGTATGGCGACGGCAGACCTTCCGCTCGACAGACGCCAGCGGCCCCACCCGATCGCCACGAGCGACCATCCGAGCAGCAGCCCCAGCAGCGGGACGAGCGGCAGCAGGTAGCGATCCAGCAGCGGGAAGGCCACCAGCCAGATCAGCGCGAGATAGGCGATCACGTAGGCGGCAATCAGCGCGGCGCTGAGCGTTCTGCGCGTTTTCCGGCGAGAGAAAATGGTAACGGGCAGCGTGACGCCCACCAGCAGGGTCAGCGCCGCGTCGAGCGGCGGCAGGGCCGTCACGTAGCGCGCCCAATCCAGCCAGCCCGCCGCACGACGCCAGACTTCCCCACTGCGCGCCAGCCGGTGCGGATTGTTGGCCGCCACGCCTGCCGACCATACATTAACCTCCGCGCCGCGCACGAGGTCCCAGAGGAGCGCCACCACCAGCACCAACCCGAAACCGGCACACAGCCGGGCCACCCAGCGCGCGATATCGCGGGGCGGCGTTCGAGCATCGACCGTAGATACCATCCCCAGCCCGACGGCGAACGGCACGAACAGCGCGCCGGACTGCTTGGTGATGGTCGCCAACCCAAGCAGAAGTCCCCCTACCCCCCAGCGAACGTCGGGCGATCGATCCCCCGTCACGACGGCGAGCGCGCCCAGCCCCCACGCCAGCATGAGCGGATCGGCGAAGGCCGTCGGCGAAAGGCCGACGGCGAACGGAGAAAACGCCACAAAGGCAGCGGCCACGATGGCAGCCACGTCGGAACGCCACAGATGCCAGCCCAGCCGGGCGGTGAGGGCAATCGAGATGATGCCCGCGAACAGCCCCGGCAGGCGGGCGGTTAGCTCGCTGCCCCATTCGAGCGAAACGCCGAGGGCCAGCAAATAGTAGAACAGGGGCGGCTTGTCGACGAGAAGATCGGTCTTGCCGAGCAGAACGTCATCCCCCGTCACGATGAGGCGTGCCAGCGTCGCGAACAGCGCCTCATCCGGGTGGAAGCGAAAACCGGACAGCAGCGCGATCCGCAGGGCGGCCCCGGCGAGAAGCACGGCGGTCAGGCACACGGTCCGGGGAAAAGGCCCCCAACAAACAGAGGGCGGCGCGTGATGTGCTCTCGCCGCCCTCTCAGATGCCGCCGTCATCGCCCGTCAATCGACGAACCGGTACTTGATCAGCGTCCACAGGGCCGGGAGGGCATCCCAGCCTGTGATCTTCTTCCCCTGGTCGAACTCGCGACCGTAGTACGAGATGCCGACCTCGACCAGGCGGCAGCCGCGCTTCGCGACTTTGGCGGTGATCTCCGGCTCGAACTCGAAC
>CAZWUX010000167.1:0-9682 GCA_964637665.1 uncultured Anaerolineae bacterium
GAGGGGGCGGGATGATGGACGTGAGCCGGATCATGGGCGTCGATCATGGGGAGGCCCGGATCGGAGTCGCGCTGACGGACCCGCTGCGGCTGTTCGCTCAGCCCTATGCCATCGTTCCCCATACCGACGCAGAGACGGCGCTCGGAGAGTTAAGGCACATCGTCGAGACGGAGGGCGTGGGCAAGGTCGTGGTGGGGCTGCCGACCGACGCGGAGAGCCGGGTGGGACATCAGGCGCGGATCGTGCTCGGCTGGGCGCGCAACTTCGCGGAGAAGATCGACGTACCGGTTGTTATGTGGGACGAAAGCTATTCGTCGCTGGACGCAGGGGCGATGGCGGCCAGCGGGGGCCGCAGGCGGCGGAGCGGCGATCCGGTGGATGACCTCGCGGCGGCGGCCATTTTGCAGGATTATCTCGACGCGGGAGGAGGCGAGCATGAGCCGGGGCAACCGCTCGACGCGTTCAGACCAGAAGCGTAAGCGGCCCGGAGCCGGGGCGCTGCTGGCCCGAACGGTCCTCATCATCGCCGTCATCGTCGTGCTGGCCGTCGCGGGCGGGCTGCTGATCCGCTCGATGGGGCAGCGTGGAGGTGGGATCGCGGTCGGCTCACAGGGAGCGCCGGGGGCGGCGCTCAACCCGGTGGAGGCCGCCGCGCTGGGCGTCTACCTCGCGGTGAATGAATCGGCGCTGAATACGGCGGCGGATCCTGCGGCGGGGGAGACGATCTTCACGGTCGAGGCGGGGGAAACGGCGGGAGGTGTGGCGGACCGGCTGGCGGTGGAAGGGTACATCGACGACGAGACGCTGTTCAGGCGGTATCTGCATTACAAAGGAATCGACGTGCAGATCGAGGCGGGAAGCTACCGGCTCTCGGCGAGCATGACGCCGCAGGAGATCGCGGAGGCGCTGACCCAGGCGCTGCCGCCGGAGGTGACGGCCCGCGTCACGGAGGGGTGGCGGCGCGAGCAGATCGCGGATTGGGTCGGGCAGCAGGCCGATCTGCCGTTCGGCGCGGCGGATTTCACGGTCGCGTCGAGCAGTCCGGCGATCCTCCCGGTGGATATGGCGCTCAGGAATGAGATTCCGGTGGATGCGACGCTGGAGGGGTTCCTGTTCCCGGACACGTACCGGCTGGCGCTCGACGCGACGGCGGAGGGCTTCGTCAGGCGGATGGTGGAGACGTTCGATGAGCGCGTCACGCCGGAGCTGCGGGCGGATGCGGCGGCGCGCGGGCTGACGCTGTACGAGGTCGTCACGCTGGCGTCGATCGTCGAGCGTGAGGCCGCCGTCGCCGAGGAGCGTCCGACCATCGCCAGCGTGTATCTCAACCGGTTGGCGGCGGGTATGAAGCTGGAAGCGGATCCGACGGTGCAGTATGCGATGGGCTTCCAGCCGGACACAGGGCAGTGGTGGAATCTCAACCTGACGCAGGCGGATTATTATGCGGTTGACTCGCCGTACAACACGTACCTGTACCCCGGCCTCCCGCCCGGCCCGATCGCCAGCCCCGGCCTCGACGCGATCCGGGCAGTCGTCTATCCGGCGGAGACGGCATACCTCTATTTCCGGGCCACCTGCGACGACAGCGGCAGGCACAACTTCTCTTTCACGTTCGAGGAACACGTCGCCAATGCGTGCCCGTAGGCGGATCATTGGGTGGACGGCAGCGCCGGTCACGCTGGCAGTGCTGCTCGTGGGGATGCTTGGCGGCTGCGTCCGCGTCACACCGAGGGTCGTGCGGATCGGGTTCGTCGCGCCGTTCGAAGGACGCTACCGGGAGATCGGCAGCGATGTGATCCCGGCGGCGCGGCTGGCAATCCGCGAGTGGGCCGGGCAGAGCGCCAGCGCTCGTGCGGGGGTGGCCTTCGAGTTAGTGGCGTATGATGACATGGGCGACCCCGCGCTGGCGGTGGCACAGGCGGAGAAATTGGCCGCCGACCCGGACGTGGCCGCCGTCGTCGGGCACTGGCGAGATGAGACCACGCTGGCAGCCGCGCCGATCTACGCGGAGGCGGGGTTACCGCTCGTCACGTTCACAACAGCAGACGTTATTCCAGGTGGAGAGGTCGCCAACCTCGCGCCGTCCGCTGAAGCGCTGATCGCTGCTGCGGAAGCGTGGGCGCAGGGGGAGGGGATCGATGCGGTGATATTGATCGGGCCGGAGGGTGGGATCGATGAGGTAGTAGCAGACGCCCGGCAGGCCGGGGCAGGCGATCAGGTCGTCGTCGGAGGGCCGATCTGGGGGCTGGGGCAGGTCGGGGCGCTGGGGGGTGAGTCGGTGAACGGCCTGTATTACGTGACCGGGGCGGCTGCGCCGGGCATGGCCGACGACGCATTCTTGCCGCCGGAAGGAGTCGACACATTTACGGCGGGCTACGAGGAGGGCAGCCTCGGCGTGCCGCCCGGCCCGCTGGCGGAGGCGGCTTATTATGCGACGTGGTTGGCGATGGAGCAGGTCGCAGGGGTGGACCACCCGATCGTCGAGGAGACCGGCCTACCGGAACCGGCGTTAGACGCGGATGGGCGGCGGACGGACGCGCCGATCATCCTGTACCGGTGGGAAGATGGCGGGCGGATGCCTGTCGCGCGGCTCGATTAGGCCGCCGGGCAGCACATCGCAGGCTGGTGGAGCCGACGGGCGCTCAACGGCGGGCGCGCGGCAGGACGCCAAGAGATCGATCCGGCTGTACGCCGCCCGCTCAATTCTCCTGCGGATGCGGGCCGCTAGCTGCCCAGCTCGGCCTCGATGGCGGCCTTCAGATCGGCATAGGCGGTATCCGCACCCCGGTAGCCGACCTGCTGACCGTTGATGTACAGGGTGGGCGTACCGTTGATACCGCGCACCTGCGCCTCAGCGAGAACGGCGTCGACCTGAGAAGACGTGTCCGATGAGACGAAACAGGAGCGAAATTCGTTGCCGTCAAGCCCGATGGCCTCCGCCGACGCGGCAAGCTGGCGCTGCGTATAGGCGCCGGGGCCGGTGCTGTCGTAGAGCGCCCAGATCTGGTCGTGCATCTCCCAGAATTTACCCTGCTCGCCCGCGCAGATCGCAGCCTGCGCCGCCGGGCGCGAATAGGGCGGGTTGACGAAGGAAATGGGCTTGTAGACCACACGCAGATCGCCCGCCGTCACGTACTCGTCGATCAACTGGTGGATGGCGCCAGTCAGATCGTGGCAGTGTGGGCAGCTAAAATCCGAGTACTCGATGAGCGTCACCGGAGCGTTGGGATCGCCGATCGCGAAACCCGGACCCTCCCCCGTACGGTCGACCTCCTGAGTCAGCCCTTCGTAATTCGTATCGACAGCGGCAACCGCCCCGCGACCGGGGCCGGTGAGGGCGATCACAATGCCGACGACCCCGATCGCCGCCACCAGCACGCCGACGATCAGAAAGGTCCGCCTGCTGCGGCGCTGGCGCTGGCTACGCCGCTCCTCGATGCGGTTGCGTGAGCTTCTTCTAGCCATAAAGAATCCTCTGTTGACCTTGTTTGTGCACAAATAGACCCGCGAGCGCCCCTAGTCGGCGCCGGTAGGCCCCATCGAATCCGGCTGGTGATCTACCGCTTTAGCCCGGTGGGGTGGCAGCGGGATCAGCCACGACACACGCCGCCGATAGGTGCGATAGGTGTCCCCGTGAACCCTGAGCAGCCGACGCTCCTCGATGCGAGAGCCGACGACGAAGTACAGCGTGGCTGCCACATTGAAGACCAGAACGTTGCCCGTCATGATGGGCGAGGGCCATATCACGAGCAGGCTGAAAAAGTACAACGGGTGACGCACGTACCGGTACATCCCGGATTCCTGAAGCGTCGGCGCGGGCAGCGGCAGCGGGGCGCCTGAAAGATAGGCGCGGACCTGTCGCAGACCAGCAAAGCGCCATACGTCGGTGGCGAAAAGCGCCCCGGCCAATCCCAGCAAACCGATCCCCTGTAATGCCAGCAGGGGGGCCGCCCAGGGCATAGGGACGACCCACAACGTGCGATCAGGCAGCAGCGCGATGAGCGCCAGGGTTGGGATGAGCGTCACGGCGGCTATCAGATTGTAGACAAGCCGGTACCAGCCTTCAACCAGCCGGGGATCGATCACCTGCTTCAGCCGCTCGCGCGGGACCAGGCCCGCGATCAGGCTGTGCAGCCCGGCAAACGCGGCGAAGGCGATAATGATCAGCCCGGCGCTCCCCCAGTTCACAATCGACAGCTTTCCGCTACAGGTCTTCTACAAGTCTTCCGGTTCAGAAGCCGAACAGCAAGATAAATTGTACCAAATACGTCGCGAAGATACCCGTCTGGCGGGCCGATTTCCATATGTTGAGCAAACACAGCGATGCGCGGTATGCTTGGTTCACAATCCGTTCTGCCTTTTTACGTGGGAGCGCACCCAAACATGAACGTCGTGGAGATCATCCAGAGAAAGCGTGACGGCAAGGCCCTGACGGAGGAGGAGATCCGGTTTTTCGTCGAGGGCTACACGAGCGGCAGCATCCCGGATTACCAGGCCGCCGCGTGGTGCATGGCCGTTTACCTGCGGGGCATGATGGCTGATGAGACTATTGCGCTGACAATGGCGATGGCTGAGTCGGGTGACATGCTCGACCTGTCGGAGGTGCTCGACTGCGCAGTGGATAAGCACTCGTCGGGGGGCGTGGGCGATAAAACGTCGCTGGTCGTGCTGCCGCTCGTGGCGGCGTGCGGCGTGCCAGTCGCGAAGATGTCGGGGCGCGGGCTGTCTTTCACCGGGGGGACGGTCGACAAGATGGAGAGCATCGATGGCTTTAACGCCAATCTGACGCAGGAGGAATTCCTCAGGCAGGCGGGGGAGATCGGGATCGTGCTCGCAGGGCAGACGGGCGACCTCGCCCCGGCGGATGGCAAGCTCTACGCGCTGCGGGACGTGACGGGCACGGTGTCGAGCAAGCCGCTGATCGCAAGCTCGATCATGAGCAAGAAGATCGCCGGGGGCGCGGACGCCCTCGTGCTCGACGTGAAGGCGGGACTGGGCGCGTTCATGCAGACGGTTGAGGATGCACGCGACCTGGCCCGGATCATGGTCGACATCGGGAGCGGCGTGGGGCGCAAGGTAACGGCGCTGATCTCGGACATGAACCAGCCGCTGGGCAACGCCGTCGGGAATGCCGTCGAGCTGCGAGAGGCCATCGACACGCTGTGCGGCGGCGGCCCAGATGACTTCGTGGAGCACAGCGTCGTCGTGGCAGGGCACATGGTGAGATTGGCGGGTTGTTCGAACGAGGCCGACCTCTCGGATGTGAGGCCCACGCTGCACGAAAAACTGGATAACGGAGAAGCATTCGAGGAGTTCAGGAAGCTAGTCGAGGCGCAGGGCGGGGACGTGTCGCAGGTCGATCACCCGGAAAAGCTGCCCACAGCCCCGCTTATCGAGGAGATCGACGCGCCGCGCAGCGGCTACCTCGAAACGATCAATGCGCGGGAGATCGGGATCGCGGCGCTGCACCTCGGCGCGGGCCGCCAGAAAAAGGGCGATCCGGTCGACCATGCAGTAGGTGTCATCGTGCATCACAAGGTTGGGGAGTTCGTGGAAGAGGGCGAACCGCTGTTCACCATCCACGCCCGGACGGAAGACACCGCCGCCGAGGCGGCCCGGCAGGTGCTCGACGCGCACGCGTGGTCGGATCGACCGGGTGAGCCGCTGTTCTACGACGTGTTGTTCAGCGAGTAGCCGGGCGTGGTCATTCTCGGACGGTGGGACGGCAAACCGGTCGCGCTGAGCGTCAAGCCGAACAGCCTCACGATCAGCATCGATGAGCCAGCCAAGGCGGACGTGTTCAGCTACGACCTCGAAGGGCGGCTGTGGACGGCGATGCTCGATGGGGTGTCGTACCGGCGCGGGCTGGACGGGCGGATGGTCGCCAAGTGGCGTGAGCAGGGAGACGTTCGGCAGCGCCGCTGGCTGGCGCAGGATGAGGCGCTCGCGATCGAGGAGCGGGCGCGGCGGACGGTCGATGCGTTCTACACGGCGCTCGCAGCAGGCGAAGTCGAGATGAACCGCCCCCTACCCCAGCACGGAGAGGCCGCTTTCGAGAACATCGCCGCATTTGACCGGGCGCGATCCACCAGGGACGCCGCACGTTACTTCGAGGTGTATAAACCGGTCGGCATCTTGCCGCCGGACCAGTACATGGCGGTCGTGCTCCAGCTTACCGAAGGGTGTTCATTCAATACCTGCACGTTCTGCGATTTCTACCGCGATAGGCCATTCCGTATCAAGCCGCCGGACGAGTTCCGGCAGCACGCACATGAGGTGCATGATTTTCTGGGCCGGGGGTTGAGTCTGCGGCGGACGATCTTCCTGGGGGATGCGAACTCGCTGGTCACGCCGATGAAGCTCCTGCTCCCGCTGCTGGACATCGTGCATGAAACATATGATGTCGAGGCGCTGGGTGGGATGTACGCCTTCCTTGATGGGTTCAGTGGGGACAAGAAGCGCCCGCGTGATTACGCCGCGCTGCGCGAGCGGGGGATGGAGCGGGTGTACGTTGGGATGGAAAGCGGCTCGGAGCCGCTGCTGCGGTTCCTCAAAAAGCCGGGGCGGCCCGCCGACATGGTGAATGCAGTCCGGGCGATGAAGAAAGGCGGCGTGGCCGTCGGAGTGATCGCCCTACTCGGCGCGGGCGGACAGCAGTACAGCGATGCTCACATCAGCGGCACGGTCGAGGCGTTGAATGCGATGCCGCTGGACATGGACGACATCATTTACTTCTCGGACCTCGTCGTGGGGGATGACATCCAGTACGCGCGGGACGCGGCGCAGGCCGGGCTGAGTCCGCTGAGCGCGGAGGAGCGCATCGCGCAGCAGCAGGCCATCGAGCGCCAGCTAACGTTCTCCGGCGCGCGCGGCACGCCGCACATCAGCCGGTATGACATACGCGAGTTTATTTATTGATCAGGTGGCGGAGTTAAGCGAGGAGTAGATTGGGGGCTTCGCCCCCAGGCTCCCACAAGGGGACACGTCCCCTTGACCCCGATAGGCTGGCGGCGCAGAGCGCCGCCAACCGCAACACTCAATGATTACAATGAGCTACTTTAATTCGGGCCGGTCGGGGCGGAGCATCCGCATCCCGTTAAGGGTCACGATCAGCGACGCGCCCATGTCGGCGAACACGGCCATCCACATCGTCGCCAGCCCCGGCAGCGCCAGCAGCAGGAACGCACCTTTCACCAGCAGACTGAAGGCGATGTTCTGACGGACGATACGCTGCGCGCGCTGGCTGGCGAGCATCAGCCCGGAGAGGCGAGACAGGTCGTTCTGCATGAGCACCACGTCCGCCGTCTCCATCGCCTGCTCGGTGCCTGTCGCGCCCATTGCGATGCCCACATCGGCCCGCGCGAGGGCCGGAGCGTCGTTCACGCCGTCGCCCACCATCGCCACCGCGCCGTAGCGCGCCCGCAGACGCTCGACCGCTGCCACCTTATCCTCCGGTAGCAGCCCGGCCTCGACCTCGTCAATCGCGCCAAGCTGATCGGCAATTGCCTGAGCCACCGCCGGGTTATCCCCCGTGAGCATCGCAACGCGGACGCCGGGCCGGGCTTGCTTCAGGGCATGGAGTGCCTCGCGACTTACGTCGCGGGTCGAGTCGGCCACCGCGAGGAAACCTTCCAGCGCGCCGTCCCGTCCGACGAGCAGCACGGTCTGGCCGTGACGCTCCGCCTCCTCGATGGCCTCGTGCAGCCCCTCGCATGAAACACCCTGCTCGTGGAAATAGCCGTGACTGCCGACATATACGTCCGAGCCACCCAGCACCCCGCGCACGCCGCGCCCGGCGACCGCCTCAACCGACTCGGCAGCCGGGTAGCGATGTGCAAGATGACGGGATTCCGCCGCGCTCGTGACGGCACGCGCGAGGGGATGCTCCGAGCGACGCTCGACGGACGCGGCCAGCGCCAGCAGGTCGTCGCAAAGCTCGCACTCATCGACAGACGGCTCGCAGACGGGCGTCCGGGTATAGGCGATCTCCGGCTGGCCTTTGGTCAGCGTGCCGGTTTTGTCGAAGGCGACGACGCGTATCCCGGCCAGCGCGTCGAGGAAAACGCCGCCCTTCACGAGAACGCCCCGGCGGGCCAGCGAGGTCAGCGCGCTGACCATCGTCACAGGCGTGCTGATCACGAGAGCGCACGGGCAGGCGACGATCAGCAGGGCGAAGGCGCGGTACAGCCAGCCGCGCATCGGATTGATGGGATCGACGAAGGGCGCGCCGAAGACGAGCGGCGGCACCAGTGCGACGACCGCAGCCAGCGCAACAACGGCGGGTGTATACCAGCGGGCGAAACGGTCGATGAAACGCTCGGTCTGGGAGCGGCGCTCCTGTGCGTCCTCGACCAGCCGGACGATGCGGCTCAGGGTCGAGTCGCTGGCCGGGCGCTCGGCGGCGATCACGAGTGCGCCCTCGCCGTTGATGCCGCCCGCGCGGACCTCACCGCCCGGCCCACGCGTGACGGGGATACTCTCGCCGGTAATCGGGGCCTCGTCGACCGATGACATGCCCTCGATGATGCGGCCATCGACCGGAATCCGCCCGCCGGGGCGAACGATCACATGGTCGCCGACCTCGACCGCAGAAAGAGCCACCTCGACCTCGTGCTCGCCGCAGAGTGGGCAGGGTCCGCCCTCGTAAATGCCGCCGCCGGGCAGGGGCGCGCCGATATGCTCGGCACAGTCCATGCAGGGGCGAAGCACCATCGCGCGGTCGGGGGCCAGAGACATCAGGCTACGCAGAGAGTCGCGTGCCCTGTCGGCGGAGTAGCCCTCCAGCGCCTCGCCGACGGCGAACAGCAGGACGACGGTTGCGGCTTCCCCCGTCTCCCCGATGGCGAGCGCGCCGACGGCGGCGATCGTCATCAGCAAGTCGATGGTAACCTGACGCCCGACGAACAGTGCGCGGAGGGCCTTGCGGGCGATGGGGAACCCGCCGACGAACATGGCCGCGACGTGCGATCCCAGCCGGACCCACCCACCCCATGATGGCACGATCAGGCTGCCTGCGATGGTCCCGGCGATGAGCAGACCGGCTCCGACGAGCGCGGCGACCGTCTCCGAGTTGGAGAGCAGATAATGGAAAAACCCCAGCGGGCCGGGTCGCGATGGGACCGAATCGGCGCGCTCCGAAGAGGTATCCGCGTCGGCGGCGATATCATAGCCCAGTGACCGGACGCGCTCGGTGATCGCATCGACCTCCGCCGTGCCGACCGCCTTTAGACGGCCAGTGGTGTAGTTCACGCTGATGCTTTTAATCCCATCAAGCCGGGAAATGCCCCGTTCGAGCGTGAGGGCGCAGTTAGCACAGTCCATACCCTCGACCTTGAGGGTGATCTCGTCCGGGGTTTGAATGGGAGCGTCGTTCACGATGGTTCCTCTATAGATGGCGACCTAATGTAGACCAATTATACCCAAAATTGAACGGGGCCGCTTGACAAATCCCCGGCACGACACTATCATCTGCGTGGTAAACATCACCGAGAGGAGTGGAATCGGGCAGACGCCCGGCAACGACAAGCGAATAACGGCGAACATCAGCGCCAGGGCCTGCGCCGCATGGGGCAGGTTGACGAGGGTGGAGGTTCTTCACCGCGAGGTGAAGCTAAGCCAGGGGCCGGACACACACCCGGCACACGGCGAAAATCGACAGATCGGCGGAAGCCTCCCAGGAACG